>NZ_JBFTJD010000020.1:0-83990 GCF_056395245.1 Arthrobacter sp. 10L430 | reverse complement strand
GTGATAGCCCTGCGTTCACTCATCGAAAGCTCCATGGCTCACAATGCCGACGCGGCAGACACCACCCCGGCGGACACGCCGCTACGCGGGCATTCTCAAATGATTCTTCGAATACCGCTACGCGGGCATCTTCGATGAGTCAACGCGGCCGGTAGACATCCCTGGTGAACGGTGCGACCATGGCCGAACACCGCAGCCACACGGAGGCGTCCGCTCGCAAGCGAGGCTGGAGCAACCAATGACAGGATCCGATCTCGATCTGCTCGTGGAGCAATATCATCGAGCCCTTGATGCGTTCGTCAGGGGAGACCCCGCGCCGAACAAACAGCTGTTTTCCAGGCTGGATGATGTCACGCTCGCCAATCCGCTCGGGCCGCCCGCACGGGGCTGGAGCCAGGTCGAAAACACCATGGAGCGGGCGTCATCCCAGCTCGCGGAGGGCGAGCCCACCCGATTCGAGCGAATCTCCGGGCATACTGGGACCGACTTGGCCTACATCCTCGAGATCGAACGAACGCGTGCGAAGGTGGGCGGAGCCGCCGAGCCGTCGCCGATATCACTTCGGGTGACGACGATCTTCCGATTGGAAGAGGGACAATGGAAGATTCTCCACCGCCATGCCGATCCAATAACTTCCCCGAAGCCGATCGAGTCCATCGTACAGACGTAGATTGTCTGGGGAGCAGGACGAGATTCGGGGTAGCATCCGGACAGGTTCGACACAACACAGAGCGGCCGCACCCATGGTTCGGGCCGGCACGAGGAGGCAGTGAATGATCACGGCAACCATGGTGGTAGCAACGGTCCCGGTCACGGACCTCGAGCGTGCGAAGAAGTTCTATGGCGATACCCTCGGCCTCACATTCCTGTGGGAGACCGCCGTCGCCGTCCGGTACCGCTGCGGGACCGCCAGCGAGATTTCCGTGTTCAGGCGTCCGCCCGTCACGGCGGAGCATACGCTTGCCCACTTCGAAGTGGACGATATCGAGGCCGTGATCCAGGACCTGGTTGCCAAGGGTGTCGAGTTCCTGGACTACGCTGAAGGGCCGCTTGCCACAACCGGCCACATCGCCCAGCTCGGTCCCGCCCGCGGTGCATGGTTCCGCGATCCCGACGGCAACACCTTAGGGCTCCGCCAAGGATAGGACCAGTGATAGGGGGCGAGGCCCGCGGGCACTTTCCCGTCCGGCCCGGTTCGCCGAGCGAAGGTCCCGGCTAGGCCCAGGTGTCGGCGCAGCGGCAATGCGGTCCACGAAGTCCAGGACCGCCGGATGGGCGGGGTTGATGAGACGGCCGCCGGGGACCAGCACCGTCCGGGTAAAGGGTAACGCGCCCGACAGCCGGGCGTTCACCAACCTGCAGGCCTCCGGCGAATCCTCGGCGGACAGGATGAGAGTGGGCCGTCGGATCCCGGCCAATGCGTCCTCGTCCAGCTCCAGTGCGTCCTCACTCAGGTCCATGCCGTGGCCATTGATCTCAGCCAGGACGGCGTGGCCGGTTCCCGCGACCGTCTGTTTGAGCTCATCCGGGAGCGACTCCCACGCCGCATCGCCAAGCGCCTCCCGGAACACCGTCTCCGCGAGCAGTCCGGGCTGACCGGCCGATCGCTCCAGCACCCTGAGCCGAAGGCCGCGTGCCCACGCCTCAGCATCCGGATCGATGCTGCCTCGCCCTGCTCCTCGTAGTAGAGATCCACGCCGTTGACGCTGAGTCTGGGCATACCACCAGCGTAGGTCGCGGCCGCATCCCGTGGAAGGCCGCCCTATCCGGCCCGCGCGGACGGCAGGAACCGGCGGTTCCTGATCCGTGATTCGCCGAATTCGACCGCCAGCGGTGCAATTTCCCAAGAGCCGCCGCGCCGGGTCCGTGGGCGGCCCACGGCAATATGGGGTGTCCAACGGGGGTACCTGAAGCCAAGGGCGCGTGAGCCAAGGATAAAGTCATCAACATTGTCCACGAGCAGCTCGTCCAGCAGTTCGTGCAGTGCCTGCACGAGGGAGACCTGATAGTCACGTACCGTCTCGGGCACGTCCACCTCAAGTCCACACACGCTGCCGCCGCCGAGCACGATCAGCTGTTCGGCGCTTCCGGAGAAGCCCCCCAGGGTCGGTAGCCCCTGCAACCAGTCAACCGTCCGTCGGCTGGCGTCCGCGGAACTGGTGACGTCTTTTGTCCACTCCGCGACGTCCAGGGAAAAGTCCTCCAGGACACCGAGGTGAAGCAGGGTCAGGTGCAGACCCTGCTGCCTCCGCAGCCCCTCGACGTAGCTGCCCAGTTGCTCATAGTCGGAGGGGCCGGAGCCGATGCTGAGAACCGGGACCTCCACCGTGATACGCGGGACTGTATGCATCCGGGCCCCCTGGTGTCCGTGCTGGCCTGTCTCTCGGCGCAATTATCCTCTGCTTTCATGCGCCTGTGGAGGGGCTGCCTGACGTGTTCACCCCCCCGAATTGGGGGACCCTGAGAGGGGGGCGCCCCAAGGAAACTCCAAGGTTTTTCCAAGCTCACGGATCAAGCATTAGCCCGAGTGGAACTGCCGGATCAACACAGTGAGGATGTGCCATGAGCAATCTACGGAAACTGGGGGCGGTCGGAAGCCTCGGGCTGCTGATGTCGGGCAGCCTGATCTTCGGTTCAGCACACGCCGCTGTTGCGGCCACCTGCCGCCCGGGAACGGCTGCCCCCACCAGCACATCGTCGGGCAAGATATTGACTGCCACCACCTTCGAGGGCAACACCCTGTCCCCGTTCATCGCCACGAGGTCGGGCAATGGATCGGTGAGTGTTGCCAGCCCGAAGGCCCACTCCGGAACGTGTTCGGCCAGACTCCGCGCGACCGCGGATATCGGATCTGTGGCCAACATCGGCTTCCCGCTGCCCTCGGGAACCAAGAGGGCCAGCGCAGACGCGTGGGTCAACATCACCACGGCCGGCCTTCGGGGGAACAACGTGCCCTATGTGCGGTTTTTCTCCGGGGCTACGCGGATCGCGGATGTGTTCCGCGACAACGGCACCGGACAGCTGTGGCTGAGGGTCACGAGTCCCAACGGGACGTTTTCGTACACGAATCTCAAGCCCTCAATCGTCCCGCTGAACACATGGCACCGCGTCCAGATGCAGGTCAGGACGAACGGCGCCAAGTCCTCGATCCAGATTCTGTTTGACGGCGCCTCCGTGTTTTCCAAGAACGTGAGTTTCGGTGCCACTGGCCTGAGCAAGGTTCAATTCGGAGCCGAGCATCCCCGCCAGATGGGAGACAGCTACATCGATGACGTCGTCGTCAGGCGGTAGTCCTGCCCGCCAGGGATGCTAGCGGGAGACGGGTTCCTTGGCGTCGAGCAACATGAGTTCGCTGCGGCGCGGGAAGCCTTCCCAGTCTCCGGGCACAAGGCAGGCAAAGGCGCCGGTTGCTGCTGCGGTTTGAAGCCTGTCCTCGGGGCCGCGGTCTCCGATGAGTTCGGCCAGGTAGCCGGCGACGAATGCATCGCCGGCGCCGACGGTGTCCACCACCGCGACGGTGACTGCCGCCTGTCGGTACACTCGGCCGTTGATCAGCGCCAGGGCTCCTTCCGCACCGAGTTTGATGACAGCCTGGCTGGGCCCGAGGGCGGCTATCCGCCGGGCCAGTTCCTCCGGCTCGGCGGCGCCGACCGCTATCGCTGCTTCGTCGTCTCCTGCGAAGACGATGTCTGCGAGCGGGATGATGTCCCGAAAGACGCTGCCGGCACCTTCGGGTGACCAAAGGTTGCCGCGGAAGTTGAGGTCAAAGGACACCTGCACGCCCGCGGCGCGTGCCGCCAAGATGGCGTATCTGAGGGTTGCTTCGGCTTGCCCGGAAAGGGCCGGCGTGATTCCGCTGACATGCAGCAGGCTGGCCTCGGAAATAAGCTCTGCGTCGATGTCCTCGGGCGTGATCCGGGATCCGGCGCTGCCGACGCGGTAGTAAGTTACGCGCTGTGTGGCGGGGGTTCGGCGTTCCTTGATCATCAGGCCCGTAGGGGCGGAAGGATCGACGGCGACGCGGACGTCGACGCCTTCCGCGCGGATTTCGCGCTCAACGAGCTGGCCGAGCGAGTCCGCCCCCACGCGTCCGCACCACACACTCTGTACGCCGAGGCGTTGAAGACCGATCGCCACGTTGGATTCAGAGCCTCCGATGCCCAGGCTCATGGTTGACGCGTGGGCCAGCGGGCCGACCTGCTCGGCGCGCATCAGGGCCATCGTTTCGCCGAAGGTGAGCACGTACGGTGCCGGGATGGCGCTCATGGGTTCACACCCATCAGCTCTGCGGTCTGCGCGACGAGGTCACGCACGCGCCGCGCCCTAGCTGTGAGCTCCTTGAGGTCCCCTCCCTGGAAGGCGTCTCCGAGGAGGGGGCCGCCGAGGCTGACGGCGAGGGCTCCTGCCTTGATCCACCCCGGAACGTCCTCGATATTCACGCCGCCGGAGGGAATCACCTGGATATCGGGGAATGGCCCGCGCAGTTGGGAGACGTAGCCGGCGCCTACCGTGGAGGCAGGGAAGACCTTGACGGCGGTGGCGCCCAGCTTCCAGCCGGCCTGCAGTTCCGTCGGAGTCAGGCCTCCGGGATACACGGGGACACCGCGTCGGACGCATGCTGCGATGACATCGGGATCGGTGACTGGCGTGACGATGTAGGCGGCGCCCAGGTCGAGGGCCGTTTCTGCGTCCGTTTCTTCGGTCACTGTCCCCACACCGATCTCCAACCTTTCGCCGAAACGCTCCTGAAGGCGGGGAAGTTCAGCCCATACTCCCGGGGTGCTCAGCGTCAGCTCGATGCTGAGGACGCCGCCACGCTGCAGCGCCTCGATGACAGGGGCGTAATCGGAGGCGTGACGGGCCCGCAGTACGGCCACCACACGGGTGTCGCTGAGGATGGTGGACGGGGCCGGGCGGGTGAGGATGCCTTGATCGTCGGGGCGCTGCATGGGAATTCCTTTTGCTGTGGTCGGCTGACTTTTGCAGTGGCGGGCTGAAGGCCTGCCCGACGGCGGCTGGTGCCGCCGTCGGGATTTGCCGTGGTGCTACTTGGCGGTCCGGGTGACGGCTAAGTCAGCCACGACGGCGGTCGCCGGGGCGGCGAGGCCGTCACGGCCGGCGTCGTTGGGGTCCGTCAGGTCGCGGTTGAGGGTCTCGGGGGAGAGCCTGGTGGCAATAAAGCTGACCGCCATGACCAGGGACATGTAGATGGCCACCGGAACCCATGAGTTGCTGAAGACCGCGAGGAGGCCGGCGCAGACCATGGGGGCGATGCCGCCGCCGATGATCGACGAGAACTCACGACCCAGCGTGACGCCTGCGTAGCGGTAGCGGCTGCCGAAGATCTCCGGGAAGTAGCTCATGTGCACGCCCACCACTCCCTGGCAGGCCAGCATGAAGCCGATGATCATCACCAGCATGATCGCGACCGGCGAGCCGGTGGTGAGAAGCATAAAGGCCGGGGCCGGGAAGAGGATGAGCGCCCCGGTGATGATGGAAACCACGCGGCGGCGCCCGATCTTGTCGGAAAGCATGCCGAAGGCCACGGCGGCGCAGCCTCCGCAGAGTGACCCGATGAGGAGGACCTGTGGGATGAATTTGGGATCCGTTCCCACCACGGTGATCAGGTAGGACGCCATGAAGACCTGGATCGTGTACGACTGGGTGCTGACGCCGAAGTTCATGAGAATGACGCGCAGGACGTTCGCCTTGCCGTTCTTCATGACCTCCTTGAGTGGTGCGGGCGGTTCTGTCTGCTGCTGCTTGATTTCCTTGAAGACAGGGGATTCGTCCAGCTTGCGCCGGATGACGAGGGCTGCGATGGTCACGAAGATGCTCGAAAGGAAGACGAGACGCCATCCCCACGTCATCATGTCGTTGGGGGCCAGCGCCTGGGCTGCGATCCAGACAAGGGCGCCCAACGCTGTGCCGGCGGCAGCGCCGACCATGATGAGGGAGGCGAGCTTTCCACGGGTTCCCGCTGTTGCTGATTCGGTCAGCAGTGTGGCACCGCCGGACTGCTCCGCGCCTGCCCCGAAGCCTTGGGCTGCGCGGCAGACGCACAGCAGGATGGGTGCGAGGATGCCAACCTGCTCGAAGGTCGGCAGAAGGCCGATCACCAGGGTTGCTCCGCCCATCAGCAGCAGGGTGACCACAAGAATCCATTTGCGGCCCAGCCGGTCTCCGAAGTGGGAGAAGAAGATCCCGCCGAGCGGCCGGAACAGGAAGCCGACGGCGAACGTGCTGAAGCTGGCGAGCAGGGCGGCCGCGGGCGAAATGTTCGGGAAGAACAGCTTGCTGAAGACCAGCGCTGAGGCCGTGCCGTAGATGACGAAGTCGTAGAGCTCAAGGGTGGTGCCGATCAGGCCTGCCAGAGCCGCCTTGCGCACCTTCCTCTGATCGATTGCAGAGGGTTGGGGATTTCCTGTGGTCATTTCCATACTCCTTTGAATGGATGTCCTGCGGTGATCGAGCCTGGCGAGATCCGGTTTCTTGGTTTCGACAGGCTCAACCAGCGGGACTCGTGCTGTGAGCTCAGTAGGTGATGATGATTTTGAGGTTGGTGGGGTCGGTGACCGGGGCCGTCAGGGCTTCTGCTGCCGCCGCGAGGGGATATTTGCCCGTGATGATGGACCGGAGGTCCACCGTGCCGGCGGAGGCGAGCGCGATCGCGGCCGGGAAAGCGTTGGCGTAGCGGAAGGCAGTCACCAGATCGATTTCGTAGCGCTGGAGGAACCCGAGCGGTATGCCGTCCACCGTGGGGCGGGCCTGTCCGACGACTGTGGCCCGGGCTGCCGGCGCCAGGGTCAGGATGCCGTCGTGAAGGGCGTGGGCGTTGCCGGAGCACTCGATCAGTCGGTCCATGCCTTTCAGGTCCAGTGGGGTTGCCACGGTGTTCACCGTGCGCGTGGCCCCGAACTTCGCGGCTGCGGCCAGTCGGTCGCCGTTGACGTCCGTCACCACGATCTCCGAAGCGCCTCTGGCCGCCGCGACCTGGGCAACTAGCAGCCCGATGGGACCGGCTCCCGTGATCAGCACCCGGTGGCCGGCTTGAACCTGGGCACGCTGGACCGCCCACACGGCAACGGCCAGCGGCTCGATGGCGGCCCCGATTTCTGCGGGGATGGAGCCGGGCAGTTCGTGCAGGGCGGCTTCGGGCACAACCACGTGGCGGGCAAAGAGCCCGTCCGTGGGCGGCGAGCCGAAGCACGTGCCGGCCGGGCAGAGGTTGTACCGGCCCGAGAGACAGGTGGGACACGTCCGGCAGGGAAGGGCCGGTTCAATGACGACGGCGGTGCCCGCGGCGATGCTTGCGGCCGTTCCCGCCGCGATGACTACGCCTGCGCCTTCATGACCCAGCACCGTCGGCTGGCGGAGTTCATTCGTGCCGTTGCGCCCGTCGGCGTAATAGTGCATGTCTGAGCCGCAGATGCCGCCGGAGCGCATCTCGACCAGGACGTCGTTGGCGCCGAGCGCCTTCAGGGGTCTGTGCTCGATCCGCAGGTCGCGGGCTCCGTGCAGCACAGCTGCTTCGGTGCCGGCAGGCAAGCCGGCGTCGTGGCTGGTGTTGAGGGTCTGGGTGGTCATTGGGTGCTCCCGATGGCTGCGTGGGGGGACGGATCGCTGGCGTCGGCAATGGCGGCGAGCGGTCCGGAGGAGTGAATGATGTCGATCAGCTGACCTGTGCGTTCGATGAAGTCGGGACGTTGGGCCAGTTCTTCCCCGAGGAGGTGGTGGTCCCCGAGGACCATCCCGGCGAGCTCCCGGCCGGAGCGGGAGCGGGCAGCGAGTCCGGCCAGAAGTGGGCGTGCCGGATCCTCCATGGCTTCCGCGTGCGTACCGGGGTTGAAGCCGCCCAGCGGTGCGATGCATGACAGGTAGGCTGCCGTGGTGAGTGCCAGCAGTTGCGGCATATGCCCGTCGTCGAGCATTTGCAGTGCCGGGAGCGGGATCCGCTGGCGGAGCTTGACGGATCCGTCGGAGCCCACCTGGCTGGTGCGGTGGCCCAGGGCCGTGTTCCGCCAGCGGGAGAACAGCTGTTCCTCGTAGGCATCTACGTCCACCCCGGCCGGTACTGAAACGCTGGGGAGGTATTCGTTTTTGAGAACGGAACGGGCGGCCAGTTCAATGTGGGTTTGAGTGACGGACTCCGGAATGGTGGCGGCACCGGACAGGGCACCGAGGTACGCGATGAGGGAATGGGTGCCATTCAGCAGTCGGACCTTGAGCTGTTCGTAGCTGGCCACATCGCTGGAGAAGACGGCGCCGCCCGCTTCCCAGGCGGGACGGCCGGCGATGAAGTTGTCCTCCACGATCCACATGGTGAAGGGCTCGGCCGGGACCGGGATGAGGTCGGCGTAGCCGCGCTGTTCGGCCACGAGCCTGCGGTACTGATCGGTGGTGGCCGGCACGATCCTGTCCACCATGGATGACGGGAAGCTGACGTGGGAGTCGATCCAGGCGAGGGTTTCGGCGGCCTCCGCCGCAGGCAGCATGGACGCGAATTCGCGGACGAGACGCTGCGTATGGTGGCCGTTGTCGGCAAGGTTGTCGCAGCTGAGGACGGTGACAGGCTCGGCGTGTGTGCGGGCGCGGCGCTGCAGCCCGCGGACGATCTGGCCGATGGGCGTCCCCGGAGAGATGCAGTTGGCGAGGTCATGCTGAACGGCCGGGTCCTGCAGGTTAAGCGACCCGGTGGCGGGAGTGTAGTTGTAGCCGTTTTCCGTCACGGTCAGTGAAACGATGCGGGTGGCGGCGTCCCCGATGGCGGCGATGACACGGTCCGGGTTGCGGGCTGCGACGAACGCGTCCGTGTGGACCCGTGGGACGCTGAACGTGGAGCCTTCGGGCGAGATCTCCACCACTGTGTAGAGCATGTCCTGGGCGTGCATGGCGTCCGGTATGGCGGAGGAACGGCTGGAGACGCCGATGATGCCCCAGTCGCCTCCTCTCGAGGTGATGGCTGCGTCGGTGTATACGGCCTGGTGGGCACGGTGGAAGTTGCCGAGCCCCAGGTGCACGATCCCGGGTGCGGGAGTGGCAGCACGCCGCAGAATGCCGGGCGTTTTGGCGGACATCGGGGGCGTTGACGAGGAAGCCACGGTTACCAGTCCTTCATGGAGCCGTCGAGTTCCCGGGCGATGGGCAGATACGCCTGTTTGTACGGGAAGCGCGCCGCGGCTTCTTCGTCCACGTGAACCCCCAGGCCGGGTTCCTCGCCGGGATGGAGGTAGCCGTCCTCGAAGCGGAAGCTGGACCGGAATACTTCCGAGACCAGGGGGTCGTAGCCCATGTATTCCTGGATCGCGAAGTTGCTGGTGGCCAGGCCCAGGTGCAGCGAAGCCGAAAGGTTGATCGGAGAGACATCCGAGGGACCATGCGGGGCACCCTTGATCTGGTAGACCTCCGCCAGGGCGAGGATCTTGCGGACGTGGGAGATGCCTCCGGCGTGGACGACGGCGGTGCGGATGAAGTCGATGAGCCGTTCGGTGATGAGCTGTTCACAGTCCCAGACAGTGTTGAACACCTCGCCGATGGCGAGCGGGATGGTGGTCTGCTGGCGCAGGGTCCGGAGCAGGCGCTGGTTTTCGGCCGGGGTCACGTCCTCGAGCCAGAACAGGTCCACATCTTCCAGCGACCTGGCCAGGCGGGCCGCCTCGGTGGGGTTGAGCCGGTGGTGGACATCGTGGAGCAGCTTCAGTTCCGGGCCAACGTGCTCGCGCACCGCGCCGAGGATCTTGGGCGCGTGGCGCAGGTAGGCGGAGGTGTCCCAGTCTTCCTCAACCGGTCCGGCGCCGCGGCCGGCCGGTTCATAGCTGGCAGCACCCTTGGTGACGCCGTACACCTTGTCCAGGCCCGGAACACCGGACTGGGCGCGGACTGCCCGGAAGCCCTGTTCGCGGCGCTGCTCCACGGAGTCGAGGAGCTCGGGAAGGTCCCAGCCGGTTGCGTGCGTGTAGGTGAGGATCTTGTCGCGGGCGGCACCGCCGAGCAGTTGGTAGACCGGGACATCCAGGGCTTTGCCCTTGATGTCCCACAGGGCCAGGTCGATGGCGCCGATGGCGGCCATCGTCACCGGCCCGCGCCGCCAGTAAGCGCCACGGTAAAAGTACTGCCACGTGTCTTCGATGCGGTCGGCATCCCTGCCGAGGAGTGCGGGGGCGAGATGGTCGCGGAGGTAGCTGGCCACGGAGAGCTCGCGGCCGTTGAGGGTGGCGTCACCCCAGCCGACGATGCCATCGTCGGTGGTGATTTTCAGGGTGACGAAGTTGCGGCTGGGACTGGTGACAAGGACGTCGACGTCGACGATTTTTCGGGTCATCGGGAAATCACTACATTCTTCAGTGGCTGGTTCAGGGACAGGCGGGTGATGTTGTCGGCGATCTCACGGGCACGGCCGCGGAAGGTTTCCGCTGTGACGCCGGAGGCGTGCGGCGTCATGATGATGTTGTCGAGACGGCTGAACGGCATGGCGGAGGGTTCGCCGCGCCCGTCGGTGTCCGGGTATTGGTACCAGACGTCGACGGCGGCTCCCGCGATCCGCCGGTCCTTCAGGGCATCGTAGAGCGCGGTTTCGTCGACCACGGGGCCGCGTGCGACATTGACGAGCTGCCCGTCCGGGCCGAGTTCATCGAGCTCGGCGGCGCCGATCAGAGAGGTCGTTTCGGCGGTCAGCGGGATGCTGACGACGAGAATGTCGGACTCGCTGAGTGCTTCGTTGAGGCGGTCTGTGTTGCCTGCCCACCGCAGGGAGTCTTCCTGCGCGTTCACCGAACCGCTTCGGGTGATCGCAATACCTTCGGCGCCGAAGGCCCGGAGGAGGTTCCAGGCGGCACTGCCGATGTGGCCGAATCCCAGAAAGGTCACCACCGCGCCCCGCAGCGTCTCTGGCTGCCGGATGTCCGGTGAGTAGACCGAGGAGGCCCAGAGTCCGGAACGGAGAGCAGCGTCCTGGCCGAGAAGGTTCCGGCGGAGGGCTACCAGGACGGCGGCGATGTGCTCGGCGATGGAGCCTTCATGGTGGAACGTGTTGGCGCAGACCACGCCGGCGGGCAGTGCATCTGCGTCGATGCCGTCGTATCCAGCGCCGGCGACGTGAACCAGGCGAAGGTTGCGGGCCTCGGCGCCCATGGCCTCGGTGAACTTGGGTCCGACGTAAACGTCCGCGTCTTTCAGGTCGGTCAGGACGGCGTGTTCATTCCAGCTATCGTGCCAGGACGTGACTGTGCCTTGCGGCAGCGCGGCCTCAAAGGTGGCCCTCTGGGGCATCAGGTTGGGGTCGGCGATGACGATTCTCATGATTGTTTTCCTTGGAGCGCGTGGTCTGCGGTGCGTGCAGCGAAGGTGGAGCCGCGAACGATGAGCTGTGAATTGAGGTGGACCGCCTCGGTGGCCGTCGGCTTCCCGGCAATCTGTTCGAGGAGGAGTTCGAGTGCGAGGGAACCGCTGCGGTAAATGGGAACGCGGACAGATGTCAGGCCGGGTTCGGCGGCGGCGGCAATGTCGAGGTCATCGATGCCCACCACGCTGATGTCTTCGGGGCAGTGGTAGCCGAGCGTGCGGGCGCCGGCGAGCATGCCGATAGCAACGAGGTCGTTGTAGGCAATGACGGCGGTGGCGCTGCTGGCGACGACCGAAGCGGCGGCGGCCAGGCCGCCGTCGACCGTGGCGTTCTGGTTGCCCACAGTGACCAGCTCGACGCCCCACTCGGTGCAGAGGCGTGTGATGGCCGCCATGCGCTGTCCGTTCGCCCAGGAGGATGCGGGACCGGGAATGTAGGCGATCTTGCGGTGCCCCAGCGCATAAAGGTGCTCCACTGCCTGGCGGAGGCCTTCGCCGGCTTCCATGAGCACCCGTGCCGCGTGGTCCGCTTCACCGTTGATCACCACGAGGGGTGCGTTGCCGGCCAGTTGGTGGATCTGGTCCGAGGGAAGCCTGGGCGAGCAGAGGATGATGCCGTCCACGCCGGCGGCGAACGACCCGAGGTGCTCACGCTCCCGGGCCGAGGACTCGGCGGTGTCGGCCAGTATCATGCGGTGCCGGCCGTGCCAGGCCTGGTCCTGTATGGACTTGATCAGCGCTGCGAACACTGCGTTGGAAATGTCCGGAACAATCACGCCGAAGGTCCGGGCGCCGGTGAGTCCCGGCACGTCGTACCCGAGTTGAACGGCGGCATCCACCACCTTTTGGCGTGTCTCGGCAGCAAGCCGGCTCGGGTCACCGAACGCCCGTGACGCTGTGGCCAGCGAGACTCCCGCCAGCTTTGCGACGTCCGTGAGTTTTGCCGACATCAATCCTCCAGTTGCTTCATTGAAACTCTTGCTTCTCCAGTATGGAAAGAGTTGTACAAGTTTGTCAAGCGTTTTCCATGACGTGCACCACAATGGGCGCCGGCCACCGCTGAGGGGCCGGAAACGGGCGGTGCCAGGCCCGGGCATCGGCGTGGACGACGCGCAACGGGCGACGTTTCTGCGAGCCATTGACTCTCAGCGCCCGAGGCCTAGCATGGTGCGCATCAGGACCTTTCTTGGCGCGCGTCCGCATGTCGCCGCGCTTCCCGGGCAGCGCGGACTGCTCCCCGGGGACCTGTGTAAAAAGGAGAATTCATCATGCTCAAGGAACGTGACATCATCGCTGTCCTTCCCGCGAAGGACCTTGCCAGGGCGCAAGGTTTTTACCGGGATGTGCTTGGACTCGAGCCCTCGGAAGTGCTTGACGATGAGAACCTGATCTACCGCTGCGGGAACGGAACGTCCTTCCTGCTATATATGACTGACAACGCGGGCACCGCGAAGAACACGCAAATGGGGTGGGGCAGCGACAACATCGAGAAGGACGTTGACGATCTGCGCGCCCGCGGGGTTACCTTCGAGGACTACGATTTCCCGGGACTGAAGACCGAGAACGGCATCGCCACCACCACTGCGGGCAAAGCTGCCTGGTTCCTAGACAGCGAGGGCAACTTCCTCAATTTGTTCCAGCGGCTGTAGCCCCACTTCGTCCGCGCAGGGCGAAGTGAGGAATGACTGTCATGCATTTGTCGTTCATATCTATTCCGGCAGCCGGACACGTAAAGCCGACCCTTCCCATCGTTTCTGAGCTGGTGGCCCGCGGGCACCGCGTCACGTATTTCACCTCTGCCAGCTTCGGCCGGCAGATCACGGAAGCGGGGGCGACTTTCCGTGCCTCGGGGGAAGACTGGTTCGGGTCGCTGCCGGTTCCCGGTCCGGGACAGCCGGACCGTATGCAGCTCATGCTCCCGATGATGAAGCGGGTTTTCGAGGACGTGCGGACCAGCTTTCCGGTGCTGGTGAGCGAGTTGAGGGAGGACAAGCCTGACGCAGTCTGCTTTGACGCCATGACGATCAGCGGCGTCATGGCGGCTGAAAAACTAGGCGTACCGGCCGTCGCCATGATGCCCACATACGCCACGAATGAGCATTTCTCCTTCAGGACTCTGATGCCTGCCGCACCGTCTCCCGAGATGGCAGAAGTCTGGAAGGCGATGGGCCGCGCTATGGCGGAATTCGCCGCGGAACAGGGAGTCTCAACTCCCCGCATGTTCGACGGCCCGCCGGCGCCGTTCAACATCGTTTTCATCCCCCGCGAGTTCCAGCCCATGGCGGAGACATTTGATGAACGGTTCACGTTCGTGGGCCCCAGCGTGAGCGGACGCGATGCGGAGGGTGAATGGTCCCGCGACGGAACGAATCCCGTGTTGTTCATTTCGTTGGGAACCACCCCCTTGAACCGGCGGCCCGACTTCTTCCGGTCGTGTCTGGACGCCTTCGGCCACACCGACTGGGATGTGTCGATGGCCATCGGAGAGCAGACTGACCCCGCCTCGCTGGGAACGGTTCCCCCCAACGTCCGGCTACGGCCGTTCTTTCCGCAGCTCCTGGTCCTGCGCCAGGCGGATGTTTTCCTCACCCACGCGGGAATGAATTCGACCATGGAAGCACTCTATTTCGGCGTCCCCATGGTGGCCGTCCCGCAACAGCCTGAGCAGGAAGCCACAGCCCGCAGGCTTGAGGAACTTGGCCTGGGCCGGCGGCTGGCAGCCGAGGACCTCGCTCCGGCGACGCTTCTCAGCGCGGTGTCAGAGGTCAGCGCCAGCAGCGAGATCCGCCGGAATGTGGCGGCAATGAGCTCGACCGTCCGTAACGCGGGAGGCGCCTCCTCCGCCGTCACCGCAATCGAATCCCACCTGCGGGACCGGATTGGACGCAATACGTAGCGGTATCCGGAACAGCGCCGAGGGCAGGGTTTGTGGGCACAATGGACGGATGACTTCTCCGCCCTTCCCCTTGGATCCTGCGCTCGCCCACGGGGTCTTCGACCTGGGCTCCATCGGGGCCGGTCTGGCCTTTGCGGACTCGCTCGGGGAGTTGGCCGGTGCCCTGCGTGCGGGAGGTGCAGCAGGAACCGCGGTGGTTCAGGCGCCGCCCGGCACAGGCAAAACCACGCTGGTTCCGCCGCTGCTGGCCAACCTCGCGGCCGGCCGTCCCTCGCGGGCGAACGGGATTGCTGGTGCGAAGGTCCCGCGTGTCGTCGTCACCCAGCCACGGCGCGTCGCGGCACGCTCGGCGGCACGGCGCCTTGCCGCCCTGGACGGCAGCCGGCTCGGCGACCGGGTCGGCTACACCGTCCGCGGCGAGCGCCAGACGGGACCCGGGACCCTGATCGAGTTTGTCACCCCGGGAATCCTGTTGCGGCGCCTGCTCACAGACCCGGGGCTGGAGGGAACGGACGCCGTGATCCTCGATGAGGTCCATGAACGCGGCCTGGAAACCGACCTCCTGCTCGGCATGCTCAGCGAGGTCCGCCAGCTGCGCGGCGACCTTCCGCTGGTGGCCATGTCCGCCACCCTGGACGCGCCGCGGTTCGCCGCCCTGATCGGGTCCCCGGCAGGCGGTTCCGCACAGGTCGGCGCCTCCCCGACGGGGGAGCCCGACGGCGGCGGCCCGGCTCCCGTCGTCGACTGTCCGTCCGCGCTGTACCCCCTCAGCGTGGACTGGGCACCCGCGGCTGTGCCGCGGTTGGACACGAGGGGAGTGGCGCGCGCCTTCCTGGACCACGTGGCGGACATATCCGCGGCGTCGCATGCCGAAGCGCTCGCAGCCGACCCGGGCACTGACGCCCTGGTGTTCCTCCCCGGTGCATGGGAGGTGTCCTACGTTGCTGCCCGGCTGCGCGGCAGGGTGGCCGCTGAGGTGCTGGAACTTCACGGCCGGGCCAGTGCGGCCGAGCAGGACCGCGCCGTCTCCGGACGGGAACCGGGTGGCCCTCCGCGGATCATTGTCTCCACGGCGCTCGCCGAATCTTCCCTTACCGTTCCGGGAGTCCGGCTGGCCATTGATGCCGGACTGTCCCGCGAACCCCGGCGTGACTCCAACCGCGGCATGTCAGGACTGGTGACCGTGTCCTGTTCCCGCGCATCCGCAGACCAGCGCGCCGGGCGGGCGGCCCGCCAGGGACCCGGGCGGGTGGTCCGGTGCTACGACCAGAAGACCTACGGCGCCGCGCCGGCCCACCGCACCCCGGAGATCGCTGCGGCGGACCTGACGGGTGCCGCCCTGATCCTGGCGTGCTGGGGTTCCCCCGGCGGCCGCGGGCTGGCCCTGCCGGACGCCCCGCCCCGGGCTGCCATGGACGAGGCCGTCGAGGTGCTGCGGGAACTCGGCGCAGTGGAACAGGACGGCCACGCCACCGGGCTGGGCAAGATCCTGGCCGGGATCCCCGCCGACCCTCGGCTGGCACGTGCCCTGCTCGACGGCGCCGCCGCCGTGGGCCACCGTACGGCGGCGGAGGCCGTCGCCGTCGTTTCCGGGGAGCAGCGTGCCCCAGGCGCGGACCTCCACCGCCTCCTGGCCATGCTGCGGACCGGCAGCGACGCGGCGGCGCGGCGGTGGGCTGAGGACGTCCGGCGGATGGAGGCAATCGCACGCCAGGAGACGGCCGGCGTCGTGCCCCCATCACTGCCCGCACCCGCAACCGCTGCGGAGGCCGTCGGTTTCGTCGTCGCCCTCGCGTTCCCGGACCGTGTGGCGCGCCGCGTCCCCGGCACGGGGCCGGAGCGCTACCTGCTGACGTCCGGGACGAGGGCTGGGCTGCCGGCCGGCAGCCCCCTGACCGGGCATGAGTGGCTGGCCGTCGCCGAGGTGTCCCGCGCTGACGGGCGCGACGCGGCGGGGACCGGCGCCGTCATCCGCTCCGCGGCGCCGCTCACGGCCGACACCGCCGAGGCCGCCGCCCTGCACCTCCTCAGCGAAAACGTGGAGGCACAGTTCAGCCAGGGCAAGGTCACTGCCCGGCGGGAACGCCGGCTGGGTGCGATCGTGCTTTCCTCCACGCCGGTGCGGCCGTCAGCGGAGGAGGGGCGCACCGCGGTTGCCCGCGCCCTGGGGCAGGAGGGCCTCGGCACCATCGGATGGTCGACGGCGGCTGACACCCTGCGCCGACGCCTCGCCCTGCTGCACCGGGAACTGGGCGCCCCCTGGCCGGACGTCTCCGAGCAGGCTTTGCTGGCCGGGCTGGACACCTGGCTCCGGCCCGAGCTGGAGGCCCTGGCCGGCGGAGCCTCGACGAACCGGATCGACCTGGCCGATCCGCTGCGGCGCCTGCTGCCCTGGCCCGACGCTGCCAGGCTGGCCGAACTGGCGCCTGAGACGCTCGAAGTGCCCAGCGGTTCGCGGGTGAAAATCGACTACCCGGAGGTGGGCGACGACGGCGGCCGGCCGGTGGTGGCGGTCAAGCTCCAGGAATGCTTCGGCTGGGATCAGACGCCGCGGCTGGCCGGCGGGAGGGTTCCGGTGCTGTTTCACCTGCTGTCGCCGGCCAGGCGCCCGTTGGCTGTGACGGATGACCTGGCCTCCTTCTGGTCCGGGCCCTACGCCCAGGTCCGGTCGGAGATGCGGGGCCGCTATCCGAAGCATCCCTGGCCGGAGGACCCGTGGACAGCGCCGGCGACGGCAAGGACCAAAGGCAGGAGCTGACGGCGGCCCGCGGCGGGGCAAGCCGGCCCGGGGGATTCGCCGGGACGTTCGCCGGAACGGCCATTGTGGGGACCCCGGGCCGGGCATACGCTGGGATACACAGGCGGTGGCTTCCGCCGCTTTGAAAGGGCGCTGAATGGACGCCAATTCCATCACGGACACCTTCCACCGGCCCCTGCGGGACCTGCGGATCTCCGTCACGGACCGGTGCAATTTCCGTTGCGTCTACTGCATGCCCAGGGAAATTTTCGGCAGGGATTATGTTTTTATGCCCAGGGAGCAGCTGCTGACGTTTGAGGAAATCACCCGGCTGGCGTCGATCGCCGTCGCACACGGGGTGGTGAAGATCCGGTTGACCGGCGGGGAGCCCCTGTTGCGGAAGGACATTGAAGGGCTGGTCCGGATGCTGGCCCGGTTGCGCACGCCCGACGGGCGGGTGCCGGACCTGGCCATGACGACCAACGGCACGGTTCTGGCCCAGAAGGCGCAGATCCTCAAGGACGCCGGCTTGAAACGGGTGACGGTGTCCCTGGACTCCGTCCGGGAGGAGACGTTCCAGTCCATGAACGACGTCGGCTATCCCGTGGCGAAGGTCCTGCACGCGGTGGAAGTCGCACAGGCGGCAGGACTTGGCCCGGTGAAAATCAACATGGTAGTGAAGCGGGGGAAGAATGACCAGGACATCGTTGCGATGGCCAGCCATTTCAAGGGGACCGGGCTCATCCTGCGGTTCATTGAGTACATGGACGTGGGCGCCTCCAACGGCTGGAAAATGGATGAGGTGGTGCCCTCCGCCGAGGTCCTGGCCCGCATCGGCGCGGTCTTCCCGCTGGACCCCGCGGCGCCGAACTATCCAGGTGAGACGTCGGAGCGGTGGCGTTACCGGGACGGCAGCGGCGAGATCGGCGTCATCTCCAGTGTGACGCAGGCCTTTTGCCGCGGCTGTACGCGTGCCCGGCTCTCCGCCGACGGCAAGCTGTTCACCTGCCTGTTTGCCACCGCCGGCACCGACCTGCGGGCACTCCTGCGCGCAGGAGCCTCCGACGCCGAGCTGTCCGGGGCGCTGTCGGCGCTGTGGGGCGGCCGTGCGGACCGTTACTCGGCGCTGCGCAGCGCGGACACCCCCGAAGGCACTGTCACTCGCGAAGGCACTGTCACCCCCGAAGCTACTGTGGCGGCCCACAAGATTGAGATGTCGTACATCGGCGGATAACGCCCCGATAGATTCCGGATACAACCCGGAAACGTGGTGTCGTAGCCACGAAACATTGCGCAGCTACGCTGATGCGTGTTGGGACACCGTGGTCTCAGCGACGTATGAAAGGACACAACTATGTTGCTTTGGAGCAGCCTGACGCTCTTTCTCGATTCCCGCCGGAACGACGACGATTCCTCTTCCGGTGGCGGCAAGGCCAGCAGTGATTTCCCCCGCGGCCAACTGACGTCCACCGCCTGGGAAGGATGGTGGCACGACGACGTCGCTTCCTGACGCCGGCGGAAGCCGGCAGGGCTGACCGGAGATCCTCCTCGCCGGCCGGCAATATCTCGCTGCTCGCGTCCCGGGCCGCACGCTCTCCGCCCTCTTGCTCAAACGCCGTCCCAGGGTGTCGAATCTCTAACAAGGGTCGGCTGCGGACCGACGACTACGACGCCAGGAGACGGTCATGTCGGTGAAAGGCACAAATGGCCGGGGCAAGAGCCCCGGCCGCGGCAGTTCGGATCTCCGGCGTGCCGATGCGTCGGCGGGGGCGCCGGCCGGTGCGCCGGAGAAGGTCCGCAACGTGGCACTCGTGGGCCACTCGGGCGCTGGAAAGACCATGCTCGTCGAGTCCCTGCTGGCAGCCACCGGCGTCATATCCCGGATGGGCTCGATCGAGGACGGCAACACGGTCAGCGATGCGGAGCCCTCTGAAATCCACCAGCAGCGCTCGGTTGTGCTCTCAGTGGCGCCACTGGTGTTCGACGGCGTCAAGGTGAACCTGCTCGACACGCCCGGCTACGGCGATTTCACCGGGGAGCTGCGAGCCGGACTGCGCGCCGCCGATGCTGCGCTCTTCGTGGTGTCGGCCTCGGACGGAATCGATGCGGCGACCACGGCGCTGTGGGCCGAGTGCGACCAGGTCGGAATGCCGCGGGCAGTGGTCATCAGCCGGCTAGACCATCCGCGGGCAAATTTCGAAGCGACCGTCGCCGCCTGCCAGCGTGCCTTCGGCGACTCGGTGGTCCCGGCGTACCTTCCCCTGGGCACAGGGACCACGGGCACCGGACTGCTGGGAATGCTCTCCGGCACCGTTTCGGAGTACACCGCCGGCGAACCGGTCCCGGCCGTGAGGGACGCCACCGCTGAGGAGCTGGCCGCGTCGGAGACCGCCCGCGGCGCGCTGATAGAGGGGATCATCTCGGAGAGCGAGGACGAGTCGCTGATGGACCGCTATCTCGGCGGCGAGCAGATCGACGTCGACGTCCTGGTGGGCGACCTCGAGACCGCCGTTGCCCGGGGGTCCTTCTTTCCCGTACTCGCCACGTCGGCGGAGACGGGACTGGGCATAACGGAACTCCTGGAGACGCTGACCCGTGCGTTCCCGTCGCCGGCAGAGCGTGACCTGCCCGCGGTGACGGATCTCGCCGGCATTCCCGCCGGGCCGCTGGCGTGTGATCCTGCCGGGCCGCTGGCCGGCGAGGTGGTGCGCACCACCATCGACCCCTTCCTGGGGCGGGTCTGCCTGGTGCGCGTGTTCTCCGGCACGCTGCGGGAGGACTCGGCGGTGCACGTCGGGGGACGCGGGTTGTCAGAGCGGGGCCACGAGGACCATGACAGCGACGAACGCCTCACGCACCTGTACTCGCCGGCCGGAGCCAGCCTGAAGCCCGTGCCCTACTGCGTGGCCGGAGATATCTGCGCCATCGCAAAGTTGGCGAACGCCGAGACGGGCGACACCGTCTCAGCCAAGGACCATCCGCTGCTGGTGAAGTCGTGGAACATGCCTGAGCCGCTGATGCCTGTCGCCGTTGAAGCGGCCACGCGCAGTGACGAAGACGCTCTCGCCAAGAGCCTCGGGAAGGTTGCCGCCGGCGATCCGACCCTGAGGGTGGAACGCAATTCCGAGACCCACCAGCTGATCCTGTGGTGCATGGGGGAAGCCCACGGCGAGGTGGTGCTTGACCGGCTGCGCGACCAGGGCGTGAAATTGCAGACCGTCCCGGTGGTGACGCCCCTGCGCGAAACGTTCGTCGCACGCGCGGCCGGCCATGGACGCCATGTCAAGCAATCCGGCGGTCATGGGCAGTACGCGATTTGCGACATCGAAGTGGAGCCCCTTGAGCGCGGCGCAGGGTTTGAGTTTGTCGACAAGACCGTGGGCGGGGTGGTTCCCGGGCAATATATACCGTCCGTTGAGAAGGGCGTCCGTGCCCAGATGCAGCGAGGCGTGTCGGCCGGTTTCCCGGTGGTCGACATCAGGGTGACGCTCATCGGGGGCAAGGCACACAGTGTGGACTCGTCGGATGCTGCGTTCCAGTCCGCCGGCGCGCTGGCGCTGCGTGAGGCCGCCGCCGCAGGACGGATCCAGCTGCTCGAGCCTGTCTCGTCGGTGACCATCAGTACCCCCGACGAGTTCGTCGGGCCGGTGATGAGTGATCTGTCCTCCCGCCGCGGGCGGCTGACAGGAACGACGTCGGCAGGCGGGGAACGCACGGAAGTCACCGCAGAGGTGCCGGACGGCGAGCTGCTGCGTTACGCCGTCCAGTTGCGCGCGATCACAGCAGGAACCGGCCGCTTCCGGCGCAGCTACCTGCGGCACGAGCCGGTGCCGGCGAGCGCGACGTCGGCCGCCCCGAACGCGTGATGCCCGGGTCAGCCGTTGGCGCGCATGAAGGCCGCGACAGTGGAAGCCAGCGAGGCGCCGACGTCTTCTGCGCTGCGCTTCTTGCCGGCCACAGCGAAGGAGTGGTCGCCGCCCTCGCACCATTCCAGGATCGCGGCCTGGCCGATGCGGGCAACCACACCCTCGAGTAGCTCGGCCGTCGCGAAGGTGTCCCGCGTGCCCTGCAGGAACAGCATGGGCAGTTCCAGGCCGTAGAGGTGCTCATCGCGCAGTTTCTCCGGTTTGCCCGGCGGATGCAGCGGGTAACCGAGATACACGAGCCCCGTGGCCCGCATCCCGTCGGCCACAGCCATCGAGGCCATGCGGCCGCCGAAGGACTTGCCCGCCGCCCACACCGGCCCCCCGTTGGATGCGGCCGCCCTGGCCGCATCCATGGCCGCCCGCCATGCGGCGATGGCCACCGGCGGACGGTCGGGGAACTTCCTGCCTGCCTCACGGTAGGGGAAGTTGAAGCGCAAGGTGGCGACGCCGTCGTCGTTCAGGGCGCGCGTGAAGCCCTGCAGGAACGGATGTTCCATGCCCGCCCCAGCACCGTGGGCCACCACAAGCGTTGAGAAGGGGTTCTCGGGCCGGGCATAAACGCCGGAAACCTGGACGTCGCCCACAGTGAGGGTGAGGGGGGATTCAGCAACAGGCATGAGTCCATCATGCCGGATCGCCGCCGAAACACGCCTGCTCAGCCGGCCGGCACCACCCTGAGCCAGACGTAATCCTGCGGGCGAAGTACAAATCCCTGATCGATGCGGACAGGAGCGTCCGCAAGGACGTCCACTGCCTCAGCCTCAAAGCCGAACAGGGTTTCCGCCGAAATCACCTGCGGCTGGTCACTGAAGTTGGCCAGGGCAAGGATCCGCGTCCCTTCGCCCGGCCGCTGGTAGCCCAGCACCCCCGGGTTGTTGGTGGCGAAGGGAATGAGACGGGTCCCTGCCAATTCAGGGGCGCTGCCGCGGACGGCTATCATCCGCCGCAGCCCGGCAAAGATGGCACCTTCGGGAGTGGACGGTTCGGTGCGGTGCGCGTAGCGCTCGGCGGGAAACTGCGGCCGGTGCACCCAGCGGCTATCCGCTTCGTGGCCGTCCTCGAGCGCATACTGGTCGTCATTGAGTTGGCCCACCTCGTCACCGAGATACAGCAGGGGGATGCCGCCGGTGCTGAACGCGACCGAATGGGCGAGCAGGATCCTGCGGATCGCTTCGGCCGAACCGTCCTCCAGCCCGCACAGGGAGGCCGTGGTCCCGGAGATGCGGCAGTCACCCGTGCGCGGGTTGTCCTGGAAGGGCACACCCCGGGCGAAGCTGCCCGGGAATCGGTTGACGTAGAACGAATTCAGGAAGCGTCGGTGGTCGAAGCCGTTGATGCCCAGCTCGGCCGCATCCTCATCGGCAAACGTCCAGCCGATATCGTCGTGGCTGCGGACGTAATTAACCCAGGAGGTTCCGGGCGGCATGTTGTGCCGGCGCTCCAGCGCCTGCGCCAACAGGGAAACGTCGCGGGTGGCCAGCGCCTCCCAGATGAGCGCCATTTGCAGTGGGTTATAGGAGAGCTGGCACTCGGCCGCATCGATGTACAGCGCCACCTCGTCCGGGTGCACGATGGCCTCGGACTTGAAGAGCAGTGACGGGGCGGCGATCCGGCAGACGGCGTTGAAGGCCTGCAACAGCGTGTGGGCCTCCGGCAGGTTCTCGCACGGAGTTCCGAGCTGCTTCCAGACGAACGCCACGGCATCCATCCGCAGGATATCCACGCCCTGATTGGCCAGAAAGAGCATCTCCGCGGCCATGGCCCGGAAGACTTCCGGGTTGGAGTAGTTCAGATCCCACTGGAAGCTGTGGAACGTCGCCCACACCCACCGGCCGTCAGGCAGCTGCACGAAAGAGCCTTGATGGTCTTCCGGGAAGATCTCCCGCACGTGCTGCTCGAAGGCGTCAGGCATGGTCCGTTCGGGGAACATCCAGTAGTAGCCGCTGTAGCGCGGATCGCCTTGGGCTGCCTTGCGGGCCCATTCGTGCTCATTGGAGGTGTGGTTGAAAATGAAGTCGACCACCAGGCTGATGCCGTTCGCGCGGAGATGGGCGGCCAGGTCGCGCAGCTGGTCCATGGTGCCGAGCCTGGGGTTGACCTCCCGGTAGCTGGACACGGCGTATCCGCCGTCGGACAGCGGTTCGGGCGCCAGGAACAGCGGCATCAGGTGCAGGTATGTCAGGCCGAGTTCCTTGAAATAGGGGATCCGTGCGCGGACGCCGTCCAGGTCGGCGGCGTACCGGTCCACATAGCAGACGCCGCCAAGCATGCGGTTGGACTGGAACCAGTCGCTGCTGCCCTCCCGCTCGGTGTCGAGGACCTTCAGGTCTGCCGGCCTTGCCTTCCATGAGCGGGCAGTCTCGATGACCAGGGAAGTCAGCTGGTCCTGAAAGTCCGGCCGTGAGCCGTAGAGCGAGTGGAACAGCCTGGACAGATCTGGGAAATGGCGGTCGAAGCGCCGCTCGAAGTCCGCCCAGTCCGGGTCGCCGGGCCGGATTCCGGCTTGCCCGGCGACGACGCTCAGCATATGCCGGCCCGATATCTGGTCCAGACTCGCGGATTCAACCATAGAGAGGTCCCCTTCGACTATTCCCGGCCCCGACGGCGCCCCAATCAGTTCACATCCTTACAGATGCGCCCGCGGCTGCCCAGAGAGGAGGCACGTGTTTCTTCCCTGGGCCCGCCAAGGTGCTGACGCCGCGGGTCACGCGGGGTAGGTTGTCCCCATGGCCAGCGAACAGACCATCCTTACCGTTGACGGACCGAACGGGTCCCGGGACATGCGGATCTCGAGTCCCAGCAGAGTCCTGTGGCCGGAGTTGGGACTGACGAAACTCGACCTCGCCCGCTACATCGTGGACGTCGGGGAGGCCTTCATCGCGGCAAACGGTGACCGGCCGGTGTCACTCCAGCGGTTTTCGGAGAACGTCGACGGCGAGCAGTTCTTCTCCAAGAATCCTCCCAAGGGGACCCCGGACTTCATCCGGTCCGTCAAGGTGATCTATCCGAGCGCGCGCTCGCATCCCCAGCTGGTACTGGACGAACCCGCGGCCGCGGTGTGGGCGGTGCAGATGAACACCGTCGTCTTCCACCCGTGGCCGTCCCGTGCGGAAAACTCGGACAACCCGGACCAGCTGCGCATCGACCTTGACCCCCAGCCCGGCACCGACTTTGACGATGCCGTCCCCGCCGCCCTGGCGCTGAGGGACGTGCTGTCGGAGGTGGGCCTGACCGCCTTCATCAAGACGTCGGGCAACCGCGGCCTGCATGTCTATGCCCCCATCGAGCCGACTCGCGAATTCCAGGACGTGCGCCACGCCGTCATTGCTGCGGCAAGGGAGCTCGAGCGGCGGATGCCGGAGAAGGTCACCACGAACTGGTGGAAGGAAGAGCGCGGCGAACGGGTCTTCCTGGACTTCAACCAGGCCAACCGCGACCGCACCATCGCCGGGGCGTACAGTCCCCGCGCGCTCCCGCACGCCCCTGTTTCCTGTCCGATCACCTGGGACGAACTGGAGAGCGTCAATCCCAAGGACTTCACTATCCTCACGGTGCCGGAACGGCTGAAAACCGTGGGGGATCCCTGGGCGGACATGAACGCGAAGCCCGGGACCCTCGACGACCTGCTGGCGTGGTGGGATCGGGACCTTAAGAACGGACTGGGCGAGCTGCCCTTTCCGCCGGACTACCCGAAGATGCCCGGCGAGCCGCCGCGCGTCCAGCCGAGCCGGGCCAAGAAGCCGGAGTAAGCCCACAAGCCGCATGGGCGGCAGCGGGCGCCGGCGCGCACCGTCCGCGCGGTCAGGCGATCGGGTGTCCTACTCGAAGCGCGAGGGATCGCCGGTTCCCCGGCGCACCACCTCGGCCACGCCGCTCGAGAAGTCGACGACGGTGGTCGGCTCCGCGCCGCAGTCGCCGGAGTCGACCACGGCGTCCACCACGTGATCGAGCCGCTCCTTGATTTCCCAGCCCTGCGTCAGCGGATCCTCCTCGTCCGGCAGCAGCAGCGTGCTGGACAGCAGCGGTTCCCCCAGCTCGGCCAGGAGGGCCTGCACAAAGTTGTGGTCCGGAATGCGCACGCCCACGGTCTTTTTCTTCGGGTGCAGCAACCTGCGGGGCACCTCCTTCGTGGCGGGCAGGATAAAGGTGTAGCTGCCCGGCGTGACAGATTTGATGCTGCGGAACACGTCATTGCCGATGTTCACGAACTGACCCAGCTGTGCGAAGTCCCGGCAGACCAGCGTGAAGTGGTGCTTGCTGTCGAGCTGGCGGATGGTGCGGATCCTGTCCAGCGCCTCTTTGTTGCCCAGCTGCGCCCCGAGGGCGTAGCACGAGTCTGTGGGATAGGCGATCAGGCCGCCCGAATGAAGGAGATCCACGATCTGGGAAATTGCGCGCGGCTGTGGGTCCTCGGGGTGAACATCAAAGTATCTCGCCATGCCAAGAGCCTACGGCCCGCACGAGGTTCACGCACTCATCCCATCTGCGCCCAGGAAACAGCCGCTGGCGCACGCCTATTGATCCCGCCCGCACGGGCGCTTCAACGACGCCGGCCAAGTGAAAGAATGGCGGCATGGCACGGGAACGGATTGTCATTGGCCTGGCCGGCAGCGATGAGGGGGAGACCCTGATCCGCCGCGCCGCCAGGATCCTCGACGGAGCACAGGGCGGAGAGCTGCTTGCTGTGCACATCCGCTCTTCCGACGACGTCACGGGCGAGTCGCCCCGGGCCCTTGAATCCCAGCGCCGGATGGCGATTGAGCTCGGTGGCAGCTACCACACGGTCGCCGCATCCGACCCCGCCCGGGCCCTCCTCGATTTCGCCGCCAACGCCGGCGCCACCCGGGTGGTCATCGGGCAGTCGCGCCGCCGGCGGATGGCAGGGTTCCTGCGGGGTGCCAGCGTGGATACGCGGGTGGTGCGTGGCGCCGGCGACATCGACGTCCAGGTCGTTTCCCGCCCCCTCGCTGGACGTCCCGGCAACCGTGCACGGCAATGGGAGCTCGGCCGCGTGCGGGTCGGCATCGGATTTGGGCTGGCGGCCACTGTTCCGGTTGTTGTGCAGTCGCTGCTCGCCATGGCTGACCACAGTGTGGCTACCGCCGCGCTGCTTCAGCTGGCGGGCGCCGTGGCGGTCGCGCTGGTCGGCGGGCTGTGGCCCGCCGTCGCCGGAGCGCTCTGGAGCAGCCTGCTGGTCAATTATTTCTCCACGCCGCCGCTGGGCGACCTCGCCATCAGCGACCCCCAGGACCTGCTGTCCCTGGGCGTGTTCGTCGGAGTATCCGTGGCGGTGGCAGGCGTGGTGGACAGGTCGGCCCGGCGCTCCAAGGAGGCTGCGCGGGCCCGTGCAGAGGCGACAACGCTCGGCGATCTCGCCCTTGGCGCCTCCCGTTCGGAGGACACCGTCAACGGCCTGCTGACGCAGGCACTGGATGTGTTTGGTGCCAGAGGTGCCGGAGTGTTCGCCGTCGACGGTGGAGCAACCGGTGCCACAGGAGTCCCGGACGCCGCCGGCCACGCCCCGCCGCCGGGGGACGCCGGGGGTGACAAGCTGCGGCTGCTCGCGAGCGCCGGCGAGTTGACGGAACGGGAGCGCGGCGGCGCCGATTTCGCCGGCAACACGGTGGAAAAGCTCGACGGCGGAACCTGGCTCGTGCTGTTCGGCCGGACCGTGCCGGCCGCCGAAAGCCGGCTGCTGGGTGCGTTCGCGGTCCACGTGATGGCCCAGCTTGAACGCCAGCAACTGGCAGCCAGCCGCCTCGAGGTTGTGCGGCTGGCCGAAGGGAACACCATGCGCACAGCGATTCTGCGGGCTGTGTCCCATGACCTCCGGACGCCGCTGGCCGGGATTAAGCTCGCGGTGGGCGGCCTCCTCCAAACGGCAGTGACGTACAGCCCGGGGGAGGAAAAGGAACTGTTGGAAACCATCGATGAATGCACGGACCGGCTCGATGTCCTGGTGGGAAACCTCCTGGACATGTCAAGGATCACGGCCGACTCGGTACGGCCGCTGCTCAGGCCCGTCCGGTGGTCCGAAGTGGTTCCTCCGGCCCTCCGGGGACTTCCCGACGGCGCAGTGCGGGTGGAACTTGCGGCCAACATGCCGGCTGTTGATGCTGATCCGGGATTGCTGGAACGCGTCATCGCCAACATTGCCGAGAACGCAGTCAAGTACGCGCCCGGTTCGGACGTCGTTGTCAGCGGGGTGCCAGGAGGCCTGAGCCTGTCCGACCTTGAAGGACGTCCCGCGGGCGAGCTCCGAATCATCGATCACGGAAGCGGCGTGCCTGCCCGGAATGTGGTGGATATGTTCAGGCCGTTCCAGCGGCTGGATGACGTGCCGCAGACCACCGGCGTGGGCCTTGGCCTCGCCGTTGCCAAGGGATTCGTTACCGCGATGGGAGGCGAACTTTCTGCCACCGAAACCCCCGGCGGGGGCCTGACCATGGTTCTCCGGCTTCCCCTGTCTGCCGGCCCCGTGGGCGGGACCGGCGGGGCCGGGTTCCCGGATTCGGCGGCCGGCAGCGGCGCGGACTACCCCAGGGAGGCGGCCCTGTGACCGGAGTACTGGTGGTGGACGATGACCAGCATCTGCTGAAGGCCCTTCGGATAACCCTGCAAGCCCACGGGTACAGCGTGGACACTGCTGCCGACGGCAGGTCGGCCTTGCTGGCGGCGTCACAGCACCCGCCGGCCCTCGTGGTCCTGGATCTCGGTCTGCCGGACATGGACGGAGCTGAGGTGCTCCGGGAGCTCCGCCGCTGGAGCGCCGCGCCTGTCCTGGTGCTCTCGGCGCGGCACGGTTCCGCCGACAAAGTGGAAGCCCTCGACGCGGGGGCAGATGACTACATCACCAAGCCGTTCGGCCTTGAGGAACTCCTGGCCCGGCTGCGCGCCCTGCGGCGACGGGCTCCCGGGCCGGAGGCCGAACCCAAGGTGACGACGGCCGAGTTCACCGTGGACCTGGGGCAGCGGCTCGTCACACGGAACGGACAGCCCGTGCGGCTCACTCCGACCGAATGGAGCATCCTTGAACTGCTTGTCCGCAACCCGGGGAAGCTCATTACGCAGCAGCAGATCCTGGCGACAGTCTGGGGACCTGCCTACGAGAAGGAAGCCAACTACCTGCGGGTGTACATCGCGCAGCTCCGGCGCAAGCTCGAGGTAGACACCGGTAACCCGCGGCATCTGCTGACCGAAGCGGGCATCGGCTACCGGTTCCGGCCCTGAGCCCAGCGAAGCCCTATGAAGCGCAGCCGGATTGGGGCAACATGTGTAGTGCGGTCCGCCACAGACGTGGCACCTCACCAGTTCAGCCCTTAAGGAGAATCCTGTGCCCACTGTGCTCAACCCGTACCTTGGCTTCCGCGACAACGCCCGCGACGCGATGACCTTCTACCAGTCTGTCTTCGGCGGAGATCTGGTTCTCAGCTCGTTCGGGGATTTCCAGGCCAGCCAGGACCCCTCCGAAGCGGACAAGATCATGCACGGAATGCTGACCACGGACACCGGTATGGTCCTCATGGGCGCCGATACGCCCAACTCCATGGACTACACGCCGGGGAACACCATCTCGGTCTCTCTCAGTGGCGACGACGACGCTGAGCTGCGCGGCTACTGGGACAAGCTGTCGGTCGACGGCGGCTCCGTCACAGTGCCGCTTGAACAGGCGCCGTGGGGTGACACCTTCGGCATGTGTACCGACAGGTTCGGCGTTGCGTGGCTGGTGAACATCGCGGGTTCGCAGGCAGCGCCTGCTTCTTAACAGCGCAGCGGCGCAACGTTACGGCGGCGCAACCGGCACCTGAAGGATCTCACCAGTCGACCATTTCACCAGTCGATCACTTCACCACGGCCGGTTGCCCGCCGTTCCCTTGAGGTACGGGCGGCCCGGTGCAACGATGGATGCGTGCAGCCTATCCTTGATTTCCTTGCCCACTACTGGTGGCTCGTTTTTCCACTGAGCGGGCTGGTCGGTGGCTGGACCCGATCATGGTCCAAAGCGAGCGAGCGCAGGCACCAGCGCAGGATCGAGCTCTACCGGCTCAGGAACCAGGCAGTGACCGCAGAACGAGCCAGCGAGTCCGAAGTGGCGGCACTGCTGGCCGCACATGATGACGTGAACAGCAGGTGGCTCGACTATGAGCTTGATGTCGGAAAGCTTATCGACTATCCGGTCATGACGGATGTCCGGGAGCCCCTGACTGTCGCGTTCCTGAGGGCAAAGCGGGAAGCGGACGGACTGCGTCCTGCCGGTCCGGGGGATGTGGAGAGCAGGTCGCGCCTCGATGAGTACCGGGCGGCCGTGCGCGGATACGAAGTCGCCTTTGACGTCGCCGAGCGGGAGGCACGGAGAATCAAGGACAGCAACTTTTCCGGGCCAGAGCGCCAGCGTCTGGCCACCGCCCGGAAGTTGCTGCGGATCGCTGAGGATAAGGCCGCTACGCCCGCCGAGCGACAGACCGCCTATAAGCGGGCGCGGCGGGAGCTGGACGGTCTGATCGCCCTGCCGGACGCCACCCGGGCGGCGCTGGAAGCGAAGATCGCGGGGATGCTGGACGCCGCCTCCTGAAACCATCGCGGGCGGCCAGGCGGGGGCGGTCAGGCGGGAGCGCTCAGCGGGGAGGGCTCCAGGCCCACTCGCGGATCTCCGGAAGATCCTCAAAGTGCTCACGAATATACTCGGCGTGGGCTGCCAGCTGCCGGTTGCAATGATCAGCCAGGTCCTCCGCTCCCGGGAGCTCCCGGGGCAGCCGTCGCAGTGCTTCCAGCGCCAGGTGGTAACGGCTCATTCTGTTGACCACCACCATGTCGAAAGGTGTGGTGGTGGTTCCCTGCTGGCTGTAGCCCCGGACGTGGAACCGTTCCGGGTTGGGACGCCCATGCAGCAGCTGGTGGAACGAGCGGGCGTAACCGTGCCAGGCGACAACGACATCGCACTTGTCGGTAAACAGGCGGCTGAACGCAGTGTCGTCGAGGCCATGCGGGTGGGTGTCCCGGGGCGGCAGCACCATGGCGTCCATGACGTTGACCACGCGGATCCGGGCCTGGGGCACGTGACGCTGAAGCAGCCAGGCCGCGGCCAGCGCCTCCTCCGTGGGGATGTCCCCGGCGCAGGCCAGGACAAGGTCAGGATCGGCGGTGGTCGCCGGCTCCTCGTTGCCGGCCCAGTCCCACCGCGATGCACCGGCCGCGGCGTGGGCCCGCGCTTCCGCCAGGGTGAGGTACTGCGGATGGGATTGCTTGTCCACGACGACGAGGTTGACGTAGTCCGTGCTCAGCAGTGCGTGCTCCGCGGCCACGAGCAGCGTGTTGGTGTCCGGCGGCAGATAGATCCTCGTCACCTCGCCCGAGAGTGAAAGCACGGTATCGATCAGGCCCGGGCCCTGGTGGCTGAAGCCGTTGTGGTCATTGCGCCAGCACGTTGAGGTCAGCAGGATGTTGAGGCTGGGAACGGGGGAGCGCCATTCGAGGTCACGCGCATGCTGCAGCCACTTGGCATGCTGGACGGCCATCGAGGCGCTGACCATGGCGAACGCCTCATAGCTGGCGAAGAACCCGTGCCGGCCGGTCAGGGCGTAGCCTTCCAGCCAGCCCTGGCAGAGATGCTCAGACAGCACCTCCATCACCCGTCCGTCAGCGGAGACATGATCCGCCGGAGCATCCCCGGCCTTCGGCGGAACCAGGAGGCACCTGTCGGTCGCCGCGAACACGTCGCCCAGGCGGTTGCTGTTGGTCTCGTCAGGGCAGAAGAGCCGGAACCGGGGCATATCTTCTGTGGCGCGGTAGAGATCGCGGAACAGTTCCCCGAGCGGTTTGGTGGTCTCACTGCTGGTGGAGCCGGGCCGGCCCGGCTCCACCGCGTACTGCGCCAGATCCGGGATGACGAGCGGCACCGACGGCTGGCCGTTGGCCCACGGCGCAGATCCCATCCTCAGCCTGCCTTTGGGCGCGAGCGCGGCCAGCTCAGGAACGAGCCTCCCCTCGGCGTCGAACAGCTCTTCGGGTCTGTAGGAACGCATCCACTGTTCGAGCAGCGCGAGGTGTTCCGGATTGTCCTTGACGCCGGACAGCGGAACCTGGTGGGAACGGAAGGTTCCCTCCACCGGGCTGCCATCCACCGATTCCGGACCCGTCCAGCCCTTGGGTGTCCGCAGGATGATCGCGGGCCAGCGGGCCGCGGCTGTGACACCGTTGCTGCGGGCGTCCGCCTGGACTTCCCGGATGGTGGCATAGGCACCGTCCAGCGCGGCCGCCATGGCCCGGTGGACGGCGTCGGGCTCGTCGCCCGCAACGGTGACCGGATCCCAGCCGTTCGCCCGCAGGAGCGCCTCCACCTCCTCGTCGGAGCGGCGCCCCAGCACCGTGGGCCCCGAAATCTTGTGCCCATTGAGGTGGAGGATCGGCAGGACAGCGCCGTCCCTGGCGGGATTGAGGAAAAACGGAGCCACCCAGGAAGCGGCCAGCGGTCCAGTCTCGGCCTCGCCGTCACCGATCACGCAGGCGGCAATCAAGTCCGGGTTGTCCATGACCGCCCCGGTGCCGTGCATGAGCGAGTACCCCAGCTCACCGCCTTCGTGGATGGATCCCGGCGTGGCGGGCCCGACGTGGCTGCCGACCCCTCCTGGCGTCGAGAACTGCCGTGCCAGCCGCCTCAGGCCGGCAAGGTCCTGGCTGATGTCCGGATAAATCTCGGAGTAGGTGCCTTCCAAATACACGTTCGCCACCACCGATGGGCCGCCGTGTCCCGGGCCGGCGATGAAAAGGACGTTCGCGGCCGTCCTGCTGATCAGCCGGTTGAGGTGGACGTAGACCAGGGACAGCCCCGGTCCTGTGCCCCAGTGCCCGAGAAGCCTCGGTTTGATGTGGAGGGATTCCAGCGGTTCACGGAGCAGCGGATTCTCCTGGAGGTAGATTTGCGCCACCGTGAGGTAGTTGGCGGCATTCCAGTACCGGTGCAGCAGCTCAAGATCTTCAGCCGATAGTGCTTCGGCTGCGTCGGTGTTGTCCGTGCCCATGCCCCGTGCCTCTCGTCGGATCTGCTCCAGCGTTGACGGCCACAGTCTAACCCCGGAGTTGGCGGCCCAATCCGCGGCAAGGTGGGGTCGACGTCAAGAAGGTGAGATCAGATCCAGTTCGGTGCTGCCGGCACCTCGGGTAGGACTGTTCCGTTCTGTTCGGCGGTGACACCGGAGATGCCGCGGCCGGTGGCCCAGCGGACCACGTCTGCGAGCGTGCCCGAGATCACCAGCGGCGCGTCCGCCCCGGTGTCGCCGAACGTGAGCTCGGTCCCCGTCACCTTGATGAGGAGCCCTGTATCGGTGCCGCGGGTGTGCCAGGCGCCGGCGATGTCCTTCAGCAGCCGACTGAGTACCGGTGCGGGGATGTCGGTGAAGGTGGCGCCGTTGTTCAGGTCGACGGCGTGGACCCAGACTTCGCGGGTGCGCATCCACACTGTCTCCTCGGCGCGGACGGTCCGGCCCTGGACGGTCTTGACCTTGTGGTGCCAGGCGTCCTCGGGCAGGTCGCGCCACTCGACGTTCAGGTGCACGGCGGAATGGTCGAAGAGGTTCCGCAGCGCGATGGGGCTGAGCGTGGCACCGAAGTCGATTTCGTGGTCCCGCACCGACGTGGAGGCGTACATGGGTGTCTCCACGCCGGTGCCCGCCCACTCGACCAGCCGCGCGATGGCCCGCGCGTTGTAGCCGATGTGCGCCGTGACGTGGCGTCGGGTCCAGCCGGGCAGCAGCGAATCACCGTCGAGGTCCTGGTCGGAGAGTTCGTTGAGTTTGCGGGCGAAGAACGCCGTGCCCCGACGCGCCTGCAGCAGCCCCTCGAGCAGCTCCGGGTCCGTGGTCTGGTCGGTGCGGGCGGCCATCAGGCTTCCTTGACCACGCGGTTGTTCAGCTGGCCCAGGCCCTTGATGGTGGTCACGAGGACCTGGCCTTCCTGCAGGTACCGCTTGGGGTCCTGGGCGTGGCCCACCCCGCCGGGCGTGCCGGTGGCGATGACGTCGCCGGGGTTCAGCGTGATGATGGTGGAGATGTAGGAGACCAGGAATTCCGGGGTGAAGACGAGGTCGCCGGTGGGGGTCTGCTGCTGGATCTCGCCGTCCACTGCGGAGGTCATCAGCGGACCGGCGGAGAACTCATCCTTGGTCACCAGGGCCGGACCGAACGGAGTGCTGTTCTCCCAGGTCTTGCCCTGGAGCCACTGGATGGTGCGGAACTGGTAGTCGCGCATGCTGATGTCATTCAGCACGGAGTAGCCGGCGATGTGCTCTGCGGCGTCCGCTTCGCTGATCCGGCGGCCCTTCTTGCCGATCACGACGGCGAGCTCGGCTTCCCAGTCCACGGTGTCCGACTCCTGCGGGAGGGCCAGGTCATCGTTGGGGCCGATCAGGGATTCCTGGTACTTCGCGAACAGGGTGGGGTACTCCGGGATATCCCGGCCCATTTCCTTGATGTGGTTGCGGTAGTTGTGGCCCACGCAGATGATCTTGCCCGGGGCAGGGACGACGGCGGCGAGGTCGGCGCCGTCGAGCGGGTGCGTTGCGCCGCTGGCCGCCTTTGCCTTCTCTTCCCAGGCGGAGTCGCGGAGGAGTTCCCCGACGTCGGCGAAGCCGTCGATTTCGGTGAGGGTGTCGCCGTCCTGGCGGACGGCCGTGGTTCCAGTTTTATCCCCAATGGAGAGGCGGAGGGTAAGGAGTCTCATTTACTTGCGTCCTTCGGTGTAGGTGCGGTTGAAGTTCAGGCGTTCGAGGATGGGGGCGTCGCTGAAGCGGAACAGGTCAAACTCCGTCTCGGCCTGGAGGGACCATTCCTGCCAGGACGGGACGACGAACAGGTCGCCCATGGCCAGGGTCCTGGTTTCGCCGTTCAGCACCACGGTGCCGGTGCCCTCGAAGACCTGCCAGACACTGGAGCCGACCTCGCGCAGCGACTCGGTGGTGGCGCCGGCGCGGAGGCGGTGGAATTCGGCCCGGATGGTGGGCATCACGTCCCCGCCGGTGGTGGGGTTGGAGTACCGGATGGCGGCGTGGCCCTGGGACACGGTGGCCGGATGCCCCTCGTCCTCGAGCAGCAGTTGCTCGCGCAAGGCCCGGTCGGTGTGCTCCCAGCGGTACGCGGCGATGGGGGAGTTCGTGGTGTCATCCAGGCCCGAAAGCGGCCGCAGGCCTGGGTGCGCCCAGAGCCGTTCGGACCGGGAAATGTCAGGGGTGGCCTCGTCCGTGACGCGTTCGGTGCCGAATTCGAAGAACCCGGCGTCCGCATAGTGCACGAACGGGATGTCCAGGCCGTCGATCCAAGCCATCGGCTGGTCGGTGTCGTTGTGGTGGCCATGGAAGTTCCAGCCCGGCGTCAGCAGGAAATCCCCGCGGCGCATTGCCACCGGATCCCCGTTGACCACGGTCCAGACGCCTTCGCCCTCCACGACGAACCGGAACGCGTTCTGGGAGTGCCGGTGTTCCGGGGCGGTCTCGTGGGCGCCGAGGTACTGGATTGCCGCCCACAGGGTAGGCGTGGCATACGGCGTACCGGACAGGCCCGGGTTCGCCAGGGCAATGGCGCGGCGCTCACCGCCCCGGCCCACCGGGACCAGGTCCCCGGCGCGGGCGGCCAGCGGGTACAGGTCGCTCCAGCGCCAGACATGCGGCACGGCCTTCGGGGACGGGACCATCGGCATCAGGTCCGCGATCTCGGTCCACAGCGGGATCAGGTTACCGCTTTCGAAGTCGCGGTACAGCTGCTCGAGCTGGACGGTCTCTTCGGCCGTCGGCTCCGGGACGGTCTGCCCGGCGGCAACTGATTTTTGCGTTGCGTTCTCGGCGCTGATGGACACAGGGGCCTCCTCGGTGGGTGCGGATAGCGTTTGGGCGTACATCCGACTGTAGAGACCTACCGATGTGATCCCCACGATATTCTGCCTGCCAGAATTATCTAGGGGGTAACCCGCTGGGAGCGCTTAGCCCGGCTCGGCGGGATTGGCGGCGATGTCTATTTCCAGCTGCCGCCGCGTCTCCAGCATCACAGCCACCAGGCCGGCATCGAACAGCCTGCGGAACCTGGCCACCGGAGTGGCGACGCTGAGGGCGCCTACCACTACGCCCTTCCCGTTATGGAGGGCCATGCCCAGGGCGCTGATCCCGTCCTCGGTCCCTTCGAAGTTGGCGGCAAAGCCGTTGGTGCGGACGGTCTCCAGTTCCCGCAGGAAGGCCGGATACTCAGCGTCCGGAATACTGTCGCCGCCGATCTCAGCGTTCTGGCTGCGGAACAGCTGGTCGATCATCGCAGGCTCAAGCTCGGCGAGCATCGCCTTGCCGCCCGACGCCTTGCTGGCCGGCAGCACTGTGCCCTGCCGGTCACCCACGCGGAGAACATTGGTACTTTCAACCGTGTCCAGGAACCGGACCTTTGTCCCCACCCGGATCATCAGGTTGACCGTCTCGTTCACCCGGGAGCACAGCAGCTCCATATGGGGACGGGCCAGGTCTCTCAAAAGCCGCGTCCAGCTGACCCCCGCGGGACCCGCCCCCATGGCGGGCCCCGGCACGTAGCGGCGGGATTCATCCTGGACCGCAAAACCGCGGTACACCAGCATGGCTAAGAGCCGGTGGGCAGTGGAGGGCGCAACCCCGAGCTCCTTCGCCGCATCCTTCAGACGGAGGCTCCCGCCGTCGCGCAGCAACTGAAGCAGCTGGAGCGCGTTGTCCACCGCCTCAATGGAGTATGTGGGTTTCTTCTGGAGGGGCAAGTTCTGCACGACAGAATTTTATAGGTTCCCGATGGCGACTGCCACCACAGTGGTGGGATGAATCACATACCTTCCGCTGCGGCGCCGGAGCGGTCCACCAACGGCGCAACCCTGGCGGCCGGGCCCTCGTCCCGGTTCCCCAAACAAACTGCCATGGCAGTTCTTGTTTGCTGGCTCCTGGTCGTCTTCGACGGCTACGACCTCATCGTGTACGGCACTGTGCAGTCGTCGCTCATCAACAACACCGGCTGGGGCCTGACGAAGGCCACAGCCGGCACCGTCGGTTCCATGGCTTTCCTGGGGATGATGATCGGCGCCATATTTGCCGGCCGGATGTCTGACACCTTCGGGCGCCGCCGGACGATCCTGGGATGCGCGATCGTGTTCTCGGCCTTCACCATCCTGTGCGCCTTCGCTCCGAGCGCCCCTGTCTTCGGCGGGCTCCGGCTGCTGGCCGGCATCGGGCTCGGCGGGCTGGTTCCCTCGGCCAACGCGCTGGTGGCGGAACTGGTGCCGGCAAAATGGCGGTCCACCATTGCCACCCTGATGATGTCCGGTGTTCCGATCGGCGGCTCCATTGCAGCGCTGGCGGGCATTCCGCTCATTCCTGCCTTTGGCTGGCCGGTGATGTTCCTCATCGCGGTTCTGGCACTGCTCGTTGTCATTCCGCTGGGATATCGCTACCTGCCCGAGACTCTGGCCCCGGTGCGTGCCGGTGGCCAGGCCACGGAACCTGCCGGCTTTGGTTTCCTGCTCCGCGCCCCTTACCTGGGCATGAGCGTGCTGTTCGCCATTTCCACCCTGGTGACGCTCTTCGCCTGGTACGGCCTGGGCACCTGGCTGCCCAACCTCATGCAGCTTGCGGGCTACAACCTTGGCTCAGCACTGACGTTCGCCCTGGCGCTGAACCTCGGTGCTGTCGCCGGCTCGGTCATCACCGCCTGGGCAGGCACGCGCTTCGGACCCATTCCGACGGCGATAGCGGCGGCCGCCGTCGCCGTCGTCGCCCTGGTGGTCCTGGTGGCGGGGCCTCCCGTCACCGTCGTTTATCTGATGCTGGTTCTTGCAGGCGTCGGAACGCACGGCACCCAGTGCCTGATCATTGCGGCGGTGGCCAGCCACTACCCGGCGCACCTCCGCGGCACCGCGCTGGGCTGGGCACTCGGCGTCGGCCGCATCGGTGCCGTCGCGGCGCCCCAGGTGGGTGGGCTGCTGCTCGCAGCCGGCCTGGGCGTCAATTCGAACTTCCTGGCATTCGCGGGAGCGGCCGCCGTGGCCGCCGTTCTGCTCGGAGCCATCGGAATCAAAATCAATTCAAAAACCCCAACCTCAGTAGGAGCTCACAATGTCTGACCGGAAAACGTCCACCGATGTCCTCGTTATTGGCGGAGGAATGGCCGGCCTGGCCGGAGCCCTGGCGCTGCGCGAGAACGGCGCCGACGTGACGCTCGTTGAACGTGCACCGGAATTCGGCGAGGTCGGAGCCGGCCTTCAGATGGCCCCGAACGCCTCACGGGTTTTGAAGCGGTGGGGCCTTCTGGACAAGGCGCTGGAGATCGGCGTCCAGCCCAAGCACCTTGTTTTCCGCGATGCAGTCACCGGCGAGGAGCTCACCCGCCAGACGCTCGGCGGCGAGTTCGAGGAACGCTACGGCGCGCCGTACGTCGTGATCCACCGCAGCGACCTGCACCGGGTCCTCCTGGAAGCTTGCCAGGATGCCGGCGTCCGGCTGGTCAACGACGTCATGGTGGAAAGCGTGGAGACCGTGAACGGCCGGGGCGTGGCCCACACCGCCGGGGGCACCGACTTCGAAGCCGATGTTGTGATCGGCGCCGACGGCCTCAAGTCCACCCTCCGCCCCGCAATTGCGCAGGACGGCCCCGTCTCGTCGTCCTACGTCGCCTACCGGGGCACTGTGCCGATCACGGAGAACACCCCCAAGGCCGATCTGGAAGACGTCATCGTCTACCTCGGACCGGACTGCCACCTCGTGCAGTACCCGCTGCGCAAGGGCGAACTGCTGAACACCGTGGCCGTCTTCAAGTCGCCGTCGTTCGAGCGCGGCGAGGAGCAGTACGGCGGCGTGGACGAACTCCAGGCCGCCTATAAGGACTGTGTGCCGGCAGTCCAGGAGGCGCTCAAGAACCTGGCCACGGGCATCCGCTGGCCCATGTACGACCGCGACCCGATCGAAAACTGGGTTGCGGGCCGGATGGTCCTGATGGGCGACGCCGCGCACCCGATGCTGCAGTATCTCGCCCAGGGCGCGTGCCAGGCCCTCGAGGACGCCGCTGTGCTGCAGGACGCCAGCCACGGCACGGTGTTCACCGACGACGGCGTGGACCCAGCCGCCTGGGACCAGGCCATCAGCGACTTCAACGCACGGCGTGCCGCCCGGACGGCCCGCGTCCAGCGCACCGCGCGTGTCTGGGGCGAGTCCTGGCACGTTTCGGGACTGGCTCGGACCCTGCGGAACCTGCTCTTCAAGAGCCGCAAAGACGGGGACTTCCAGTACAACGACTGGCTGTACGGCCAGGACAACGACGGCGTTCCCGCCGCCTCGGCCCCGGCCGGCCGGGTCAGGGTGCCCGCCTGAGCCCTCGGGTTCCGACAACGTCAACAGCTTGTCCAGGAAGGCCGGACGCGGMAAAAACCGCGTCCGGCCTTCCTGTGTCCCCATAAGCTGGAGATGGACCGAATCGGGCGGCTCGGTGTTCAAGGCGCCGTGTGCAGGACGGCGCTTTATCCAAGAGGCACTGTGATCAGGAGGCATCGTGGCCAATTCATCCTCGGGTGAATCCGTCATCCGCCGCTTCGTCACGATCGTCGGCGCCTTCGACGAGATCCATCGAAGCATGACCGTCGCGGCCCTCGCCCGCCGCACCGGACTGCCCGTCACCACCACCTACCGGCTCGTGGACGAAATGCTGTCCGAGGGCCTGCTGGAGCGGGGACCGGCCGGCGTGCAGATCGGCACGCGCCTCTGGGAACTCGTTTTCCGCAGTTCGCGAATGCTCGGACTCCGCGAGGCCGCCCTGCCCTTCATGGAGGACGTCCAGGCCGTAGTCCAGTACTCCACCACGCTCGGCATCCTCGATTCGGACGAGGTGCTCTACATCGAGCGGCTCGGCGCCAGCTCGTCGATCGTCAACATCACCCGGATCGCCGGCCGGCTTCCGCTGCACGGCACCTCGTCAGGCCTGGTCCTGCTGGCCCACTCCGCCCCGGAATACCAGGACAGGATCCTGTCCCGGCCGCTTAAGAAGTACACGGAAACTACCGTCACAGACCCGCTGGCCCTCCGCCGGCAGCTGGCTGAGATCCGGCAGCGCGGGTACGCGGCCATGCCCGGATTCATCGTTCCCGAATCCAGCGGCATCGCCGTACCGGTCACGGGCCCCGACAACACGGTGATTGCAGCCCTGAGTGTGGTGGTGCCGCGCAACGAGGAAAACATCCAGACCCGCGTCCCCGTGCTCATGGCAGCCGCCCGCGGCATTTCCCGGTCCCTCGGCCGGCGAGAACAGCTCACGGGTACGGTGCGGCAGAGCAGGGACGTCCCGGATTACCGATGAACGGAAATGATGTGGTTCCCTTCACATCCGCCCTGCCAGTCTGTGGTGAGAGGTAAAAGAACCGCACCAAACACTGCGGAGCAGAACCGGTAGAGACCCCGTACGGGGCCACCCCACCCCACACACGAGCCGACCCGGCTCTGTTTCGTGCTGCCCGCAGGATCGGTGCCCGATCACACCAGCCGCATCGGAGCGGCAGGAGGAGCATGCAATGAACGCCAGTCGGGTAGCAGGAAAAACCGCGGTGGTCACCGGCGGCAGGGGAGACCTGGGCAGCGCCACTGTCCGCCTCCTCGCAGAGCACGGCGCAAAGGTGGCCAGCCTGGACATCGCCGGAACGCCGCCGGCTGTGAGGCACAGCGGTGTCACCGAGTACGACGTCGACGTCACCAATGAGGACAGCGTCGCCGCCGCGGTGGCCAGGATCCGCAACGACCTCGGCGCCCCCGACATCCTGGTCAACGCCGCCGGCATTATCGGCCCGGCAGGAGCATCGCACACCGCCTCGGTCCCGGACTTCGACCTCATCTTCAACGTGAACGTCAAGGGCGTCTGGCTCATGACCAAGCATGTGGTGCCCGGCATGATGGAAAACAAGGCCGGGAGCATCATCAACTTCTCCTCCATCCACGGGCTCACCGGCGGCCGCAACGTCCCGCTCTACCATGCCACCAAGGGGGCAGTCCGGCTCCTGAGCAAATCAGATGCCGCCGCCTACGGCGCCCACGGAATCCGCGTCAACTCCATCCATCCCGGATCCATGAACACCAGGATGAGCCGGCGCTCCGCGGAGCAGTCCGACGTCGGAGCCGAGCGCTACTACAGGCAGCTGGTGGGCTCCAACCCGCTGCCCCGGCAGGGCGAGCCGGACGAAATCGCCTACGGCGTCCTCTACCTGGCGTCCGACGAGTCCCGGTTCACCACCGGCTCCGAACTTGTGATCGACGGCGGCTACACCGCCGTCTGATCCGCGCCTGCGAGCGCCGCACCATTCCTTCCGCACAACCAAGCTTCAGCTGAAAGGCCATGCCATGAAATTCCTCTACGGAACCCCCGCGGACCGCTACGACGTCGTCGTCGTCGGCTCCGGCGCCGGTGCCCTGACTGCCGCCGCCACCGCGGCGCACGCCGGCAAGTCCGTCGTTGTCCTCGAAAAGTCTGCCCTGCTGGGCGGAACGTCCGCCGTCTCCGGCGGGATGTTGTGGGTGGCGGACAACCACCACGCCAGGGCTGCCGGCATCACCGACTCCAAGGAAGCCGCCCGGACATACGTCGCCGCAGTGGCGCGGGGGCGGGGGCGCCGTGAGCTCCTGGACGCCGCCCTGGACTATGGGGACACCATGCTCCGCTACACGGAAGAGGAACTGGGCCTCAGGTTCCTGTTCCTGAACAACTTCCCCGACTACCGCCAGGACCTGCCAGGCTCCGTGGAAGGCGGACGCACCGTGGAGCCCGAGCTCTTCAACATCCGCGAAGCCCTCGGCGACCTCGCCGCGCACGTGCGCTCCGACGGCCGGGCACCCTTCACCATGCAGGAATACGAAAACTGGGGTGCCTTCACCAAGTTCCCGTGGGCCGACCTCAACCGCCGCCAGGCCGAGGGCCTCGTGGCCAAGGGACACGCCCTTGTTTCCATGCTGCTCGCCAGCCTGGTCCGCGACGGCGCGGCCCTCGCCGTCGGCGCGCGGGGGCACCGGCTTCTGACCAGCGGCGGCCGGGTGACCGGCGTTGAACTGGAGACCGGGGAACAGATTCAGGCCAACGACGGCGTGGTCCTTGCCACCGGCGGCTTTGAATGGGACCGTCAGCTGGCCGACTCCCTGCTGGCGTCCCGGCTGTACGCGATGTGCTCCACGCCGTCGAACACCGGTGACGGGCTGAAGATGTCCCAGCGCGTTGGCGGCCAGACCCGGGGCACGCGCGAAGCATGGTGGGCTCCGATGGCGATCACGGGGGACACCCGGGACGGACAGCCGGTGGGCACCCTGCTCCGCTTCGAACGCCAGGGTCCCGGGTCCATCATGGTCAACCGCAACGGCGAGCGCTTCGCCAACGAATCCCAGAACTACAACGACCTCGCCCGCTGCCTGCAGTCGTGGGATTCGCCCAACAACCGGACACTGAACACGCCGGCCCATGTGGTGTTCGACCACACGTACCTGGAGCGCTACGGCGTCCTGGCCCACCGCGCAGGCATGCCCACGCCGGACTACCTGATTGAGGCGCCCACCCTGGCAGAACTGGCAGTCAGGATCGGCGTGCCTGCGGGCAAGCTGACCGCCACCGTGGACCGGTTCAACGAGTTCGCCGTCAAGGGCGAGGACCCCGATTTCGGCCGGGGTGAGAGCGCCTACGACAAGTACTGGGGTGACGACGACTGCCCATGGCCCAACCCGTCCCTCGGACCGCTGCAGAACGGTCCCTACTACGCCCTGGAAGTAGTCAACGGTGCGTTCGGCAGCAACGGCGGCGTGGCCACCGACGGCCGGGGACGGGTGCTCGACGTCGACAACCAGCCGATCGCCGGGCTGTTCGCCGCCGGCAACACCACCGAAAATGCCTACGCGGCCGGTTACCCGGGCGCCGGGGCGACCCTGGGCCCCATCATGACGATGGGCTACCTCGCAGGACGGACAGCCGCCGGCCAAAGTGCCAGCTACCCGGCCGGGGAGCGGGCAGCCGCTCTCGCCGGAGCCCGGCCATGATGCGGCACGCCGTCCTGTTCCGCTTCAAACCGGACTTCCCGGCGTCCGACCGGCAGGCCTGGATCGACGGCCTGAACCGCATGGATGGAAACATCCCCGGCCTGCTGTGCCTCACCCACGGCCCCGACGTCATGGGCACCGAACGGTCGTTCGACTACGCCATCGTGGCCGACTTCGCGTCAGTGGACGACGTCGCCGTCTACAACACGCACCCGCTGCACGAACCGCTGAAGAAATACTCCTTTCCGAACAGCGAACAAATCCTCTCGGTCGATTTCCACCTCTAGTCCCGTCCATCCGGATACGGTCCCGTCCGGGTGGACAAGATCCCGTCCATCCCGACAAGACCCCGTCCGCCCGGACTACGACGTCCCAAGGAGATTCACATGTCCACAAATTCACCTGCCGGCGCAGCAGAGTTTGCGCCACCGCGCAAGACGCCTGGCAAGGCCGCCCTCGCATCCTTCCTGGGCAGCACGCTCGAGTACTACGACTTCTTCATCTACGGCTCTGCCGCAGCGCTGGTGTTCAGCCACTTGTTCTTCCCCAGCGGCAACCCGGCCGTCGGACTGGTGGCCTCCTTCGCCACTTTCGGCGTCGCCTATGTGGCGCGGCCCATCGGCGGGCTGGTCATGGGGCACTTCGGCGACAGGCTGGGACGGAAACGCACGCTGCTGTTCACTCTCGGCATGATGGGACTGGCGTCGCTGGGCATCGGGTTCCTTCCCACCTATGAGCAGGTGGGTGTCTGGGCGCCCATCCTGCTGACCGCCGGCCGGCTGCTCCAGGGATTCTCCGCGGGCGCAGAGTCAGCGGGTGCCTCCACGCTCACGCTTGAGCATTCCCCGGAGGGGCGGCGCGGCTTCTTCACCAGCTTTGTCATGACCGGTTACGCCTCCGGCATGGTGTTGGCCACCCTGGTATTCATCCCGATTTCAGCCCTGCCGCAGGACCAGCTGATGAGCTGGGGCTGGCGCGTCCCCTTCTGGCTCTCCGTGGCAGTGCTGGCCATCGCTTACTGGGTCCGCACGCATCTGGACGAGACCCCCGTCTTCGAAGAGGCCCAACAGTTCGACGAGGTCAAGTCACTGCCTATCCGCGATGTGTTCAGATTCCAGACGCCTGACGTGCTGCGCGTGATCGGCATGTCCATCATGTCCGTCATGCAGACAGTCTTCACGGTGTTCGGCCTCGCCTATGCCACCGGCACGGTAGGTCTGGACAAGGCCTCAGTCCTCACGGTGAATGCCGTCTCCATTGGGCTGTCGATGTTCGTGATGCCCGTGACGGCTCAGCTCTCGGACCGCGTGGGGAGGCGCCCGCTCCTCATCACGGCAGCCCTTGGCTGCTCTGCGACCATCTTCGGGTACTTCTGGGCCCTGGGCACCGGGAACATGACCCTGATCTTCCTGGCCGCCTTCGTCAACATGACCCTCTTCTACTCATGCTTCAACGGCATCTGGCCGGCCTTCTTCGCGGAACAGTTCGCAGCGCCCATCAGGTATTCCGGCATGGCCATCGGAAACCAGCTTGGCCTGATGGTGGCAGGATTCGCCCCGATGATCGCCGGGCTGTTGCTGGGCGCTGGACGGAACGGCTGGATTCCTGTGGCCCTGTTTGCCGCAGCCTGCATGGTGATCGCCGGAATAGCTGCCTACTTCTCCCGGGAGACGGCCCGGACGCCCATAGCGGATCTGGGCGGCCCATACCTGAAGGGCGTGGCGGACCGTCGAAGTGCCAAGCCCTTGCCCGCCCGGACGCCAGTTCCGTAGCGTTGGCCTCAGAGCCTTGGGCGGCCCGAGCCCGGGCCGCCCAAAGCCGGCGTCCGCCCAGACGCATCGCCAGGCGGCCTGGCGGGAGAGGCCGTGGCCAGGACCGCGCCGGAAGGACCAAGCCATGGGAAACGTGTCGCTGTACCTGGACGTCGACGGCGTGGTGTGCCCGTTCGGGGCCACCGGCGACACCCCCTGGGGCTCGGCGTGGACGTACGCCTACGCCGGGATGCTTGAGGTTGCGTATGCGGGGGAGCTGGTGGTGGCCCTGAACCGGCTGGCACCGACCCCCGGTCTCCGCTGCGTGTGGCTCACGAGCTGGGAAGAACTGGCACCGGCGGTCCTTTGCCCGGTCACCGGGCTCGACGGCGGCCAGTGGCCGGTGCTGACCGCGGACGGCGCGGGAGGCGGGGCGGACTGGTGGAAGCTCGAGGCAATCCAGGCGGACGTCGAATTCACCCGTCCCGAGCGGATCATCTGGATTGACGACCAGCTCGCCTTCGAGGGCCGGGCCCAGGCATGGGCAGGAGTGCTCGGTGCCCGCGCCCTGCTGGTTTCGCCTGACCCGAGGCGCGGACTGTCACCGGTGGAGCTCGACTCCATCCGGATTTTCGCGGAGGACACGGTTTGACCTGATCCTCAGGGCGCGTACGATCTATAAGGTTTCAAACCCGTCCTGCAACCACCCGCAAGTCACACCGGCCGAACAGCCGGTGAACTATGCTTTGCAGGGCAGGCAGGGGAAAGTGGAACTGCTGACCGTCGACTCTGCAGATTGGGCAACAGGTGGATATCACCTTCATGGTGGCGCTGGTCATAGCGCTGGCATTATTTTTCGACTTCACCAACGGCTTTCACGACACGGCGAATGCGATGGCTACACCCATTGCCACCGGTGCCATCAAACCGAAGACGGCAGTTGCGCTCGCGGCGGTCCTGAACCTGGTGGGCGCCTTCCTGTCAACGGAAGTGGCAAAGACCGTCTCAGGCGGCATCATCCGCGAGGGAGCCGACGGCGTCCAGATCACCCCGGACATCATCTTCGCGGGGCTCATGGGTGCCATCCTCTGGAACATGGTCACCTGGCTCAAAGGGCTGCCGTCGAGTTCCTCGCACGCCCTGTTCGGCGGACTGATCGGCGCAGCCATTGCAGGCATCGGGTTTAATTCCGTGAACCTCGAGACCCTGCTGCAAAAGGTCATTCTGCCGGCCGTCTTCGCCCCGGTCATCGCCGGCGTGGTCGCTTACATCTGTACCCGCATCGCCTACGCGCTCACGTCCCGGCACGATCCCGAGACCGGCAGCAAGCTCACGCAGAAACGCGGCGGCTTCCGGACCGGCCAGATCTTCACCTCAAGCCTGGTGGCACTGGCGCACGGCACGAACGACGCCCAGAAGACCATGGGCATCATCACCCTGGTGCTGATCGCGGCCGGCACGCAGAGTCCGGGCACCGGACCGCAGCTGTGGGTCATCGGCGCTTGCGCCCTGGCCATCGCCGTTGGCACGTATGCGGGCGGCTGGCGGATCATCAGGACCATGGGCGCCGGGCTTACCGAAGTGAAGCCCGCGCAGGGCTTCGCGGCAGAGTCCAGCACCGCCTCCGCCATTCTTGCCTCGTCGCATCTGGGCTTCGCCCTCTCCACCACCCAGGTGGCCTCCGGATCAGTGATCGGCTCGGGGATGGGCCGCAAGGGCACAACCGTCCGTTGGGGGATGGTGGGGCGCATCGCCCTCGGCTGGCTCTTTACCCTTCCCGCTGCCGGCATCGTTGGCGCCCTCACCGCGCTCCTCGTCAAGACAGGTGTTGTGGGCGTGGTCATCGCTGCGGTCGCCGGCACCGGAGCCGTGCTCTATATGTTCCTGGTTTCACGCAAGTCCGAAGTGGGCCACCACAACGCCGTGGAGGTCGAAGAAGCCGGACAGGCTGTCCGTTTCGCGAAGAAGAAAGCCCTCGCCCGGGCACGTGCCAAGGCGAACAATCCGAAGGATTCTCAGCAATGAAGTGGTTGGAACTCCTCACAGTAGCCGGAGCCACGCTCGTGGCCGCGGTAACCGTAGTGGTCCTCTATTCCCTGGGTGTCCGCCTGACTGCCATTGCCGGAGACCGCCAGGTCACCGCTCCCGTGTGGGTCCCCTACCTCGCCTACGCCTGCTTTGGGCTCTGCGGCATCGCCGTACTCTTCGGGCTGTACCTGATCATCCCTTACTTCAGCGGCTAACCCACCGACGCCACACAAGCCTCTGCGGCCTCTGGGAACCACGGCCGGGGATGGCTAGTCTTAGACCATGCCCAGCGTCCAGTACTACGTTGCATCGTCCCTCGACGGATTCATCGCCACCGCTGATGACGATCTTGCCTGGCTGCTCCAGTTCGACGGCTTCGACGGCGGCAAGGAGAGCTACGACTCGTTCATGGCCGGCGTCGGCTGCATCGTCATGGGCGGCACCACCTACCAGTGGCTGATGGACCACGAGTCCGGCAATTGGCCCTATCCCGAAACCCCTTGCTGGGTCTTCACCCACCACGAATTCACAGCACCCCCGGGCGCAGACGTCACCTTCGTGCGGGGGCAGGTCCAGGAGTTCGCCAGGGACTTCACGGGCGATGCCGCCGGGAGGAATGTGTGGGTGGTGGGCGGCGGTGACCTTGCGGCCCAGTTCGCCGATGCCGGCCTGCTGGACGAGCTCATCGTCTCGATCATCCCCGTGGTGCTGGGCCAGGGGAAGCGGCTGCTTCCCCTGAACGTCCCGACGCCGCCACTTGAGTTGGTTGAGTCCCGCACCCAGGGGCGGGGGATCGTGGAGCTCCGCTACCGTTTCGGCGGAGAGGCCGGATAGGCCGGATAGCGTACCCGGCACGCCGGAAGGCGGCCTGAGCGCCGCCAGACGCCAGTGTGGCCGGCCCGGTGATGCTACGTGTTGATGTCCCGGATCAGGTTGGTGATCCGGGCTGTCGAAAGCCTGCGGCCGTGCTCATCGGTCATGACGATTTCGTGGGTGGTGAGCGTGCGGCCGAGATGGATGGCCGTGCAGGTTCCCGTCACGGTGCCAGCCGCGATGGCCCGGTGATGCGTAGCGCCCACCTCGATGCCAAGCGCCTGGCGCCCGGGGCCGGCGTGCATGCCGGCCGCGAAGGAACCGAGGGTTTCCGCGAGCACTACATGGGCGCCGCCGTGCAGGATCCCTGCCACCTGGGTATTCCCTTCCACCGGCATGGTGGCCACCGTCCGCTCGGGGCTCATTTCCAGGAAGCGGATCCCCATCTTCACCACCAGGGCGCCGATGCCGAACTCGCCGAGCCAATCGTGCAGCTGCTCCGGGACGCCGGCCGTGATCAGTTCGTCCTTGAACCGCACCTCTTCGGCGGGCTGGCCGGGCGTGAAATTGTCCATCATGGCAACTAGGCTGGCACCTGTGAGTGAAACTACCAAACCGGCCCCTTTCCCGTCCGACGCCGACACCCTGCAGGATATTGCGGTCCCGCGTCCCGCCGGCCCCGCTGCTTCCGCGACCGTGGCCCCGGTTATTCCCCTGACGGACCAGCCGCGCCTCCTGGTGCTGGACGGACACTCCATGGCGTTCCGGGCCTTCTTTGCCCTCCCTGCTGACAAGTTCTCCACGTCCGCTGGCCAGCACACCAACGCCATCCACGGCTTCACGTCCATGCTCATCAACCTGATCAAGGAGCAGAAGCCCACCCACATTGCCGTGGCCTTCGATGTCTCGGACGAAACCACCCACCGCAAGGCCGAGTACAGCGAGTACAAGGGCGGGCGCAACGAGACGCCCAGGGAGATGAGCGGCCAGATCGATCTCATCGACAAAGTCATGGGCGCGTGGGGCATCAAGACCATCAAGATGCCCGGCTACGAAGCGGACGACATCCTGGCGACCCTCGCCGCAATGGGTGAACAGGCAGGCTTCGAGGTACTTCTCGTGTCCGGCGACCGTGATGCCTTCCAGCTGATTACGGACAACGTCTTTGTGCTGTACCCCAGGAAGGGCGTCAGCGACATTCCCCGGATGGATGCCACAGCCATCCAGGAAAAGTACTTTGTCAGCCCGGCCCAGTACTCGGACCTCGCCGCCCTGGTCGGGGAGACCGCGGACAACCTCCCTGGCGTTCCCGGCGTCGGCCCCAAGACGGCGGCCAAGTGGATCAACCTGTACGGCGGGCTGGAGGGGGTTCTGGAGAACCTCGACGCGATCGGCGGGAAGGTGGGGGACGCCCTCCGCGAAAACGTCGAGGACGTCAAGCGCAACCGGCGGCTGAACAGGCTCCACACTGATCTTCAGCTCCCGGTAACGCTGGACGAACTCGCGGAACCCCGCCCGGACGAGGCCGCCCTGGAGCAACTGTTCGACGACCTTGAATTCAAGACCATCCGTACGCGGCTCTTCGCCCTCTACGGCAGCGACGACGTGGAATCCGCTAAGCGGGAGAGCATCGACACGCCGGCTTTTGTGGCCCCTTCCGGCGCTACTGAGCTGAGTGCTTTCCTGGCGGCCGGAGCCGGTAAGCGGTCGGCCGTCGCCGTTGACCTGGTGCCCGGCCGCATCGGCGAAGACGCCGCAGCACTGGCCATTGTCCGTGACGACGCCGCCGTCTACATCGACCTCGCCGCCCAGGACGCCGCAGCGGAAAACGTCCTGGCGGAGTGGCTGCGTGACGGGCAAGCCCCGAAGGTCATGCATGGCTACAAGGCAGCCCTGAAAGCCCTGTCCAGCCGTGGCCTGGGCCTGGAAGGTGTAGTGGATGACACCTCCATCTCCGGGTACCTCATCCAGCCGGACCGCCGCACGTATGAGCTCGCCGAACTGGCTCAGCACCACCTCAACATCAGCATGTCAGCCGAGACCGCCAAGGCAGGCCAGCTTGAGCTGTCGTTCGACGGCGACGACGCCGCCGCTGCCGACGCGCTGGTCCGGGTAGCCGCGGTAGTCCAGGCCCTGAGCCGTTTCTTCGAATCGGAACTGACGGAACGCAAGGCGGCGGACCTGCTGACCACCCTGGAGCTGCCCGTCAGCCGGGTTCTGGCCGACATGGAACTCGCTGGCATCGCCATCGACATGCCGCGCATGGACGAACAGCTTGCGGATCTCGCGAAGGTGATCGACAACGCCCAGGAACTCGCCTTCGCCGCGATCGGCCACGAGGTCAATCTCGGATCGCCCAAGCAGCTGCAGACGGTACTCTTCGAAGAACTCCAGCTGCCGAAGACCAAGAAGATCAAGTCCGGCTACACCACCGACGCCGCGTCGCTCAAGAACCTGCTGGAGAAAACAGGGCACGAATTCCTGGTCCAGCTCATGGCCCACCGCGAGTCCTCGAAGCTGCGCCAGATGCTGGAATCGCTCAAGAAGTCCGTTACCGAAGACGGCCGGATCCACACCACGTATGCGCAGAACGTGGCAGCCACCGGCCGGATCTCCTCCAACAACCCCAACCTGCAGAACATCCCCATCCGCAGCGAGGAAGGCCGGCGCGTCCGCGGCATCTTTGTGGTCAGCGAAGGCTACGACTGCCTGCTGTCCGCGGACTACTCACAGATCGAAATGCGCATCATGGCCCACCTCTCGGGGGACGCCGGCCTGATCCAGGCCTACAAGGAAGGCGAAGACCTCCACCGCTTCGTGGGTTCCAACATCTTCCATGTGCCCACCGATCAGGTGACCAGTGCCATGCGATCGAAGGTCAAGGCGATGTCCTACGGCCTCGCCTACGGCCTGACCTCGTTCGGCCTCTCCAAACAGCTGGAGATCTCCGTCGACGAGGCACGGACACTCATGAAGGACTACTTCGACCGGTTCGGCGCCGTCCGCGACTACCTCCGCGGCGTGGTGGACCAGGCCCGGATCGACGGTTACACCGCCACGATCGAGGGGCGCCGCCGCTACCTCCCGGACCTCACCAGCACGGACCGGCAGCTGCGCGAGAACGCTGAGCGCATTGCCCTGAACTCTCCCATCCAGGGGTCGGCGGCTGACATCATCAAACGCGCCATGCTGGGCGTGCACTCCGAACTCGCAGCCCAGGGCCTCAAATCGCGCATGCTCCTGCAGGTCCATGACGAACTGGTCCTGGAGGTCGCAGCGGGGGAACGCGAGGCGGTGGAGAAGCTGGTCACCGAACAGATGGGCGCCGCGGCCCAGCTGAGCGTTCCGCTGGACGTCCAGATCGGCGTCGGCCCCAGCTGGTACGACGCCGGCCACTAGCAGTTTCAGGAAGCGCAGGGCGCCGGAGCGGCGCCCTGCGCGCGTCATACATTCGCGTTCAAGGGGGAGCAGTACGTGGCAGACGAGTATGAGATCAGGCGGTTCAGGGCAGCGGACAAGGGAGCTCCGGATTATCCCTGGGGAACCGACTGGATCCGCGCCGTGGGCTTCGGTTTCCATGACAGCCGCAGGAACGACGAGTTCGTGGACAAGCTCATGGCCATGTACCGGGCGGACAACCGCGAGCTCACCGGCGTCTACCAGACGGGGGAGGTGGCGCCGCATTCCCTGGGCGCTGAGATTCCCGTGGCAACGTTCGGGACGCTGCGCAAGAATCTGAACATCGGCTACGGACGGCAGCTGGAGGCCCAGCTGGTCACCGCAGTGACAGTGCGGGGGACGCACCGGCGGCAGGGGCTGCTGCGCCGGATGATGGCCGAGGACCTCGCGGCCGCAAAAGCCGACGGCCTGGCGGTGGCCGCGCTCACTGCGTCCGAGGGGTCGATCTACGGCCGCTTCGGCTACGGCGTTGCCACGTTCGAGCGCACGGTGAAGGTGGATACCGGGCCCAGGTTCCGGCTTCGCCATACCGCAACCGGCACGGTGGAAATCGCGGACCGGAAAGTCCTCCTGGACCTGGCGCCCCAGGTGTTCGAAGGGGTCCACCGGCTGACTCCGGGCTCGATCGTGCGGCAGGAAGCCTACCGCCAGACTGTGTCCGGCACGTGCGGCCGCGACGGCGCCGAGGATGAGTCCATCAAGTGCGCCCTCCACTATGACGCGGCGGGCTCGGTCGACGGCTACGTTTCATACAAGTTCGCCGGCTGGGACACCAAGCCCTACACCATCGAACTGGTTGACCTGGTGGCAGCCACCGATGCCGCCTACCTGGAACTCTGGCAGTTCCTCGGCAGCATCGACCTGACCGGCCGGGTCAGCTGGGCAGACGCCCCTGTGGACGACCCCCTGACGTGGGCGCTGGAGGATCCGCGGTGCATCGGGTCTTCGGACCAGAGGGACATGCTGTGGCTCCGGATCCTGGACACCGGCAAGGCCCTTTCCGCGCGGCACTATTCCGCGGACGGGTCCCTGGTTCTTGGGGTCAGCGACGGCCTTGGCTTTGCGGGCGGCACGTTCATCCTGGATGTCACCGGAGGCAGCGCGAGGGTCACGGAGGCTCCGGCCGGATCGCGCCCGGAGCTTTCGCTGGACGTCGCTGAACTCGGTTCCATCTACCTTGGTGCGGTCTGTCCGGTGACGCTGGCCTCGGCCGGGCGGATCACCGAGCATGCCCTGGGAGCTGCGCTGAAAGCGCGCCTCATGTTCGCCGTCGAACGCGCGCCGCACTGCCTGACGCACTTCTGACGGTGTTCGCGCAGGTCGCGGGCCTGCACGGCAGCCCAGGCGCTTTGACCGGCCTTGGCGCGGGCCACTATAATAAACGGGCGTGTACTACGTGCACGTATCTACAATCCACAAAATCAGGATGACCCGGCAAATCCACCGGATTTGCCGAGACCTGCGCCTGCGTTCAATAACGCGGGCGTGGTGGTTTGCCTGACCGACTAACTATCCACAACGGAGCCCCTACTACATGACCATCACCTCCACCGAGAAGCCCGGTACCCCCGTAGTCGCGATTAACGACATCGGTACCGCTGAGGACTTCCTCGCAGCTGTCGACGCCACCATCAAGTACTTCAACGACGGAGACCTCGTCGAAGGTACCGTCGTCAAGGTCGACCGCGACGAAGTTCTGCTCGACATCGGTTACAAGACCGAAGGTGTCATCCCCTCCCGCGAGCTTTCCATCAAGCACGACGTTGACCCCGGAGACGTCGTCTCCGTTGGCGATCAGGTCGAAGCCCTGGTGCTCACCAAGGAAGACAAAGAAGGCCGCCTGATCCTCTCCAAGAAGCGTGCTCAGTACGAGCGCGCCTGGGGCGACATCGAGAAGGTCAAGGAAGAAGACGGTGTCGTCACCGGTACCGTCATCGAGGTTGTCAAGGGTGGTCTTATCCTCGACATCGGTCTGCGTGGCTTCCTGCCCGCGTCCCTCGTCGAGATGCGCCGTGTGCGCGACCTCGCTCCGTACATCGGTCAGCAGATCGAAGCCAAGATCATCGAGCTGGACAAGAACCGCAACAACGTTGTGCTGTCCCGCCGTGCATGGCTCGAGCAGACCCAGTCCGAGGTCCGCTCCACGTTCCTCAACAAGCTGGAAAAGGGCCAGGTCCGTCCCGGCGTCGTTTCCTCCATCGTCAACTTCGGTGCCTTCGTGGACCTTGGCGGCGTAGACGGCCTCGTCCACGTTTCCGAGCTGTCCTGGAAGCACATCGACCACCCGTCCGAGGTTGTCGAAGTTGGCCAGGAAGTCACCGTCGAGGTTCTCGAGGTCGACCTGGACCGCGAGCGCGTCTCCCTGTCGCTCAAGGCTACGCAGGAAGACCCGTGGCAGACCTTCGCCCGCACCCACGCCCTCGGCCAGGTTGTTCCGGGTAAGGTCACCAAGCTGGTTCCGTTCGGTGCGTTCGTTCGCGTCGAAGACGGCATCGAAGGCCTGGTCCACATCTCCGAGCTCGCTGTCCGCCACGTTGAGCTGGCTGAGCAGGTTGTCTCCGTTGGTGACGAGCTGTTCGTCAAGGTCATCGACATCGACCTCGAGCGCCGCCGCATCTCCCTCTCCCTCAAGCAGGCTAACGAGGGCGTTGACGCCGACAGCACCGAATTCGATCCGGCACTCTACGGCATGGCCGCTGAGTACGACGAAGAGGGCAACTACAAGTACCCGGAGGGCTTCGACCCGGAGTCCAACGAGTGGCTTGAAGGCTACGAGAACCAGCGCGCTGCCTGGGAGCAGCAGTACGCTGACGCCCAGACCCGCTGGGAAGCACACAAGAAGCAGGTTGCCCAGCACGCTGCCGACGACGCTGCAGCTGCAACGTCCGGCGACAGCGACTCCGGCACCACCAGCTACTCCTCCGAGCCGGCTGCAACCGAGACCGGTGCAGGCACGCTTGCTTCGGACGAGGCTCTTGCAGCACTGCGCGAGAAGCTGACCGGCAACTAATTGCCCCAGCGCTGGTGACACCGGCGTGCTGCTAGCCGGCCCCTAAGGCCGGAGAGCAGGACGCCGGCACGGCACGCGGAAAGGTGGCCGTCCCTTCGGGGACGGCCACCTTTTTGCATATGTCCGGTGCGTATCACCGCGCGCTGTGTGGGCTAACACCAGTAACCCTGGGAAGCAAGAAACTAAGCTGATTAATAATCAGCAGCGGAGCGGCCCGTCAACCCAGTCCGTGCCCTCCGGCTCCAGGTCCGCTCTTCCGGCCGTCATGGCGGCGAGCCGCCCGGCCGCATCTGCCAGGACACGCGGTGAGTCCGGCAGGGCGAGCCGCAGGACTGTTGACTGGGACTCATAACCGGTTTCGGCCATGACGTAGCCGGCGGCCCGGAGATCGTTCTCCAGGCGCCCGGCCGCGGCATGGGCCACCCGGACGGCACAGAGGCGCAGCCGGCTGCGGTTCACCAGGGGAGCGAGTTCGAGGGCTGCGGACACCGATTCGGAGTAGGCGCGCACCAGCCCGCCGGCACCCAGGAGTATTCCGCCAAAGTAACGCACGACGACGGCACTGATGTCGCTGAGGTCCGTCACCCCCGGGGCGGTTTCCCGCCGGATCAGCGCCTCCAGCATGGGGATCCCGGCCGTCCCGGAGGGTTCGCCGTCGTCGCTGGAGCGCTGGATGTCCCGGTCCGGGCCCAGAACGAACGCCGAGCAATGGTGCCGGGCGTCGTGGAATTCGCGGCGCAGGCCCGCCACCAGGGCCCGTGCGCCGTCTTCGCTGTCCGTGCGGCGCAGCACTGTTATGAAACGCGATCGCTTGATCTCCAGCTCGTGGCGGAAATCGGGTCCAGCGGCAAGGGTCGTGTATGACGACGTCCTGCTCTCCTGGGAATCTGCGTCGTCAGCCACCGGTTCAGTTTAGTCTTGGGGAGTGCTGAAGATCGGATTGACGGGCGGCATCGCCTCGGGGAAATCGATGGTGGCGTCACGCCTTCAGGAGCTGGGGGCGGTCCTCGTCGACGCAGACGCCATAGCCCGCGATGTTGTGGAGCCGGGCACGCCTGGCCTAGCCGCGGTGGTGCAGACGTTCGGGCCGGATATCCTCGGCGCTGACGGGCGGCTGGACCGGCCGCGGCTCGGGGCCGTCGTGTTCGGGGACCAGGAACGGCGGGCAGTGCTGAATGGCATTGTCCATCCCCTGGTGCGGCAGCAGGCCGCCGCGGTGATCGCCGCCGCCCCCGCGGACGCCGTCGTGGTCCAGGACATCCCGCTCCTGGTGGAAACCGGTCAGGAAAGCAGTTTTCATCTCGTGGTTGTGGTGGATGCGGCGGGAGACGTCCGGGTCCGGCGGATGGTCGAGCACCGCAACATGACCGAGGAAGAGGCCCGCTCCCGGATGGCGGCCCAGGCGGCCCGTAATGTCAGGCTCGCGGCCGCCGACGTCGTTCTGGACAACTCCGGGACGCCGGAGGACCTGCGGCTTGCCGTGGACCGGCTGTGGGAGGACCGGCTCGTGCCTTTTGCCCGGAACGTCAGCAAAGCTGCCGTGGCTCCCCGGCATGGTGGACCCGTATTGGCCGCGCACGACCCTGACTGGCGGCGTCAGGCATCCCTGCTCATGGCCCGGCTCCGGGCGGCCGCCCCTGACGACGTCCTGGCCGTGGACCACATCGGATCCACGGCCGTGCCCGGACTCTCTGCCAAGAACGTCATCGACCTTCAGCTGGCGGTGAAGGACATGGACGCGGCGGACCGCATCGCGCCACTGCTGGGCGACGCCGGCTTCCCCGTCTGGCCAGGGGTCCTGCTCGACAGCCCCACCTCACAACATTCGGATCCCACAGCGTGGTCCAAGCGGCTCCACGGCAGCGCGGATCCGGGACGTCCCGTCAACGTCCATGTCCGCGTGGCCGGCTCGCCCGGCTGGCGGTTCGCCCTGTGCTTTCGCGACTGGCTCACCGCGGACCAGGCTGCGCGGGATGCCTACGGGGCCGAGAAACACCGGGTCGCGGCACTCCATGCCTCAGACTCCTCCACGTCCGGGTACGCCGCGGACAAGGAACCCTGGTTCACGGAGACCGCCGGACCGGAAATGGAGCAGTGGGCCGAAAGCAGCGGCTGGCGGCCGCCGTCGTGGGAATCCGGGAGCACCTCCGGCGGCACGTCCGGCACAGCCTAAAGCTGAATCAGAAGTTCCTGTCGGTGCCCCGCTGTAGATTAGGTACATGAGTCTTGCCCAGGAAATCAACCGCATCGTGGCGCCCTTCGAGGTCATCAGCGAGTTCCAGCCGGCGGGTGACCAGCCAGCCGCCATCGCGGAACTGACCGAACGAATCAAGAACGGCGAGAAGGACGTCGTGCTGCTGGGCGCCACCGGTACAGGCAAGAGCGCGACAACCGCCTGGCTGATCGAGCAGATCCAGCGGCCCACACTGGTGATGGTGCAGAACAAGACCCTCGCTGCGCAGTTGGCCAACGAATTCCGCGAACTGCTCCCGAACAACGCGGTCGAGTACTTCGTCTCCTACTACGACTACTACCAGCCGGAAGCCTACGTGGCGCAGACGGACACCTTCATCGAAAAGGACTCGTCCGTTAACGAGGAAGTGGAGCGGCTCCGGCACTCCGCCACCAACGCTCTGCTGACGCGCCGGGACGTGATTGTGGTGGCTACGGTCTCCTGCATCTACGGCCTCGGCACTCCGGAAGAATACATCGCCGGCATGGTGACCCTCCGCAAGGGGGCGGAGATGAACCGCGACGATCTGCTCCGGAAATTTGTCTCCATGCAGTACGCCCGCAACGACATGGACTTCCACCGCGGCACGTTCCGCGTCCGCGGCGATACCGTGGAGATCATTCCGATGTACGAAGAGCTGGCCATCCGGATCGAGTTCTTCGGGGACGAGATTGAGAACATCCACACCCTTCATCCGCTGACCGGTGAAGTGATCCGGGACGAGGAGGAAATGTACGTCTTCCCGGCATCGCACTACGTGGCCGGTCCGGAACGCATGAGCCGGGCGATCAAGAGAATCGAAGACGAACTGGCCGAGCGCCTCGCGGTACTGGAAGGCCAGAACAAGCTCGTCGAAGCCCAGCGGCTCCGGATGCGCACTACCTATGACCTGGAAATGATGCAGCAGATGGGGTTCTGCAACGGCATTGAGAACTACTCCTCGCATATCGACGGCCGCGCCCGCGGGACCGCGCCGCACTGCCTCATCGACTACTTCCCGGACGACTTCCTCCTGGTGATTGATGAGTCCCACGTCACCGTGCCGCAGATCGGCGCCATGTACGAGGGCGACATGTCCCGCAAACGGAACCTGGTGGACCACGGCTTCAGGCTGCCCTCGGCGATGGACAACCGACCGCTCAAGTGGGACGAGTTCCAGGACCGCGTGGGTCAGGCGGTTTACCTGTCCGCTACCCCGGGCAAGTACGAGCTCGGCAAGGCCGACGGTTTCGTCCAGCAGATCATCCGGCCCACCGGCCTGATCGATCCCGAGGTCGTCGTCAAGCCCACCAAGGGCCAGATCGACGACCTCCTGGGTGAGATCCGGACCCGCACCGAGAAGAACGAACGCGTCCTGGTCACCACCCTCACCAAACGGATGGCAGAGGACCTCACCGACTACCTGCTGGGGCACGGCGTCAAAGTGGAGTACCTGCACTCGGACGTGGACACCCTCCGCCGCGTGGAACTGCTCCGCGAACTGCGCATGGGTGTCTTCGACGTTCTCGTAGGCATTAACCTGCTCCGAGAAGGCCTCGACCTCCCGGAGGTGTCGCTGGTCAGCATCCTGGACGCGGACAAGGAAGGCTTCCTGCGCTCCTCGACATCCCTGATCCAGACCATCGGGCGTGCCGCCCGCAACGTTTCCGGCCAGGTTCACATGTACGCGGACCGGATCACAGACTCGATGGCGCACGCGATCGACGAGACGAACCGGCGCCGCGCTATCCAGGTTGCCTACAACACGGAGCGCGGGATCGATCCCCAACCGCTCCGGAAGAAGATCGCGGACATCACGGACCAGCTCGCCAAGGAGGACGCCGACACCCAGGAGCTGCTGAACAACAACCGCCTGGCCAAGGGCGGCAAGCGGGGTAAGTCCGCGGCAAAGGGGGCAGCCACCGTGCGCGCGGACGGGCTCGCGGCCGCGCCGGCCGAGGACCTGGTGGGACTGATCGAGCAGCTGACCGAGCAGATGCACGGAGCTGCCGCGGAACTTCAGTTCGAGCTCGCGGCCCGGCTCCGCGACGAAGTGTCCGAGCTCAAAAAGGAACTGCGCCAGATGCAGGCTGCCGGCCACGCCTGAGCGGGTTGGCCAAAGCCAATGTGGGGGCGTTGTGTCCGGACAGTGGAACGCTGTCCGCGCTTTGGCATGTCCAGGGCGCGGGCAAGTGCCGGTGTGGGGTAAAGTTGAGGTCACGTAGGGGAGTATCCCAAGCGCTACGAACGTCAACACGCAAGGCACAGATGCCCTGCCGGGCGTAGCGGGCAACCACATCAGCACCAAGTGCACAGGTTCGCCGGAGAGACTTACACCGGTTTTCTGTACCCTGCGAAAGGTATCCCTGTGCAACTTCCCGTCTGGTTCGAGGTCGGCTCGTTCGTCGTCCTCGGCATCATCCTCGCTCTGGACCTGCTCCTGGTGCTGCGGCGCCCGCATGAGCCCTCGATGAAGGAAGCCGGCCTCTGGGTGACGTTCTACGTGGCCCTGGCCCTGCTTTTTGCCGGCGCAATGTTCCTTTTTACCGGCCCGGAGTTCGGCGGCCAGTTCGTTGCTGGCTGGGTGACTGAGTACAGCCTCAGCATCGACAACCTCTTCGTGTTCATCATCATCATGGCGCGCTTCTCCGTGCCGCGTAAGTACCAGCAGGAAGTGCTGATGGTGGGCATCATCATCGCCCTGATCCTGCGCGGCATCTTCATCATGCTCGGCGCCATTGTCATCGAGCAGTTCAGCTGGGTCTTCTACATCTTCGGTGCCTTCCTGCTCTGGACCGCTTGGAAGCAGGCCCAGGACGAAGGCGAAGACGAAGAGGACAAGGAAAATCCCCTCATTGCCCGCATCCGCAAGGTGATACCGATGTCGGAGAAGTTCGACGGCGGCAAGCTCCGCACCGTTGTGAACGGCAAGAAGGTCTTCACCCCGATGCTGATCGTCTTTGTGACCATTGGCATGACGGACCTGCTGTTCGCCGTGGACTCCATTCCGGCAATCTTCGGCCTGACCCAGAGCGCGTTCATCGTCTTCACCGCCAACATTTTCGCCCTCATGGGATTGCGCCAGCTCTACTTCCTGCTCGGCGGCCTGATGAACCGCCTCATTTACCTGAAGCACGCACTGTCGGTCATCCTGGCGTTCATCGGCGTGAAGCTCGTGCTGCACGCCATGCACGTTAACGAACTTCCGTTCATCAACGGCGGCCACCACATCGAGTGGGCCCCGGAGATCCCCACGTACGTCTCCCTCGCGGTCATCGTGGGCACCATCATCATCGCCGTGATCGCGAGCCTGGTCAGCTCCGGCGCACAGAAGGCCAAGCTGGACGCCCGCCTCGAGGAGGACGCCCGGAAGAGCCTGAGCGACGTCGACTAGGTTTAGCAGGCGCCCAGTTCAGCAGGCGCCCAGTTCAGCAGGCGGCAGCCACGCTTGGCGGCGCTGAACAGACAACCCCGGCCGGCGGCCGGGGTTGTCTGTTTTTGCCATGCAGGCAGCGGGGGCTGAAGTGTCCGTTCGCGCCGGGGCGGAAGCTGTGTGCTGTCGTCAGCTCCGGACTGAACGGACCATGCCCAGCAGGCGGCTGAAGATCGCCTCGCCGTCGTCGGCAATGCCGTCGTGGTGGAAATCGCTTGATTCCCAGGTCTGCAGCCCCCGGACGGCTGCTGCAGTCTCCAGCGAGAGGCCCCGCTCCACATAAATGTCGTCGCTGTACACGGCGGCGGCGGCCGGGACGGTATTGGCTGCCAGCTGCGCTGGGTCGTACAGCGGCTTCCAGTCCGTCTTCGCGGCCAGCAGCTCCGCCACGTCTTTCAGCGGGCGCAGTGCCGCGTCCTGCTCGAAGTACCACGGGTAGACCATTTCGCCGGTCAGGAGCACCTCCGGGGCCTTCGGGCTGAACTCCGGGAACTCCCTGAGGACCCGCCATGCGGCCCAGTCCGTTGCCCGTCCCTGGCCGTAGATGGATTCGTGCATCAGCGCGTAGAGAGGGTTACCCGCCCGAGAGACCAGCGAGCGGACCTGCTCGAGGAAGGCATCGGACAGCCGCGCACCGCGGGGTGTGTCCACGAAGGCGTCTTCCAGCAGGTGGTGCAGACCGTCCACCCGGGTGTTCCCGCCGAGGAAGGAGCCCACCATCTGGAACCGTTCCACGGTCAGGCGTTCGCCGCCCGGCAGGAATTCCTCGGTGTCGCGCAGGTGGCGGGCGATCCGGTTCACGGCCCCGCGGTCTTCCGGGTACCAGCCGTAATACTCGGCATTGCGGGCGGCCACGCGCTTGAACGTCTCGCGGTAGACCCTGTCGGCGGGTCCGGTGAGCGGGGCCAGGCCGCCGGTGATGAGGACCTCGCGCAGGCCGTCGGGCGCGAACGAGAGGTAGGTCAGTGCGCAGAAGCCGCCGTAGCTCTGCCCGTAGATGGTCCACGGCTCCGAGCCCAGGGCATGGCGAATCAGCTCGGCGTCGGCAACGATTGAATCGGCCCGGAAATGTTCAAGGTAACGGGCCTGGGCGGGGGCGTCACCGCGCGCGGGCAGTGTGTTGCGGTCGATGGGGGAGGACAGCCCGGTGCCCCGCTGGTCCAGCATGAGGATGCGGAAGTCCTTCGCGGCCGCCTTGCTCCAGCCGCCCAGGGACATCAGCCGGTTGCCGCGGCCACCGGGGCCGCCCTGCAGGTACACGAGCCACGGCAGGCGTTCCGCGGCCGCTTCGCTGTGTTCTGTCGAGACGTATTCGCGGGCGAACACCGTGATGGTCTCGGAGTCTGCGCCGTTTGCAGCTGGACTGAAATGATCCAGCGGGACGGAGAAGTAGTGTTCCGCGGTGCGCATCCCGCGGTATTCGTGCCTCGCGCGGACAGTATGGATGGCGGCATCCACCGCAGCCTCAGCCACGGACGCCGGCCCCGCTGCGGGTTCCGAACGCCGCCAGGGCGGCGCCGGTAAGCCGGAACGTGGACCATTCCTCCATCGGGTTGGCACCGAGGTTCCGGTAGAAACTGATGGACGGTTCGTTCCAGTCCAGGACACTCCACTCAACCCGTGCGTAACCGCGTTCGACGGCGGTGGCGGCCAGATGCTGCAGCAGCGCCTTACCGTGGCCTTCGCCCCGCGCCTCCGGAGTGACGTAGAGGTCCTCCAGGTAAATGCCGTGGACACCTTCCCAGGTCGAGTAGTTCAGGAACCACAGTGCGAAGCCCCGGACCTGCCCGGCGTCGTTCTCCGCCATGTGGGCAAACACACGGGGGGTGTCGCCGAACAGCGCGGCCGTCAGCATCTCCGGAGTGTTCCGGACGGCGTCCGGTTCCTTCTCATAGATGGCCAGTTCATGGATCATCTGCAGGATTGCGGGGACGTCGGATGGGGTCGCGGGACGGATTGCGCTCATGTATCCGAGCTTACTGTGTCCTCCCGTACGGGGCTGGCCGTCAGAGCCTGTTGACCTCGGTCACCCGGACAACGGCGGTGCCGGATTCGTCGGAGGCGGCCAGATCCACTTCGGCGGAGATGCCCCAGTCGTGGTTGCGGGCGGGGTCGTCGAAGATCTGGCGGACCTTCCATGCTTCCGGCCCCTCGGTGATCATCAGCAGTCCCGGCCCGCGGGCGTCGGGGCCGGTACCGATGTCGTCGTGTTCGTCGAAGTAGTCGTCCAGGACGTTCTCCCACCGGTCGGCGTCCCAGCCTGCATCGCCGTCGAGCTCGCCCAGCGCGGCCGCATTCTCGTCCGCGAAAAGCTCCACGCGCCGGAACATCTCGTTCCTGACCATGACGCGGAAGGCGCGGATGTTCGACGTCAGCGACGGCGGCGGGGGAGGCGGGGCGTCGTGGGGAGTCGGCGCCGCACCGGACGTCAGCTCCTCCCACTCGTCCAGCAGGCTCGAATCGACCTGGCGGACCAGCTCGCCGAGCCAGGCGATGAGGTCCTCGAGATCATCCCGGAGGGCGTCCTGCGGCACGGTCTGCCGCAGGGCCTTGAAGCCGTCGGCGAGGTACCGCAGCACGATGCCTTCAGAGCGGGCCAGCCCGTAGAACTGGACGAACTCGCCGAAGTTCATGGCGCGTTCGTACATGTCCCGGATGATGGACTTCGGCGCCAGTTCAAAGTCGCCCACCCACGGGGCCGCCTTCCGGTAGACCTCAAAGGCTTCACCAAGGATTTCCCCGAGGGGCTGCGGGTACGTGACCTCATCGAGCATCGCCATGCGCTGGTCGTACTCGATGCCGTCCGCCTTCATCGCGGCGATGGCCTCACCCCGGGCCTTCTTCTGCTGGGCGGAGAGGATCTGACGCGGCTTTTCCAGCGTGGACTCGATGACAGAGACCACATCCAGTGCGTACGACGGCGATTCCGGATCCAGCAGTTCCAGCGCGGCCAGGGCAAAGGGGGAGAGCGGCTGGTTCAGGGCAAAGTTGGCCTGCAGATGGACTGTCAGGCGGACGGTCCTGCCGTCGGCGCCCTGCTCTGCCGGCGGGATGCGCTCTACCACCTCGGCGGCGAGGAGCTCGCGGTAAATCGCGAGCGCCTTCTTCATCAGCCGCAGCTGCGAAGGCCGCGTTTCATGGTTCTCGGTGAGCAGGCGCCGGGCAGCAGTGAAGGGATCACCGGGCCGTTCCATCAGGTTCATCAGCATCGCGTGGGTGACCGTGAAGCTTGAGGTGAGCGGGTCTGGAACAGATTCCACCAGGCGGTTGTAGGTGGGCTCGCCCCAGGACACGAAGCCTTCCGGCGGCTTCTTCTTGACCACCTGGCGCAGCTTCTTCTGGTCATCGCCGAACTTGGCGGTTGCCTTGGCCATCGCCTTGACGTTCTCGACCACGTGCTCCGGCGCCTGGACCACGACTGTGCCGGCGGTGTCGTAGCCGGCCCGGCCCGCGCGGCCGGCGATCTGATGGAATTCGCGGGAGTTGAGCAGGCGGGTGCGGACACCGTCGTATTTGCTCAGCGCGGTAAGCAGGACCGTACGGATGGGCACGTTGATGCCGACGCCCAGTGTGTCGGTGCCGCAGATGACCTTCAGCAGGCCCGCCTGGGCGAGCTGCTCCACCAGGCGGCGGTACTTGGGCAGCATGCCGGCGTGGTGCACGCCGATGCCGTGCCGGACCAGCCGGTTAAGGGTCTTGCCGAAGCCTGCGGCGAAGCGGAAGTTCGCGATCAGCTCGGCGATCCGGTCCTTCTCCTCGCGGCTGCAGACGTTGATGCTCATCAGCGTCTGGGCCCGTTCGATGGCTTCGGCCTGGCTGAAGTGAACCACATAGACGGGAACCTGCCTGGTGGACAGCAATTCCTCGAGCGTCTCGTGGACGGGGGTCTGGTGATAGTAGTAGTGCAGCGGAATAGGACGTTCCGCGGAACTGACGGTGGTGGTGGGCCGGCCCGTGAGCTCGGTCATCCCGGCCTCGAAGCGGCTCACGTCCCCGAGCGTGGCGGACATCAGGAGGAACTGGGCCTGCGGGAGCTCCAGGAGCGGGACCTGCCACGCCCAGCCGCGCTGCGGATCCGCATAGAAATGGAACTCGTCCATGATGACCGCCCCAAGGTCCGCTGCAGCACCTTCCCGCAGCGCGATGTTGGCCAGGATTTCCGCCGTGCAGCAGATAATCGGAGCGTCCTGGTTGACGCCGGAATCGCCGGTGATCATGCCCACGTTCTCGGCCCCGAAAATGTCGCATAGGGCGAAGAACTTTTCCGAGACCAGGGCCTTGATGGGAGCCGTGTAGTAGCTGCGCTCCCCGCGGGCCATCGCCTGGAAATGCGCGGCAATGGCCACCAGGGATTTGCCAGAACCGGTTGGTGTCGCAAGGATCACGTTGGCGCCGGAGGCGAATTCCATGATGGCTTCGTCCTGGGCGGCGTACAGCTCCAGTCCCCGGCTTTCCGTCCACTCCACGAACCGCAGGTAAAGAGTGTCCGGGTCAACCTCCGCCGTTGCGATCCGTGCGGCCGGGGAGGGGAGCTGTTCAACGAGTTTCATTGCTTTCCAGCTTAGTGCGTGTGTCTGCCTTGCGTGCTTTCTCCCGTGGCCGCCGCTAGGCTCGCGGTGGCTGCACGTTCAGGGCGGCCGCAGCGCAGGCTGACCGCACCTGACGCTGACCGCGCCGTCACGACCCACCGGAGGCCAAGTGCACTGGGATCCCGCGAAATACGTCCAGTTCGGCAACTACCGACAGCGCCCGTTTTTTGACCTGACCGGCCGCATAGACGCCGCCGCACCCCGTGAAGTGGTGGACCTGGGGTGCGGGCCGGGCAACCTGACGGCGGCCCTGGCGGAACGCTGGCCCGGGGCCCGGGTAGTGGGCCTCGATTCCTCGCCGGAGATGCTGTCCAGGGCTGAAATCCACGCGGCGGCACCGCGCCTGGAGTTCCGCCTCGGCGACATTGCCGGCTGGGCGCCGTCGCCCGAGACAGACGTTGTGGTGAGCAACGCCGCGCTGCAGTGGATCCCGGAACACCGGGAACTGCTCCCAGGTTGGCTGGAAGCGCTGAGGCCGGGTGCGTGGTTCGCGCTCCAAGTGCCGGGCAACTTCGAGTCCCCTTCCCACACGCTCATGCGGGAACTCGCCGAGTCGCCGGGCTGGGCCGCAAGGCTCGACGGCGTCCTCCGCCACGATGACGCCGTTGCCGAGCCCGCACGGTACCTGGAGATCATGCTCGACGCCGGGTGCGCGGCTGATGCGTGGGAAACCACCTACCTCCAGCTGCTTTCCGGGGAAGACCCGGTGTTGGAGTGGGTGCGGGGGACAGGCCTGCGGCCTGTCCTGGCTGCTCTCACGCCGGAAGAGGGGGTCGAATTCGAGACCGAATATGCCGCGCGCCTGGCAAAGGCGTACCCCGCCATGGCCCATGGAACCGTCTTTCCGTTCCGAAGGATCTTCGCCGTGGCACGGAAGCTTTAGGGCGCGGTTCCCGGGTTCTTCTCTGGCCCTCTTTAATTGGGGCCGGCGGTGAACCGTAGCCGTTTCCGGCGCGTCTTTATAGACAACGAAGTGACGAATGTGATGTAGCTTACAATGGCGAGGCGGGCATGGGGACCGGTTAACCAGGCCCGTGTTCTGCCCCGGCGATGGAGGAGGCGCGGTGCTCTTTGGTTTGATGCGCCGCCTCCTCGGAGAACACCGGGCCACGGTGTGGGGCATCATCGTGCTGCAAATGCTCCAGACCGCCGGCAACCTGCTGCTCCCCACGCTGAACGCCAGCGTCATCGACGACGGGATCCTGCCGCGGCGGACGGACGTGATCCTCCGCCTCGGCGGCTGGATGATCGGACTCTCCGTAGTCCAGGTGGCCGCCGCCCTCGGCGCGGGCTATCTCGGTGCCGCGGTGGCCATGAAGGTCGGCCACCGTCTCCGGCGCGAACTTTTCGCTAAGGTCCAGGCCATGTCCTCCCAGGAAGTGGGTGCCTTCGGCGCTCCCAGCCTTGTCACCCGGGCCACGAACGACGTCCAGCAAATCCAGACCTTCGCCGTGCTGGTCTTCACCATGCTGGCCGCAGCGCCCGTCATGGGCATCGGCGGCATCATCCTGGCGATCCAGCAGGACGCGGCCCTGTCCGCCGTCGTGATCGCCATTGTTCCGCTCCTGGTGGTCATCATGGCCCTCATCGTGCGGCGCCTGATTCCGCTCTACCGCCAGGGCCAGGCTCTGATCGACGGCGCAACCAGGATCCTGCGCGAACAGATCATCGGTGCCAGCGTTATCCGGTCCTTCGTACGCCAGGACCACGAGGCGGCACGCTTTGCCGAGGCGAACCGCAAACTGACGGGCAACAACCTCCAATCGGCCCTCCTCGTCGCCGGCATGCTGCCCATGATCATGATCGTGGTGAACCTGTCGTCCGTGACGGTGGTCTGGTTCGGCGGCCACCTCATCCAAAGCGGCCAGATGCAAGTGGGGGCACTCACGGCCTTCATCGCGTACATCCTGCAAATCCTGCTCGCCATCATGATGGCCATGTACGTGTTCATGACCGCTCCCCGCGCGGCCGTCTGCGCTGAGCGCATCCAGGGCGTGCTGGACGTGGACCCGGCCATTGCGGGTCCGTCCCCGATCTCCCCGACCGGCGCTTTCGTCGACGGCGCTTTCGTCGAGGGTGCCGCTGCTGGCGGAATATCCGACGCCGGCACGCCGACCGGAGGAACGGTGGAATTCCGAGACGTCGTTTTCGCCTATCCGGGCGCAGAAACTCCGGTTCTGGCCGGCATCTCTTTCACGGCCGGCCCCGGGTCCGTCACCGCCATCATCGGTTCCACGGGAAGCGGCAAGAGCACACTGCTGAATCTGCTGCCGCGCTTCCTGGACGCCGTCGGCGGTGAAATCCGGTTCGGCGGACGGGACATCCGCACACTGCAGCTGGACGAGCTGCGGGGCCGGATGGCGGTGGTTCCACAGCGTGCCTACCTCTTTTCCGGCACCATCGCAGGAAACCTGCGCATGGCATCGCCCGCGGCCACGGACGAAGACCTGTGGCTGGCCCTCCGGCGGGCGCAGGCGGAAGAGTTTGTCCGCAACCTCCCGAACGGCCTGAACGCCGCGGTCGGGCAGGGCGGGGCCGGACTTTCGGGTGGCCAGCGGCAGCGTCTCTGCATTGCGCGCGCCATTCTCCGCAAGGCGGAGCTTTTCCTCTTCGACGACAGCTTCTCCGCTCTGGACTACGCCACGGAAGCCAGTGTCCGGGAGGCGCTGGTGCCCGCCCTGGAATCAGCCACCGTGATCATTGTTGCCGAGCGGATTTCCAGCATCGTGGACGCCGGCCAAATCCTCGTCCTGAATGACGGCCGGCTGGTGGCCCAAGGGACCCACCCGGACCTCCTCCGGACTTCCCGGACCTACCGTGAGATCGCCGAATCGCAGCTCGCCCTGGACGAACTGCCATGAGAGGCGCACATGCCGCCGTGAGGCCGGTGAACATATTCTTGGCGGCTGCCGCCCGGCTCATCGGGCTGCTGCGTCCGGTCCGGGGCCGCATGTCCATTGCCGTTGCTGCCACCTGCGGTTTCGCAGCGCTCAACGTCGCGGCGCCGAAACTCCTCGGCGACGCCACGGACGTAGTGGTGGCGTCCTTTGTGGGCGGCACTTTAGACGAAGGCAAGCTGGCAGGGCTGCTCCTGTTGGTGGCGCTGATGTACGTCGGCACGTCGCTCTTCAACTGGCTTCAGGGCGCACTCACCGCCAGCGCCGTGCAGCGGCTCGTCTTCGGCCTCCGCTCTGCCGTCGAAGCAAAACTGCACCGGCTGCCGTCGTCGCACTTCCAGGAGCAGACGCGCGGTGACGTGCTCAGCCGGGCGACCAACGACGTCGACAATATCTCGCAGTCCCTCAACCAGTTGCTCACGCAGGTGATCATGGCCGTCCTCATGCTGTTGGGCTCACTGGCCATGATGCTCTGGATCTCGCCGCTGCTGGCGGCAATCGCCCTCATTTCCGTGCCGATATCCACTCTCATCACCGTGCTGATAGCCCGGAAGTCGCAGGCAGACTTCGCCGACCAGTGGGCTTCGACGGGAACGCTGAACGCCCACATCGAGGAATTCGTGACGGGCCACGAGGTGATCAAGGCATTTGGGCAGCAGGAAGCCGTGGCGGAGATTTTCGGGCACGGCAACGACCGCCTGGCCCGAACATCCGCCAGGGCACAATACGTTTCCGGCGCAGTGCAGCCGCTCATGGTGTTCATTGCAAACCTCAACTACGTGGCTGTGGCCGTGGTGGGTGCCCTCCAAGTCGCGGCCGGGACCATGACCATTGGCGGCATCCAGGCCTTCATCCAGTTCAGCAGGCTCTTCACGCAGCCCATGGGCCAGATCGGTGGAATGCTGACCCTGATGCAATCCTGCGCGGCGTCAGCGGAACGGGTTTTTTCCCTCCTGGACGCCGAAGAGATCCCTCCGGAGACTGCACCCGCCCTCCGGGAGCCAGAGAACCTGGGTGGGCGCATCGACTTCGATGACGTGACCTTCGGGTATGTCCCGGGCGTGCCCGCCGTGAGGGGGCTGACCTTTTCAGTCCTGCCAGGACAGACCGTGGCCATCGTCGGCCACACAGGCGCCGGGAAAACCACGGTAGTGAACCTGCTGATGCGTTTCTATGAGCTGGACTCCGGCCGAATCACTTTTGGCGGCACCGATATCGCCACCGTGCCGCTGGATTCACTGCGGTCCAACTTTGGTGTGGTGCTTCAGGACGTCTGGCTCTTCAGCGGGACGATCCGCGAAAATATTGAATACGGCTGGCCGGGGGCAAGCGACGCGGAGATCATTGCTGCAGCCGAAGCAACCCATGTTGACCACTTCGTCCGCGCCCTGCCGGGCGGCTACTCCACAGAGCTCGGGAACGACGGCGACTCGCTGAGCCAAGGGCAGCGGCAGCTCATCACCATTGCGCGGGCGGAACTGGCGGGGCGCGGCGTCCTGATTTTGGATGAGGCCACCAGCTCTGTCGACTCGCGGACAGAGGTGCAAATCCGGCTGGCCATGAACAGGCTGCGGCAGGGAAGGACCAGCTTCGTCATTGCCCACAGGTTGTCCACCATCCGCGACGCTGATCTAATCTTGGTCATGGATCACGGACGCATCGTTGAACAGGGAACCCACCAAAGCCTGCTGTCCGCGGGTGGACATTACACACGCCTCTACAACTCACAGTTCCGCCGCCTCGACCGGGCATACGTCACCGGGGACGCGGCAGCGGCGCGTGAGGGTGCGGGGCAGGGGAGTGCACGGCACCGGGGCGCCGGCAACGGTGGTACCGGGGTGTCGGCCCTGTGAGCGCCGGTCAGTCATTCCCCGGAGAGTGGAAACCCAACCACGGAAGTTCCGTGGCCCTCTACGAACAACTCCGGCTCCACGTCATCGAGCAGGCAGACCAGGGAAAGATTGCCCCCGGGACCCGGCTGCCCGCTGTCAGGAACCTTGCCGAGCTTCTCGGCGTCGCTCCCCACACGGTCGCCAGGGCCTACAAGGAGCTCGAAGCCGCCGGAGTTGTGGCCACCAAAGGGCGGAACGGGACGGTCGTGTGTGCCCGGGATGAACGCTGGGGTGCGCTCTCGGCGGCCGCCGCCGCATACGCCGACGCCGCCAAGTCGCAGGGCGCCAGCTTCGCCGAGGCCGTCCACCTGCTCGCCGCGGCCTACGACGCCGAATAGCAGGCCCGCATGGATATTCGAAGAAGTTTTCGATTAGCATTAGTGGGTGCCTAAAGCCGTAGCTGAAGAATCAGCCGTTGATGCCCACTCCGCCGTCGTGCCCCTGAACCCTGCGAAACCGGAGCGCGCGACTCCTGCGCGCCCGGATCTGTCCCGCCTGGTAGTCAAGGGCGCACGGGAACACAACCTGCGCAACGTGGACCTCGATCTTCCGCGGGACGCGATGATCGTCTTCACCGGCCTCTCGGGTTCGGGGAAGTCGTCCCTTGCCTTCGACACCATCTTCGCCGAGGGCCAGCGCCGCTACGTCGAGTCGCTCTCGGCCTACGCCCGGCAGTTCCTCGGGCAGGTGGACAAGCCCGACGTCGACTTCATCGAAGGCCTTTCCCCGGCGGTGTCCATCGACCAGAAGTCCACGAGCAAGAACCCGCGCTCCACGGTCGGCACCATCACCGAGATCTACGACTACATGCGTCTGCTGTGGGCGCGAGTGGGCCGCCCGTACTGCCCGGTCTGCGGCGAGCCCGTCATCAAGCAGACACCGCAGCAGATCGTGGACCAGCTGCTGGAACTGGAGCACGGCACCCGCTTCCAGGTCCTCGCACCCGTGGTGCGCGGCCGCAAGGGCGAGTTCGTCGACCTCTTCAAGGAACTGACGGCAAAAGGCTATTCCCGCGCCCGGGTGGACGGGGAGCTCATTCAGCTCAGCGATCCCCCCAAGCTCGGCAAGCAGTTCAAGCACACCATCGAAGTCGTAGTGGACAGGCTCGTGGTCAAGGAGGGCATCAGCCAGCGGCTGACGGATTCCATCGAGACGGCCCTGGGACTGGCCGAAGGCCGCGTGCTGGCTGAGTTCGTGGACCTCGACGCCGATGCCCCCGGCCGCCTGCGTGCGTTCTCGGAAAATCTGGCGTGCCCCAACGAGCACCCGCTGGCCATCGACGAAATCGAGCCGAGGTCGTTCTCCTTCAACAACCCGTTCGGCGCCTGCTCGGCCTGCAGCGGCATCGGAACCAAGCTCGAAGTCGATGAGGACCTCATCGTTCCGAATGCGGAGCTTTCGCTGGCCGAAGGTGCCATCGCGCCGTGGTCCCTCGGCACCGCCACCACGGAATACTGGAACCGGCTGCTGGACGGACTCGCCAAGGACGTCGGCTTCTCCATGGACACCCCATGGGAGAAGCTGACGGCCGACGTCCGCCAGACCGTCCTCCACGGCAAGGACCATAACGTGGTGGTTCAGTACCGCAACAGGTTTGGCCGGGAGCGCAAATACAGCACCGGGTTCGAAGGCGCCATCCAGTACGTGCACCGCAAGCATGGCGAGACGGATTCGGACTGGGCCCGCGACCGCTACGAGGAATACATGCGGCAGGTTCCCTGCCCTGCATGCAACGGCGCGAGGCTCAACCCGGCGTCGCTGTCTGTCCTCATCAACGGCAAATCGATCGCGGAGGTGGCAGCGCTGCCCATGCGGGATTGCGCCGAATTCCTCAGCAATCTCGTGCTGACCGGACGCGAGGCACAGATCGCCCACCAGGTCCTCAAGGAAATCCAGGCCCGGCTGACGTTCCTGTTGGACGTCGGGTTGGAATACCTGAACCTTGAACGGCCCTCCGCGACCCTTTCCGGCGGCGAGGCACAGCGGATCCGGCTTGCAACGCAGATCGGCTCCGGTCTGGTGGGCGTGCTGTATGTCTTGGACGAGCCCTCCATCGGGCTGCACCAGAGGGACAACCGCCGGCTCATCGAGACGCTCACCCGGCTCAGGGACATGGGCAACACCCTCATCGTGGTCGAGCACGATGAAGACACCATCCATGAAGCGGACTGGATCGTCGACATCGGGCCCGGGGCAGGGGAGCACGGCGGCCAGGTGGTCCACTCCGGGTCCTACGAAGCCCTGCTCGAGAACACGGCGTCCCTCACCGGTGACTACCTTTCGGGGCGGAAGAAGATCGACGTCCCCAAGAAACGGCGCAAGTACGACAAAAAGCGTGAGCTGAAAGTCATCGGCGCCCGGGAAAACAATCTCATTAATGTCGATGCCGCTTTCCCGCTGGGCTTGTTTACGGCCGTGACGGGAGTCAGCGGCTCCGGCAAGTCCACCCTGGTGAACGAGATCCTGTACAAGGTGCTCGCCAACAAGCTCAACGGCGCCAAGCAGGTGGCGGGGCGGCACAAGACCGTCCAGGGGCTGGAGCACCTGGACAAGGTGGTCCATGTGGACCAGAGCCCCATCGGGCGCACACCGCGCTCCAACCCGGCCACGTACACGGGGGTGTTCGACAACATCCGCAAGCTGTTCGCGGAAACCACCGAGGCCAAGGTCCGCGGATACTTGCCGGGACGCTTCTCCTTCAACGTCAAGGGCGGCAGGTGCGAGGCCTGTTCGGGTGACGGCACGCTGAAGATCGAGATGAACTTCCTGCCGGATGTGTATGTTCCCTGTGAGGTCTGCCACGGTGCCCGGTACAACCGTGAGACGCTCGAAGTGCACTACAAGGGCAAGACCATCGCGGACGTGCTGAACATGCCGATCGAGGAAGGGGCCGAATTCTTCGCGGCATTCTCCCCGATTGCCCGTCACCTCAACACGCTCGTGGATGTCGGACTCGGCTACGTGCGCCTCGGCCAGCCAGCCACCACGCTCTCCGGCGGCGAAGCCCAGCGTGTGAAGCTCGCTGCGGAGCTCCAGAAGCGCTCCAACGGCCGCAGCATCTACGTCCTGGACGAGCCGACCACCGGCCTGCACTTCGAGGACATCCGGAAGCTGCTGCTGGTACTTCAGGGCCTGGTGGACAAGGGCAACACCGTCATCACCATCGAGCACAACCTGGACGTCATCAAAAGTGCGGACTGGGTCGTGGACCTCGGCCCGGACGGCGGCTCGGGAGGCGGACGGATCGTGGCATCAGGAACGCCGGAGCAGCTTGCCAAGTCGACGGAGAGCCACACCGCCAGCTTCCTGGCGGAGATCCTCGGCTAGAGCAGGCAGCTGACCAGCCCATTCGGCGGACGGCGGTGAAATTCACCATGCCGTGCGGGGAAGTATTCCCTGCACGGCATGTGAGTTTGAGCAAAGGTGCTGTCATGAGAAACTAAGCCGGTGACTTCAACAACAGTGCCCGTGATCTTCGACCTGGACGGCACTCTTGTCGATCCGGCCGGCGGAATAACAGWCGGAATTGCGTCGGCCCTCCGGGAATTTGGCCTTCCCGTCCCCGCCCAGGACGTCCTGGACGCCATGATCGGGCCCAAGCTGAGCGATTCACTGCTGAATATCGCGGCCGTTCCACCGGCCATGCTTGCTGCAGTCATCCGGAGCTACCGGATGCATTACCTTGACACCGGCATATCGCAGAGCCGCCTGTACCCAGGGATTGTGGAGCTCCTCGACAGCTACGTGGCCGCAGGACGGCCCGTCGCCGTAGCCACGCAGAAGCCGGAAACCCTGGCGCAGCTTGTCCTGCAGCACCACAAGATAGCAAACCGGTTCCAGTCCGTCCGGGGATCCGCGGTCAACGAAACCGCAGCGGCGGCCGGACCGGTCGGCAAGACGGGCATCATTGCTGCCGCCATGGCCGACCTCCGCACGCAGCATGCCGTGATGGTGGGGGACCGCGCCCAGGACGTGGCAGGAGCACTCGCCAATGGCCTGGACTGCGTCGGTGTCGGCTGGGGTTTTGCCCTTGACGGCGAACTGGAGGAAGCCGGGGCAGTCGCCGTGGTTCACGACACCCCCAGCCTGCGCACCACCATCGAGGAACTGGAATCAGTCCGCGCCGCCGCCCTGAGTGAGGTGCGCAACGATGGAGCTGTTTGACGGCATCCGCTGGACCACCCGCGGGCTGATTTCGGGAACGTGCCGGCCAACGGTCATCGGACTGGAAAACGTCCCCAAGGAGGGCCCGTTCATCGTGGCCCCCAACCACCTCTCGTTCCTGGACAGCGTGATTGTGCAGGCGCTGATGCCGCGGCCGGTCGCTTTCTTCGCCAAAGCGGAGTACTTCACCACCAGAGGCTTCAAGGGGCGGCTCATGAAGTCGTTCTTTGAAGCCGTCGGCTCCATTCCCGTTGAGCGCGGGGAGCAGGCCGCCAGCGTGCAGGCGCTGAAGACGCTCCTGGACATCCTGGAGGACGGGAAAGGCATCGGCATTTACCCCGAGGGCACACGGTCGCGGGACGGGATCCTCTACCGTGGCCGGACCGGCGTTGGCTGGCTTGCACTCACGACGGGCGCGCCAGTCATCCCGGTGGGCCTCATCGGAACCGAGAAGCTGCAACCCGCCGGCCGCAATGCCGTCAAACCCCAGCACTTCACGATGAAGGTCGGAGAGCCGCTCTATTTCGAGAAGACCGGCCCGGACCACTCCCTGCCGGCACGCCGCCAGGTCACTGACCGCATCATGGACGCCATTGCCGGGCTGAGCGGCCAGGAGCGCTCCACGAGCTACAACCAGAGCAAGGCCGTCGAGTAGGCAGTGCCCCCGCACCCAGGCGTCGTCCGGCGCCTCCAGGGCCGGGCAACGGGCCTGCCTGAAGCTCAGTAGACTTGAAGCGTGGCAGATCCAGCAAGTTACCGACCCCAGACGGGTGAAATTCCGACCAATCCGGGCGTATACAGGTTCAGGGATCCCCACGGCAGGGTCATCTACGTGGGCAAGGCCAAGAACCTCCGCTCCCGCCTGAACTCGTACTTCGCCAACCCCGCGGGCCTCCTGCCCAAGACCCACGCCATGGTCCATACCGCCAGCAGCGTGGAATGGACGGTGGTGGGCAGCGAGCTTGAGTCGCTGCAGCTGGAGTACACGTGGATCAAGGAATTCAAGCCGCGGTTCAATGTCGTGTTCCGGGACGACAAGACCTACCCGTACCTCGCCGTCACCATGGGGGAGAAGCTGCCCCGTGTGCAGGTCATGCGCGGCGAGCGGCGCAAGGGCACCCGCTACTTCGGCCCCTACACGGCGGGCGCCATCCGGGAAACCATGGACACCCTGCTGCGTGTCTTCCCGGTGCGCAGCTGCAGCCCGGGTGTCCTCAAACGAGCCCAGGCCAGCGGCCGGCCGTGCCTGCTCGGCTACATCGACAAATGCTCGGCCCCCTGCGTCGGCCGGGTTACGCCCGAGGAGCACCGGGCTCTGGCCGAGGACTTCTGCGCCTTCATGGGAGGCGAGGCCAAGCGCTTCATCTCCCGGCTGGAAAAAGAGATGGCAGCCGCCGTCGCCGAACTTGACTACGAACGGGCCGCCCGGCTCCGCGACGACATCGTCGCCCTCCGCAAAGTCTTTGAACGCAACGCCGTGGTGCTCGCTGAAGACACGGACGCCGACGTTTTCGCGCTGTACGAGGACGAGCTCGAAGCTGCGGTTCAGGTGTTCCATGTGCGCGGCGGCCGCGTCAGGGGCCAGCGCGGGTGGGTGGTTGAAAAGGTGGAGGATTCCACGACGCCGGACCTTGTGGAGCACCTGCTGCAGCAGGTCTACGGGGAGGACGGCGATACCCAGGGTCGGCTGCCCCGCGAGGTGCTGGTTCCGGTGGAGCCGAGCAACGCAGCTGAACTGGCGGTGTGGCTGGGCGGCCTTCGGGGCGCGAAAGTGGACATCCGGGTGCCGCAGCGCGGCGACAAGGCCGCACTGATGTCGACGGTCCGGGAGAACGCGGAGCACGCGCTCAAGCTCCACAAGACCAGGCGTGCCGGCGATCTCACCGTGCGGTCCCAGGCCCTGCAGGAACTGCAGGAAGCCCTGGAGCTGCCCGTGCCGCTGCTGCGGATCGAGTGCTACGACGTCTCCCACGTCCAGGGAACGAACGTCGTGGCCTCGATGGTGGTGGTGGAAGACGGTCTGCCTAAGAAATCCGACTACCGTAAATTCTCCATCACGGGAGCGGCGGCTACGGATGACACCGCGGCCATGCACGACGTCCTCACCCGGCGCTTCCGTCACTATCTGCTGGATAAGACGGCACAGGTGGAGGCCTCCGACCTGGGAACCGTCACGGCGAAGCCTGCCGGGTCGGCCGACGCGCCGGTAGAGGACACCACCACTCCCGCACCGCGGGCCAAATTCGCCTACCCTCCCAACCTCGTGGTGGTGGACGGAGGAAAACCGCAGGTCAACGCGGCTGCACGCGCCCTCGCGGGGCTCGGTGTGGACGACGTCTATGTTGTGGGACTGGCCAAAAGGCTTGAGGAGGTGTGGCTGCCGGACAGTGATTTCCCGGTCATTTTGCCCCGTTCGTCGCAGGGCCTGTACATGTTGCAGCGCATCCGCGACGAGGCCCACCGCTTTGCCATTTCGTTCCACCGGCAGAAGCGCGGAAAGGCCATGACCGTCTCGGTCCTTGACGGCGTGCCCGGCCTCGGCGACTCCAAGCGCAAGGCGCTGCTGGCGCACTTCGGCTCCGCCAAGAAAATCAAGGCGGCGTCCATCGACGAGCTCACCGCGGCTAAAGGCATCGGCCCGTCGCTTGCCGCGGCCATCGTCACCCACTTCAGCTCGAACGGAGCCGGGAGCGAGTCCGCCGACGCCATGCCAGCCATCAACATGACCACCGGCGAAGTCCTGGAAACTTAGCTAGCGTCCTGAATCTTAGCTAGGGTAAGTACGGGAATCCTGCCGCGCGCACTGGCGTGCGCAGGCACACAAGAAGCGCAGAGCAGGAATGGGGCTGGATTTAATGGCAGAGTCGACGGCGGGATCGGGCGCGGACGAGGACGGCCTCACACCGGTCAAGCCAGTCGAGGCAGAACTGCTGGTGGTGACCGGCATGTCCGGGGCGGGCCGCAGCACAGCGGCTGACGCCCTCGAAGACCACGGCTGGTACGTCGTCGAAAACCTGCCGCCGCAGATGCTGGGCACCCTCGCCGAGCTGGTCTCCCACGCCCCGCAGTCCATTCCCAAGCTGGCGGTCGTCATGGACGTGCGGAGCAAGGCGCTGTTCGCGGACATCCGCGCAGCCCTCGGCGCCCTGGCGGCCAGTGGAGTCACATTCCGGGTGCTGTTCCTGGATGCGAGCGACGACGTCCTGGTCCGCCGGTTCGAGCAGGGCAGGCGCCCGCACCCGCTCCAGGGCGGGGGCCGGATCCTGGACGGCATTGCCGCCGAGCGCGAACTCCTCAAGGAGCTGCGGGATTCCTCCGACCTCGTCCTCGACACGTCCGCGCTCAATGTGCACGGGCTGGCCACCGCCATCACGGAACTGTTCACGGAGACTGGCCCTGTGGCCCTGCGGCTGAACGTCATGAGCTTCGGCTTCAAGTACGGCCTGCCCGTGGATGCGAACTATGTGGCGGACGTCCGCTTCATTCCCAACCCGCACTGGGTGCCGAAGCTCCGCCCGCACACCGGCCTCGACCAGGACGTGAGCGACTACGTCCTCGAGGCCGAAGGCGTTCCGAGTTTCGTCGAACGCTACGTCCTGGCACTTGAACCCGTCCTCGACGGGTACCGCCGCGAGAACAAGCACTACGCCACCATCGCCGTGGGATGCACCGGCGGGAAACACCGCTCGGTGGCGGTCGCCGTCGAGCTTTCCAAGAAACTGGCGCAATATCCGCGCGTCACGGTGACCACCACCCACCGGGATCTGGGCCGCGAATAATGGGAGTTCTCACCGGCCCGCTGCCGCTCATTCCGCCCTCCGGCCTGGCCGGCTCCCAGCAGGCAAAGGGACCTTCGGTCGTGGCCCTCGGCGGAGGCCACGGCCTCTCGGCCTCGTTGTCGGCGCTGCGGCTGCTGACGTCCGAGCTGACCGCTATTGTCACCGTGGCGGACGACGGCGGATCCTCCGGCCGCCTCCGCGAAGAGTACGGAGTCCTGCCCCCGGGCGATCTCCGGATGGCGCTGTCCGCGCTGTGCGACGACACCGACTGGGGCCGCACCTGGCGCGACGTCATGCAGCACCGCTTCCGGTCAGGGCCGGGCGGCGGCTCGCTGGACGACCACGCCATGGGAAACCTGCTGATCGTTACGCTCTGGGAGCTGCTCGGCGATGCAGTGGCCGGGCTGAAGTGGGCCGGCGCACTGCTCGGGGCCCGCGGCCAGGTGCTGCCCATGTCCACGGTGCCGCTCACCATCGAGGGTGACGTCCGCGTTGCCTCGCCCGACGGCAGCAGCACGCTCACCACCATCAAAGGCCAGGCGCGCTGCGCCGTCGCCGGCTCGCTTGAGAGCGTCAGGCTGCTGCCCGAACATGCACCGGCGTGCGTGGAGGCTTTGACGGCAATCGAACTGGCCGACTGGGTGGTTCTCGGTCCGGGGTCGTGGTACACCTCCGTCCTGCCGCACCTGTTGCTGCCGGAGATGCGGCAGGCGCTGTGTGACACGCCGGCCAAACGCTGCCTGACCATGAACCTCGCCATGGACACCAAGGAGACCTCGGGGATGTCCGCCGCCGACCACCTGCACGTCCTGCGCACCTACGCTCCGGAGTTCAGCGCGGACGTGGTGCTCGCCGACCCCGCGTCCGTTTCGGATATGAAGGAGTTTGAGCGGGCCGCCGGGATGATCGGAGCCGAGGTTGTCTTGGGTAAAGTGGGGGCTCCGGGTCGGCGTCCTGTACACGACCCCCTGCGGCTCGCAACGGCCTACCAGGATATTTTTGGGAACAGTTAGGAAGGTGCCATGGCACTGACAGCATCAGTCAAGGAAGAACTGTCCCGCCTGGACATAAAGAAGTCTTCGGTCCGCAAGGCCGAAGTCTCGGCCATGCTCCGCTTTGCCGGCGGACTGCACATCATTTCCGGCCGGATTGTCATCGAGGCCGAAGTGGACCTGGCCTCCACGGCCCGGCGCCTGCGGGCAGCCATCGCCGAAGTCTATGGGCACCAGAGCGAAATCATCGTCGTCTCCGGCAGCGGGCTGCGACGCGGCAGCCGTTACGTGGTGCGGGTAGTCCGCGACGGCGAGGCCCTGGCCCGGCAGACCGGCCTCCTGGACACCCGGGGCCGCCCGGTGCGCGGACTGCCTTCGGTGGTGGTCAACGGCTCGGCCGCCGACGCCGAGGCGGTGTGGCGCGGTGCTTTCCTGGCCCACGGTTCCCTGACCGAGCCCGGCCGGTCCTCCTCCATGGAAGTCACCTGTCCCGGCCCGGAATCCGCATTGGCCCTGGTAGGTGCCGCGAGGCGGCTCGGCATCCAGGCGAAGGCGCGTGAAGTCAGGGGAGTGGACCGCGTGGTGATCCGCGACGGCGACACAATCGCCGCACTGCTCACCCGGATGGGCGCCCACGACGCGCTGATGGTCTGGGAGGAACGGCGCATGCGGAAGGAAGTGCGGGCCACCGCCAACCGGCTCGCCAACTTCGACGACGCCAATCTCCGGCGCTCGGCCCAGGCGGCGGTAGCCGCAGGAGCACGCGTCGACCGAGCCCTGGAGATCCTCGGCGACGACGTTCCCGAACACCTCAAATACGCAGGGGAGCTCAGGGTTGCCCACAAACAGGCCAGCCTCGATGAACTTGGACGGCTCGCCGATCCGCCCATGACCAAGGACGCCATCGCCGGACGCATCCGGCGTCTGCTGGCCATGGCCGACAAACGTGCCTCTGATCTCGGCATTCCCGGGACGGATGCCAATGTGACGCCGGAAATGCTGGACGAGTAGCGGCGCCCCTAGAATCAAGACCAGATGGTGGAGATACCCTGGCTGGCCGGGAGCTTCGGCTCAGGAACCGGTGAGGGTGCCAGGATCCAGCCATTGGAAATTTCCGGGTGACCAGTCATCCGGATGCACAATCCGAGAGTTACCAAACCGGACAAGCTGTCCACTACATTGGAGGATTTTGTGACCGAGTACGTTCTGCCCGAACTCAAGTACGACTACGCAGCGCTGGAGCCCCACATCTCCGCGAAGATCATGGAGCTGCACCACAGCAAGCACCATGCAGCCTACGTAACGGGCGCCAACAACGCGCTGGCCCAGCTCGCCGAGGCCCGCGACAAGGGCGACTTCGCCAACATCAACCGTCTTTCCAAGGACCTGGCCTTCCACACCGGCGGCCACATCAACCACTCCGTGTTCTGGAACAACCTCTCGCCGGACGGGGGCGACAAGCCGGAGGGCGAGCTGGCTGCAGCCATCGACGACGCCTTCGGCTCCTTCGACGCTTTCCGCGCCCAGTTCTCCGCAGCCGCCCTCGGCCTGCAGGGATCCGGCTGGGGCTTCCTGGCGTACGAGCCCATCGGTGGCAACCTCGTCATCGAGCAGCTCTACGACCAGCAGGGCAATGTGGCACTTGGCACCACGCCGCTGCTCATGCTGGACATGTGGGAGCACGCCTTCTACCTCGACTACGTCAACGTCAAGGCGGACTACGTCAAGGCATTCTGGAACATCGTGAACTGGGCAGATGTCGCGCAGCGCTTCGCCGCCGCCCGCGCCAATGCCACCGGTCTGATCACGCTCTAGGACTGTGATGTGCGCAACGCACACTGGTAACAAACTTCACATTCGGCGTCTTTAGGGCCGAATTGTGGACGGTCTGCCCCCGCACTTGCGGGGGCAGACCTTCTTAAACGTAAGATGGATCACGGAAGGCGGTTAGCCTTCAGCAATGTGGCTGGTCGCCCTCCGATCTGGTAATCATCTCTGCCCAATGGCGTGCGGGATCTGTTAGTTGGCTAGAACGCCCGCTCAACTAGTTGTGCTTCAACAAGCACCAAGGAGACTGAAAAAAGTGACCACCCGTATTGGTATTAACGGCTTTGGCCGCATCGGCCGCAACTACTTCCGCGCAGCACTTGCACAGGGTGCGGACCTCGAAATCGTTGCTGTCAACGACCTCACCAGCCCCGAGGCACTTGCCCACCTGCTGAAGTACGACTCCGTCGGCGGCCGCCTGACCGAAACCGTTGAGGTCAAAGAGGGCAACCTGGTCGTCAACGGCAACGCCATCAAGGTCCTTGCCGAGCGGGATCCGGCCAACCTTCCCTGGGCTGACCTGAACGTTGACATCGTCATCGAGTCCACCGGCTTCTTCACCAAGGCCGCCGCAGCGCAGAAGCACATCGACGCCGGCGCCAAGAAGGTCCTGATCTCCGCCCCGGCCTCAGACGAGGACATCACCATCGTGATGGGCGTGAACCACGAGCTGTACGACCCCGCAGCCCACAACATCATCTCCAACGCGTCGTGCACCACCAACTGCCTGGGCCCGCTGGCCAAGGTCATCAACGACGAGTTCGGCATCGAACGCGGTCTCATGACCACGATTCACGCCTACACGGCCGACCAGAACCTGCAGGACGGCCCGCACAACGACCTCCGCCGCGCCCGCGCCGCAGCGATCAACATGGTCCCCACCTCCACCGGTGCGGCCAAGGCCATCGGCCTGGTCCTTCCGGAGCTCAAGGGCAAGCTGGACGGCTACGCCATCCGCGTACCGGTCCCCACCGGCTCCGCAACCGACCTTACCGTCACGGTTTCCCGGGAGACCACGGTTGAGGAAGTCAACGCAGCACTGAAGAAGGCGTCTGAGTCCGAGGCACTCCAGGGCTTCCTGACCTACACGGATGAGCCGATCGTCTCCTCCGACATCGTTGGCGACCCTGCTTCCTCCATCTTCGACTCCGGACTGACCAAGGTCATTGGCAACCAGGTCAAGGTTGTTTCCTGGTATGACAACGAATGGGGCTACTCAAACCGTCTGGTGGACCTCACGGAGCTCGTCGCATCCAAGCTGGGCTAGGGTTAGCTACATGACATTTCACACCCTCAACGAACTGATCGCTGAAGGTGTCCGCGGGCGGTACATTCTTGTCAGAAGTGACCTGAATGTGCCGCTCGACGGCTCTACAGTGACTGACGACGGCCGTATCAAGGCCTCACTGCCAGTGCTGGGAAAGCTCACGGACGCCGGTGCCCGCGTGCTGGTAACAGCCCACCTGGGCCGCCCCAAGGGCGCCCCGGAAGACAAGTACTCGCTCAAGCCCGCTGTCGCGCGGCTGGCCGAGCTCGCGTCATTCCCCGTCTCGCTGGCGGAAGACACGGTCGGACCAGCAGCGAAGGAGCTCGCCTCCTCCCTGCAGGACGGGCAGGTTCTCGTTCTCGAGAACGTCCGCTTCGACGCCCGCGAAACAAGCAAGGACGACGCCGAGCGCGGCGCCTTTGCGGACGAGCTGGTGGCCCTGACCGGAGAAAACGGCGCCTATGTGGATGACGCTTTCGGTGCCGTGCACCGCAAACACGCCAGCGTTTACGACGTCGCCACCCGGCTTCCGTCGTACCAGGGCGACCTCGTCCACACCGAGGTAGAGGTGCTGCGCAAGCTCACGGCAGACACCCAGCGTCCCTACGTCGTGGTGCTTGGCGGCTCCAAGGTTTCTGACAAGCTCGCTGTCATCGACAACCTCATCGGCAAGGCGGACACGATCCTCGTTGGCGGCGGCATGCTGTTCACATTCCTTGCGGCCGAAGGCCACAAGGTCGCCGGCAGCCTGCTGGAAGAGGACCAGATCCCGGTCGTCCAGGACTACCTCAAGCGTGCAGCCGACGCCGGCACGGAATTCGTGGTGCCCACCGACGTAGTGGTGGCAGCAAAGTTCGCCGCCGACGCGGACCACGAGACCGTCAGTGCGGAGGCCATCGAAAGCAGCAGCTTTGGTGCGCAGGGCATCGGCCTGGACATCGGCCCGGACTCCGCAAAGGCCTTCGCCGAGCGGATCAAGGCTGGCAGGACCGTCTTCTGGAACGGGCCCATGGGTGTCTTCGAATTCGAGGCGTTCTCGGCCGGCACCAAGGCCGTGGCACAGGCTCTGACCGAGACGGATGCCTTCACAGTGGTGGGCGGCGGCGACTCAGCCGCGGCAGTCCGGACCCTCGGCTTCGCCGATGACCAGTTCGGCCACATTTCCACCGGCGGCGGCGCCAGCCTGGAATACCTTGAAGGCAAGGAACTCCCCGGGCTGAGCGTCCTGGACCGCTAAAGCACTCCCAGCCGGCAGGGCGCCAGTATGCGTGCGCCCTGCCGGCTGTTTCACCTGACACGCACTTTTGACCTGCACTTTTGGAGAACACGTGACAACGTCAACAAACGGCACCTTCGACCGCAAGCCTCTGATTGCGGGCAACTGGAAGATGAACATGGACCATGTCCAGGGCATCACGCTCCTGCAGAAGCTTGCGTGGACCCTGTCCGACGCAAAGCATGATTACAGCCGCGTGGAAGTTGCCGTCTTCCCGCCGTTCACGGACCTTCGCGGCGTGCAGACGCTCGTCCAGGGCGACGAACTCGACGTAGCCTACGGCGGCCAGGACCTGTCCCAGTTCGACTCCGGCGCCTACACCGGGGACATCTCCGGGCAGTTCCTGAACAAGCTCGGCTGCACGTACGTCCTGGTCGGCCACAGCGAACGCCGCACCATCCACAACGAGTCTGACGACGTTCTCAACGCCAAGGTCAAGGCCGCCTACCGCCACGGCGTCACGCCGATGCTGTGCGTCGGCGAAGGTCTGGAAATCCGCCAGGCAGGCACCCACGTCCAGCACACCCTGGATCAGCTCCGCGCCGACGTCGAAGGGCTCAGCGCAGAGGAGGCCGCGGAACTCGTGGTCGCATACGAGCCCGTCTGGGCCATCGGGACCGGTGAAGTTGCCGGGCCCGAAGACGCCCAGGAAATGTGTGCCGCCATCCGGGCCGAACTGACTGAACTGTTCAGCGCGGACATCGCGGCCAAGGTGCGGCTTCTCTACGGCGGCTCTGTGAAAGCCAACAATGTGGCGGCGATCCTGAATGAGCGCGACGTCGACGGCGTGTTGGTGGGCGGCGCCAGCCTTGATCCTGCCGAGTTTGCTAATATTGTCAGGTTCGAGAGTCACCTGGTGACGGACTAGTCCGGACGCAGGCCAGATTCCCGCATTTCCTATCTTCTGAAAGGCCGTCGTGGACGTTCTTCATGTCATTCTGCAGATCCTCCTGGGCATCACCAGCCTCCTGCTGACCTTGCTCATCCTGCTCCATAAGGGACGTGGCGGCGGTCTGTCGGACATGTTCGGCGGCGGAATGAGTTCCGGCCTGAGCTCCTCCGGCGTTGCCGAGAAGAACCTGAACAGGTTCACCATCATCCTCGGGATCACCTGGGGCGTGGTCATCATCTCGCTCGGTCTGCTGATGCGGTTTACCGGCGTCGCTGACTCCTAGCGGGCCCTGCCTGGCCGGCCCCGCAGGCCCGGCGCCGCGCATGACCCTGCCGCCATCGGGAACTCCGCACTAAACTGTGGCTGTTGACCTTAACAGCAATGGTGCTAGTAGCGAGGAGTTCCCGGTGGCGCATTCATCTTCCGGTTTCCGGGGTACCCGTGTAGGTGTCACGGAAGGGACCGGGCTGAGGAATCAGGGCGAAGACCCGCTCGGTGAGCGGTTGCCGCGTATTTGTGTCTCCTACTGGTGCGTCCAGGGGCACGAGACGCGGCCTGTTTTCGTTAAGCTGCCCGAAGAGCAGATTCCCGAAGTGTGGGATTGCCGCAGATGCGGGAAAGCCGCCTCCCGGCACCCCGGGGCAGCCTTGGGGGAGGAAGCAAACGAGGATGGCTACAAGAGCCACCTGGATTACGTTAAAGAAAGACGCTCCAGCCAGGACGCGGAAGATGTCCTGGCCGGAGCGCTTCAACGGCTACGAGCCCGCGGGGGCCTTGCGGACTAGCTGCTCAGGCACGCGTGACGCCGCGTTTTCGTCGATCAGCCACAGGGTGCGGGAGCGCCCGGCCGGTCCGGCCGCGGGAACCTGCACAGGGTTGGCGCCTGCAAGAGCCAAACCGACCGCTCCCGCCTTGTCCTCGCCCGCAACAACCATCCACACCTCTGCCGCCGTGTTGATCGCGGGAAGCGTCAGCGAAATCCGCTCCGGCGGCGGCTTGGGTGAGTTGCGCACCCCGACCACCGTGAGCTGCTTCTCGCGGACGCCGCCCTGTTCCGGAAACAGCGACGCCACATGGGCGTCCGGCCCCACACCAAGCAGGACAACGTCGAAGCGCGGCAGGTTCCCAGGGTTCTCGGGCCTGTCGTCAGACATGTCAGCGGCGTGTTCGGACGCCGCAGCGTCGGCGAGCCGGCGGGCATAATCCTCGGCGGCCAGCTCCGGGCCTTCGAAATCGTCCGAAGAGCCCGGCTCGTGGACGCGTGCAGGGTCCACCGCGATGTGCTTCAGCAGTGCCTCATGGGCCTGGAGCGTGTTGCGGTCGGGATCCTTGGCGCCGACAAAGCGTTCGTCACCCCACCAGAAGTTCACCTTGGACCAGTCCACCGCGGGCGCCGCCGGTGAGTCCGCCACCGCCTTGAGAGTACCGATGCCCACCGTGCCCCCGGTCAGCACCACCGTTGCCTCACCGAACCTGTCCTGGACATCGACGAGCTTGGTGATCAGGCGAGCCGCGATGGCGGCCATGAGGACGGAAGAGTCTGGATGGATGCTTACTCTCGGGTCAGCGCTCACTGGGACGGACACTCCTTAGATTGGTACGTGGCAGTCCAATAGTAATCACTTCGCCGAACACTTCGTCGGGATCCAGACGCCGCAGTTCCTCGGCCAGGCAGTCCCGCAGGCTTCGCCGCGGCAGGGAAATCCGCTGGGCAGGCTGGCCCGGTTGGGTCAGTTCGGCCACTGACAGTCCGGGCCGGAACAGCTGGACGTCGCC
>NZ_JBFTJD010000019.1:0-86306 GCF_056395245.1 Arthrobacter sp. 10L430 | reverse complement strand
ACGCGCTGGGTGTACCAGCCGAAGGCTTCCCACTTTTCCGTCACGGGTTCGGTGCGCAGCACCGTGTCCGTCTTGCCGTCGGCCTGCAGGGCGTTGATGTCGACCATGGCGGTGAGGTTGCCCAACTGGTGGTGGTGTGCGCCCATGGCGGCTTCCCAGGTGGAGCCTTCGTCCAGTTCGCCGTCGGAGAGGAAGTTGTAGATCCTGGCCGTGGAGCCCTGGTGGCGCAGGCCCAGGGCCATGCCGACGGCGATGGTCAATCCGTGGCCCAGGGAGCCGCCGGAGATTTCCATGCCGGGGGTGTAGGTGGACATTCCGGACATGGGGAGCCGGGAGTCGTCGGAGCCGTAGGTCTCGAGCTCTTCGACCGGGACGATGCTGGCCTCGGCCAGGGCGGCGTAGTGGCCGATGGCGTAGTGCCCGGTGGAGAGCAGGAACCGGTCGCGGGCTTCCCAGTGCGGGTCCTCGGCGCGGAAGTTCAGCTGGTCGGCGTAGACGACGGCGAGCATGTCCGCTGCACCGAGTGCCTGGCCCACGTAGCCTTGGCCCTGGACCTCGCCCATGTTCAGGGCGTGGTGCCGGATCCGGTAGGCGGCCGCCGAGACCCGCTGAAGGCGTTCGGCTGCCGTTTCCCCGGCATCGGCGGGGGCTTGTTCTGGCGTGTGTGTTTCTTGGCTGAGAACCACGATTCTCCCTTTCAGAGGTGGCGGCTGGGCCGCCTGTCAGGCTGCGAGGCCCGGGGGTAGGTGAGGGGCGGCGCGTTAGGCGTCTATGCGTGCGGGGGTGCTTTTGGTGATCTCGTCCGCCAGTTCCCGTTCCCGCTTGCCCCAGGTTTCCCGGGTGGCCAGGGCTGCCCAGAGACCGATGAGGGCGTACAGGCCGAACAGGAGCGCCGGGCCCATCCAGCCGAAGCTGACGAACAGCAGCGTGGTGATGAACGGGGTGAAGCCCGAGACCATGGCGGAGATCTGGTAGGCCAGGCTGGCGCCGGACGCGCGGGTCTTTGCCTGGAAGAGCTCCGGGAACCAAGGCCCCTGGGCGCCGGCGAGGGAGTTCTGGCAGACCGCGTAGGAGATCACGATCGTGGCGATGATGGCAATGAACAGGCCGGTGTTGACCAGCAGGAACATGGGGATGGCGAACAGGGCGGCGAACGCCGTGGACCAGATGTACAGGGGGCGGCGGCCGATCCTGTCGGTCAGGCGGGCCCACGCCTGGGTGGCGAAGATGCCAATGGCTGAGGCGATGCAAAGGGCCACGAGGGTCTGGGTCTTGTCGGCCAGGTGCTGGCTGTTGAGGTAGGAAATAATGTAGGTGATGGACACGGCGTAGCCGGCAGTTTCGGCGATGCGGAGGCCGATGCCCTTCACGATGTTGCGCCAGTCGGTCTTGATGACCTCCACGATGGGGGACTTGACGATGTCGCCGTGGCCCTTGACCTCGTCGAAGACGGGGGACTCGGGGACCTTGGAGCGGATGATGAGGCCGACAACCACCAGCACGATGCTGGCCAGGAAGGGGATGCGCCAGGCGAGCTCGCCGCCAAGCTGGACGCTGAACAGGAAGGTCAGGTTGGCCAGCAGCAGGCCCACGGGGAACCCGGCCTGGACGATGCCGGTGTACTTGCCCTTAGTCTTCCACGGCGCGTGCTCGTAGCTCATCAGGATCGCTCCGCCCCATTCAGCGCCAAAGGCCAGGCCCTGCACGATGCGGACAAAGACGAGCAGTGCCGGAGCCAGCAGCCCGACGGCGGCGTAGGTGGGCAGCAGGCCGATGCAGAAGGTTGCCAGGCCCATCAGGATCAGGGAGGCCACCAGGACGGGCTTGCGGCCGACCTTGTCGCCGAGGTGGCCGCCGATGATGCCGCCCAGCGGGCGGGCCGCAAAGCCGACGCCGAGGGTGGCGAAGGAAGCGAGGGTACCTGTCACGGGGTCGCTTCCCGGGAAGAAGGCGGTTCCGAAATACAGTGCAGCGGCGGTGCCGAAGCCGATGAAGTCATACGTCTCGATGACTGCGCCCACGCCGGAGCCAATGGCAACGCGCCTGGCGTCCTTGGTGCCGTGCACGTGGCCGCGCATTTTGAGAGCTTCATTGCTCATGGAATTTTGTCCCTTTCGATGAGCGGCGAAGCAAAAGCTCCAGCGCTGTCGACTGTTAACACAACTGATACGACAATAGTGACGCAGGTCATGCAGCAATGTCAACAGTCAATGTTGGAGGTTGACTGTTGACATTGTCTGCCTCTACAGTGATTGGCATCACCACTGCAGATTCAGAGGATCAACGCCGATACTCACCTCGTACCGGTTGCCAGCTCTGGACAGCCGCAGCAAGGCAATATCTCTAGGTTTCCAAGGAGCATCATGAGCAACACCATCCAGCGCACCGCCGTCCTCACCGGGGCCACCTCGGAACGGGGTATCGGCATTACCACCGCCCGCCGCTACGCCCGCCAGGGCTGGGCCGTGGTGATCCTGGACCTCGACGGCGAGAAGTCGGCCAAGGTCGCCGCCGAAATCGGCAATCAATTCAACGTCCCCGCCTTCGGCCACGAAATTGACGTCGCCAACGAAGCCTCGGTCACGGCCGCACAGGCCGCCGTCGCCGCCGAGGTGGCTGCGGGCAACCTGCCCCCGGTCGGTGCCCTGGCCAACATCGCCGGCATCACCTCTCCGCTCCCGTTCCTGGAGACCACACTCGAGCTGTGGCACAAGGTCATGGACGTCAACGCCACTGGCACCTACCTGGTCACCAAGGCCTTCCTGCCGGACATGATCGAGAACGGCTGGGGCCGGATCGTGAACATGTCCTCCGTGTCCGCACAGCGCGGCGGCGGCGTCTTCGGCAAGGTTCCCTACTCGGCAGCCAAGGCAGCCATCCTCGGCTTCACCAAGGCCCTCGCCCGGGAACTGGGCACCACCGGCGTCACCGTCAACGCCATCACCCCGGGCGCCGTGGACACCAACATCCGCGTCGGCAGCACGGAGGAGCAGGAAGCGGCCATCAACGCCGGCATTCCGCTGGGCCGCAACGCCACCACCGAGGAAGTGGCCGCCGTGATCACCTTCCTGTCCTCCGAGGACTCGGCCTACCTGACCGGCACCACCATCGACATCAACGGCGGAAGCCACCTCCACTAACAGAGCCGGCGCTTCGGGAAACCCGCCGCGACGTAAAGAAGGCCGTCGCTGTGGGTGCTGTCCCGCCGTTCCTTCCCCGAACAGTGGCGGCCCTCGTACAGGCGACGGCCGCCACTCGATTCCCCGACCGTGGAGAACACATGCCACCGAACCGAGCGACTCCCCGACAACACGTTCACTGGAACCTCCTGATCAACACGGTGGTCGAAATCCGCCTCCATGGCCAGACAATCAGAACAGGTCTTGTCGAAGACGTCATGCCAGACTCCTCAGCACTCTGGCTCGCTGCTGACAGCAACAACCCACGCCAAATATTTGAAGTTAGCCAAGGCCACCAGGTCTGGGTGACACCACAGCAACTCAGCGGCGAGCTCAGCTACCGGATGACAGCGCAACAAATCTACGGAACAACCACCGCGAAACCTTGAGCGCTAATCGCGCCCAGGAAGTGCGAGCGAAAACTTTATTCAGCCTCCGGCTCCGCAGCCGGCTGAACTCCCTCAGCTTGGTCCCGCCCGCCACGAGCCGGATCTCTCGTGCAGCCTCTCCGCCGGCCTTTTCACGACCCGATAATGGACCTGATGCTGGTGCCAGTCGCTTGATGCTGGCGCAACCAGCCACTGGGTGGACAACACCAAGCCAGCTGACCTGATTACAATCAAACTGCTGTCAAATCCACGCTCGTGATCGGCTGTCGGGCCGTGAAAGGATTGAGCCAGGTTAGCGCCGCGTGTTGGTTCAGCCAGCCGGGGCCAGCGGCTGTTAGTTCAGCGCTCACCTGCCATAGCTGAGAAGCAACCGCCTGGTCGTAGCTGGCCTCGGATGTGTTGCGTGGTTTGCGTGAACCCGGCCCTGGCTGAGGAGTCTTGCCAAAACGGATTCCGAGGAAAACGCCACGAATGACGGCAGGAAACAGCCCCTTTTGTGGCCACTCCCCTGCCTGTTTCGGAACGCCGATAATGAAGATTTCGTCAAGCTATGTGCGGTTCCAGCTTCGGCGAAGCCGTTCGGCCGGCAGGGGAGGGGGTCAGGTAAGCGTGGCCTGCCGGAGGTACTGGTACACCGTTTCCTTGCTGATAACGTAGTCGCTGGCGAGGACGGCTTTGGGGACTCCGGTTGCCGCCCGCTGCACCAGCTCGGCCGCCCGTTCCGGTGTGAGAGTCCTTTTCCGTCCGCGGTAGGCGCCCCGCTGCTTGGCCAGCGCGATGCCTTCCCGCTGCCGCTCCCTGATCAGCGAGCGTTCGAACTCGGCGAAGGCACCCGTCACGGAGAGCATGAGGTTCGCCATGGGGGAGTCCTCCCCAGTGAAGACCGACTGTTCCTTGATGAACTCCACGCGCACGCCTTTGCGGGTGAGGCCTTGGACCAAGGCGCGGAGGTCGTCGAGGTTGCGGGCGAGCCGGTCCATGCTGTGCACCAGCACGGTGTCCCCGTCACGGGCGAAGCGCAGCAGCTCCGCCAGTTCCGGTCTAGTCGTGTCCCTGCCCGAGGCCTTGTCTGTGAAGACCCGGTCCAGAACTTGGCCGTCAAGCTAACGTTTCTCGTTCTGGTCAAGGGTGCTGACCCGCACGTACCCGATCCGCAAGGCCAGCGGGGGCCTGGACCGAGGAATCCCGGCGGTCACAGTGAACCGCTTCTGCGCCTCCTCATTGCAGGCCACTGCGATGGCAGCGCAGACTGTGCGTGCGGGCGACGGCGACGCGTTCGGAACCGGAATCTCCAGGTCAGATATGACCAAGCGTGGCTAAACCGGTCGCTCGGTTTCTTATGCACCGAGAGCCCACAGTAGGCTTTGGAGGTTTATTGCGCTCACCCGCTTACTCCCCTCAGATCGTTGGTATACAGCTTTGTCCCGTCCCGCTGATTCGACGGCCGACGTCCGTCAGACGCCTCGCATCTTCACGTGGCCAGCGGCAGTTTTCGGGCCTATAGTGTCAGCAGTTGGCGCCACCATAGTGCCACTGTCTATTACGCAGGAGTCGGGTCTAGACCCGTGGATTAAGTGGATAACGGACGACCTCTACTTCCGCATCGGCATCGGCGCTCTCATCGTAGGACTCCTCTGGACATCTGTTGGAGTGCTTTGGCGTACTCACGAGGCGGACCAGCTCCGGGCGAAGTTGAAGGCGGATGAGGCTGATGTGTCGAAAAAGATATCTGAAGCGAGGGTGAAGGCAAGCGAAGGAATAGTCCATCAGCTGTCCCCGATAGTCCATGATCTCGGCAGCCTCATTGACTCGACAAAGACCAATCACGGCGGAACGCTGATAGACAGGTGTCTCTATGCAGTCACTAAGGTTATTGGCGTAGAGGATGTCCGAGCATGCCTTTACTATCTAGACCAGGTCGAGTCGGACGAGGCTTCATCTACGGACATCTTGAATGCTTTGAACGTGCGCATGCCTCAGGTTGGTCGCCACGATCCGCCGCGGCCGGAGTTCATTCGCGGAGAGGGAGCACATTCGGCTGGCATTTTCGATGTTATCGACACAGGCAAACCACGGCTGGTCCAAGACACGGCAGTTCATAACGACCCGTTGGACTGTGACGACAAGCGCTACGGCACGTTTATGAATGTGGTCGTGAAATTTAAGACTGAGGAGATGGGAGTTTTGTCCGTGGATGCACCCATAGCCGGGAGCCTCACGAGCAATCACGTGCTCCTAGCTGAGATGATCGCAAACATAATAGCTATAGGCATGAGGCGGGAGAAGAAGCGCAACTCCAGCAAGAATCCCCGCCCAGCGCCTGCCACTGGAAACGGCCCTATCAATCCCGCAGTTGAGGGAAGCACATGAGATTATTGGGAATGCAGCGGTTCCACAACGGAGGGGAGTCAGCATGACGAGTGTCCACCACGTCGCTGCCTACATCGTGGAACGTGAACGAAACCTTTCTACGATGAAATTGCAAAAGCTTTGTTACTACGCTCAGGGCTGGCATCTGGCCTGGCAAGGCGAGCCTCTCTTTACAGAGCCCTTGCAGGCTTGGCGCATGGGCCCAGTTAGTCCCGATCTCTATCGTTTTCACCGTGGTCACGCGTCGGCTAGTGCTTGGCCTCAGGGTGACGCCACTCAGCTGTCCGAAGTTCAAAAAAGAACCCTCGATACGGTTATTGACTTCTACAGGCCGTATTCGGGGTTCGAACTGGGAACACGAAGCCATTCGGAACGCCCATGGCTCGAGGCTTGGGAATGGCAGCCAGTCGCGCGCCGAGGTCATGTCGAGATGGATCTTGCCACTATCAAGGAATACTTCCAGTCAGTGGAGCGCAGTTGAGCTAGGCTGCGAGATAGTCAAGTGATCGTCATGTGAGCAACGCACTGGCAACGGCTCCAAGCGTGCGGGCTGACCGCTCCTCGCAGATTTTCCGCTTCTGGGCCGCCCGCGTTGTCGGCTGAATCTATTGAAGGCTTGAAAAGGTGTCCAAAAGTAATCACGCAACCCTAAGTGATAGGGAACTATCGCTTTACTTGACGTAACGCCGGTTATCAGCGCCTCCCGGATTCCTCCACGTGCCCTAACCGATGCGGTCACACCATGCATGGCGAGCAATTGGCTACGGCTGCATGCAGCCTTGCGCCAAGGAGCCAATGTCCGCAGCGATCAGGGCGGAGTTGGCCGGGCGTATGATGCGCGGAAGGTCGCCGATCTGCGCAGGCGTATCACGAGTGCCCATGCTGGCATCGTATCGAAATCACGCCGTGACGCTGAGGGCGTGGGAACCGCAGTAGCACCCTCCCAGGCACACCACCGCCGTCGTAGTACATGGAAAACACGGCGCAATGTTCGGACCCCGCCCGTAGTCTGTTTAGATGCCTCGTTTTGCGCTTGATATTGAGTCCGTGCCCCGCCCCGTCCGTTCGCAGGAGCTGCTGGATGCGGTGAACCATCGGGTCGTCATTGCCGATGGGGCGATGGGCACCATGTTGCAGGGGAGGGAGCTGTCGCTTGAGGACGACTTCCTGGGGCTAGAGGGCTGCAACGAGATCCTCAATGCCACGCGACCGGATGTCCTCGCTGACATCCATGACGCGTACTTCGCTGTGGGAATCGATGCGGTCGAAACCAACACCTTCGGCGCGAACTGGTCCAACCTCTCCGACTACGGCATCGACGACCGGATCGAAGAGCTCGCCCGCAAGGGCGCGGAGATCGCCCGTGACCGTGCCGAAGCGGCAGAAAAAACAGACGGACGCATGCGCTGGGTCCTGGGCTCGATGGGGCCGGGCACCAAGCTCCCTAGCCTCGGGCACACCAGCTACGACTACCTCAAACAGACCTTCGCGTTGCAGGCCGAGGGCCTCATCGACGGGGGAGCGGATGCCTTCCTCATCGAAACGAGCCAGGATCTCCTGCAGACCAAGGCTGCGGTCAACGGCTGCAAGCAGGCGATCGTGACCCGCGGCATCCGGCTCCCGATCTTCGTCGAGGTGACCGTCGAGACCACCGGAACCATGCTGATGGGCTCCGAGATCGGCGCAGCGCTCACCGCGCTCGAGCCGCTCGGCGTCGACGCCATCGGCCTGAACTGTGCCACCGGGCCGGATGAGATGAGCGAGCACCTGCGCCACCTGTCCAAGCAGTCCTCCGTCGCGATAGCCTGCATGCCCAACGCCGGCCTGCCAGTCCTTGGTGCCAACGGCGCGCACTACCCGCTCTCGCCCACCGAACTCGCCACCGCGCACGAGCAGTTTGTGCGGGAATTCGGACTCGGCCTGGTGGGCGGATGTTGCGGTACGACGCCGGAACACATGGCCGCCGTCGTCGAACGTCTTGCGCCCTTCCGCACCAGCGCCGCCGTCACCAGCGGTGGGAGGGGCGCCGACGGCGGCCGCGTTCCCACTGAACGTGAAGCCGGCATCGCTTCCCTCTACCATCACGTGAATTTCGACCAGGAGTCTGCGTACCTCGCCATTGGCGAGCGCACCAACGCGAACGGTTCGAAGGCGTTCCGCCAGGCGATGCTCGACGAGCGCTGGGACGACTGCGTCGACATCGCCCGCGAACAGGTCCGCGTCGGCGCGCACCTGCTCGACGTCTGCATTGACTACGTGGGGCGCGACGGCGTGGCCGACATCAAGGAGGTCGTCTCACGTTTCGCGTCGGCCTCCACGCTCCCGCTCGTCATCGACTCCACCGAACCGCCCGTCCTGCAGGCCGGGCTCGAACACATCGGCGGGCGCCCGGTGGTCAACTCCGTCAACTACGAGGACGGCGACGGCCCGGACAGCCGCTTCGCGCGCATCATGCCGCTCGTCAAGGAACACGGCACCGCCGTGATCGCCCTGACCATCGACGAACACGGCCAGGCGCGCACCACCGAAGGCAAAGTGGCCATCGCCTCGCGCCTCGTCGACGCCTTGGTGGGTGAATGGGGGATGCGCGTCGAGGACATCATCGTCGACGCCCTGACCTTCCCCATCGCCACCGGCCAGGAAGAAACCCGCCGGGACGCCATCGAAACGATTGAAGCCATCCGCCAGATCACCACGAAGTACCCCGGCATCAACACAACACTCGGCGTCTCAAACGTGTCCTTCGGCCTGAGCCCGGCAGCGCGCATGGCACTGAACTCGGTGTTCCTGCACGAGGCCGTGCAGGCCGGCCTGACCAGCGGCATCATCGACGCCGCCAAGATCGTGCCGCTCGCGTCACTGCCGGAGGAACAGCGCAAGGTGGCCCTGGACCTCGTCTGGGACCGCCGCGAATACGACGCCGACGGCAACCTCACGTACGACCCGCTGGCCAGCATGCTGGACCTGTTCGCCGGCGTCGACACCGCAGCGCTGAAGGACCAGCGCGCCGCGGAACTCGCGGCGCTGCCCACCGGCGAGCGCCTGGCGCGGCGCATCATCGACGGCGAAGGCAAGGGCCTTGAAGAGGACCTCGACCTGGCACGCAGCGAAGGCATGACGCCGCTGGCCATCATCAACGATCAGCTGCTCGAGGGCATGAAGGTGGTGGGCGAGCGCTTCGGTGCCGGCGAGATGCAGCTGCCGTTCGTGCTGCAGTCCGCTGAAGTCATGAAGACCGCGGTGGCGCTGCTCGAGCCGCATATGGAGAAGTCGGATTCATCGGGCAAGGGCACCATGGTGATCGCCACGGTGCGCGGCGATGTGCATGACATCGGCAAGAACCTGGTGGACATCATCCTTACCAACAACGGCTATAAGGTGATCAATCTCGGCATCAAGCAGCCGATCGCCGACATCATCGCCGCGGCCGAGGAACACAACGCCGACGTGATCGGCATGTCCGGCCTGCTCGTGAAATCCACGGTGGTGATGAAGGAGAACCTCGCGGAACTGCAGTCCCGCGGGCTCGCGAAGCGGTGGCCGATCATCCTCGGCGGCGCAGCCCTCACCCGCGCCTACGTCGAGCAGGACCTGGCGGGGCAGTTTGAGGGAGAGGTCCGCTACGCGAAGGACGCCTTCGAGGGCCTGTCCCTCATGGAGCCGCTGGTGCAGGTTGCCCGCGGCGCCGACCCCGCAGAGGCGGGCCTGCCCGCGCTGAAGAAGCGAATCCACCGCAAGGGCGGGACGCTCACCCTGACCGAGCCGGAGGCAATGCCCGGCCGCTCCGACGTCGCTTCCGACAATCACGTGCCTTCGCCGCCGTTCTGGGGCACGCGCATCGTGCGCGGCGTCTCGCTCCACGACTTCGGTGCTTTCCTCGACGAACGTGCCACCTTCATGGGGCAGTGGGGGCTCAAGCCCGGCCGCGGCGAGGACGGCGCCTCGTACGAGGAACTGGTGGAACGCGAGGGCCGGCCGCGCCTGCGGTACTGGATGGACCGCATACTCGGCGAGGGAATGCTCGACGCGTCCGTCGCGTACGGCTACTTCCCGGTGGTCTCCGAGGGGGAACAGGTGGTGGTGCTGCACCACGGGGAGGACCGCGACGGCGTCCTCGGCACCGCAGGCCTGCTCGCCCCCGACGGCGGATCAGGCGGTCCGCTCGGCACCGAGCGGCTGCGTTTCGACTTCCCGCGCCAGCGCCGCGACCGGCACCTGTGCCTCGCAGACTTCGTGCGCTCGCGCGAATCGGGGCAGGTGGACGTCCTGCCGGTGCAGCTGGTCACAGCCGGCGGCAATGTCGACCAGGTGACTGCCAAGCTCTTCGCCGGCGACCACTACCGCGACTACTACGAGCTCAATGGCCTGGTCATGCAGCTCACCGAGGCGCTCGCGGAGTTCTGGCACGCACGCATCCGCTCGGAGCTGGGTTTCGCGGCCGAGGAGCCGAAGGACAAGGCAGGCCTGTTCAAGCTCGACTACCGCGGTGCGCGGTTCTCGCTCGGCTACCCCGCGTGCCCGGACATGGAGGACCGCCGCAAGGTAACGGAACTGCTGCGTCCCGAGCGGATGGGCGTGGTCCTGAGCGATGAGCTGATGCTGCACCCCGAACAGTCCACCGACGCGTTCGTGTTCCACCACCCGGAGGCGAAGTACTTCAAGGTGTGAGTTGGTGTCGATCCCTTCCCTGGGTGGATGGAGCCTGGATGGAATGAGCCTGCCCGGCCTGCCTGTCCAGGCTGGAGACCGGCTTCACCCGCCGGAGTGCGGCGAGAATGGCCCGCCCCACCACGGCGATACCGACGATCGTGGTAATGGCACGCAAGGTGTCCCAGCCCGCCGTCGACGTCACCAGCGAGTAGAGCAAGAAGCTGCTGAGGTTGGTGCCCAGCGGCGCGCCCGGCACGTAGGAGATGCCGGTGCCGGCGCCCACCGCGAAGGGCCAGAACCACAGGTTGGTCAGCAGGCCGAACAGGTAGGACGCCAGGATGCCGTAGCCGCACAGCATCCACAGTTCGGCTTTGCCCCGCACCCGCCGGGGAAGCAAGCCGGCCCCCGCGCCCACCCACGCGCAGGCGAAGATCTGGAACGGTGTCCACGGCCCGATGCCACCCCACAAGGCGCTTGAGAGGGCGATGGTGGCGGCGCCGAGGAGCATGCCGAAACGGGCACCGAACGCCCGGCCGGCCAGGATCAGCAGGATAAAGACTGCCTCCACGCCCCCGACGCCGGTGCTCGCCACCCGCACCGCGGAACCTACGGCGGCCAGGACGCCGAGCAACGCCACCGTGTGTGCGGAACGGACCGACCCGTCCATGGAGACAACGACGGCGACGGCGGCGAGCGGCGCAATGGCCAGCGCCGCGTAGGGGAGGGCCGCAGCGGCATCCTCCGGAAGGGCCGCGGCCAGCAAAGGCCAGCAGAATGCTGCGAGAGCCAGAAGGTTTGCAGCTGCGAGAACTGCCAGCTCGACGCCCCGCGGCATCCGGATGCGGCGCCGTCGTTCCGCTCCCGGGGAGTCTGCTGGTTCGATGGCCCGCGGCCTTGGTCCGGTACCCGCTTGCCGGGAAAGCGGGAGAGGCGGTTCAGGTGCATTGGCCGGCACAGAAGAGGGCACGACGCCGTCACTCATCGGCAGGATCCGGGCGCCGAGGCCGTGGGCAAAGTCGAGGTCGTGGGTGGCGATCAGGACCGCCGCTCCGTCGTCCGCTGCCGCCCGCAGCGCTGCCGACACGGCTGTGCGCGCCGCAGGATCGAGTCCGCGAGTGGGCTCATCGATCAGGAGTACCTGGGGGTCGTCCATGGTCTGCAGCGCGATGGCAAGGATCCTGCGCTCTCCTGCTGAGAGATCCCGGGGATGCTCATGTCCAATGGGAATCCGGACGTCTCCCCGCAAACGAGCCAGGCGTGACGCCGCGGGCATTGTGGGAAGCTGGGCACTGCCGGGCGCAGGCTGCCCGCCGTTCTTTCGGCGCGTAAGGCGCCGATCCGCCGCGCGGAGCTCTGCCGCGACGGTATCCCTGGTGAAGAGGTCATCCGAGGCGTCCGGGACGAGGGCGACGCGGCCGCCGTCGACCGTTCCGCCGTCGACAGTGCCTTCACCGGCTGTACCCTCACCCAGTGCGAGCGCCACAAGGAGGGACGACTTTCCGGCCCCGTTCGGCCCCACCAGGGCCACCACTTCACCGCGGTGCAGGGTCAGGGATGCGTCGCGCACCAGCGGTGTGCCCTTGCGGTGCACCGCGAGATTTGTCGCAGTCAGCACGGGCGCGTGCCCGGTATCTGCAACGGGCGTTGGATGCGCAACCGTCGGGGAAGCGGATGGTGCAGCACCCGGCACCAGGCCGCCGTCGTCGATAGTCCACCACGAGTCGGCAACCGGGACGAGCCGCTCCGCCCGATGCTCCGCCACGATGACGCAGACACCGTCGTCGCGGGCGAGGGCGTCGAGCACGGCGATGACGTGTCCGCGTGCCGCGGTGTCAAGGTCGGCCAGTGGCTCGTCAACCAGGAGCAGGGACGGATGCCCCACCACCGCGGCGGCAATGGCCACGAGCGTTGCCTCACCCGCCGAGAGGGTGCTGACATTCCGGTCCAGCAGCGCCGACACTCCGATATGCTGCGCGACCTCCTGCACCCGGGCCTTGGCGGTCGTGGATGCCATGCCGCGCAGCTCAAGCGCGAGGGCGATTTCGTCCCGGACCCGGGTGCTGGCGAAGGCGGCGCGGGGATTCTGCAGTACGACGCCGACGACGCGGGCGGTATCGCGGGGCGGCGCAGTGGCACGGTCCGTTCCGGCGACGCTCACGGTGCCGGAAATTTCTCCACCGTCAACGTGTGAGAGCAGGCCGGCGATGCCTCGCAGGATGGTGGACTTGCCGGATCCCGTCGGCCCGGTGATGACCGTTATTGACCCGCTCGACGGCATGAACCCGGCGACGCGCACCTGCGCGTCGCCGATGCTGAACTGTGCGTCCCGGACCAGAAGCGGTGCCTCGGTACCGCGGCCGGGTTGATGGGCTGCCCGGCTCCCGAAGCCGCGCAACTCCAGGGCCGCGGCAACCCGGCCGGCGTGCTCAAGGGTGCGCTCGAGCACGGGCACAAGGGCGCGGGGTCCGAAGCGTTCGCCCCGCAACCGAAAGGCCAGGCGTACGGAGGCCACGGCGTCGGAGAGCGCCGGGAGTGCCGCCCAGGCCACCACGAGCGTCCGGGCCAATCCCTGCAGGGGGCCGCCGCGGGCCAGGTGCACGAAACCGCGGGCCACGTCCACCCAGGCGTTGAGCAGGCCGAAACCGAGGATCATCCCGGCAATCGGCAGGGCGGACAGGAACGCCTCCCGCAGGCCAGGCGCCGTTACCGGACCGAGGAGGACCACATGGGCGTACGGGGCGGGCAGCGGCACCGCCGGCAGACTGAACAGGACCGGCTCACCAATGCCGGCCCCGTTGAAAAGGATGCGGTAGATGACCCGCGCCGTGATGAAGACGGCGGCGAGAGCCGCCGCTGCGCGTAACGGCGCGGGTCGAAAGGTCATGCCGCGGGTGCGGCCGGTGCGCCGTCCACCGTGTAAAGCAGCTCGAAGCTCTGTCCCGGGCTCACCTTCAGGGTGGCGAGGCCTTCCTGCGCGTATGCCCAGGCGCCGGAGGCCGGCTTCACCCAGAGAGCCCAGTAGGCGAAGGCGGCGGGCATCTTGCCGCAGTCTTCCCGGTACGTGCCGCCCTTGTGGGCGATGTCGAAGTCCGCGGCGGGCACACCGTTCACACGGCACACCAGTTCCTTGGGATATTGGGCAGTGCCCTCGGTCTTCACCTTTGCCTCCTCGAGCACCTTGGAAGCGGGAGTCGCCGCGTCGACTGGCACGCAAACGGACGTGTCAGCGGCAGCCTGCTTCAGGGCGCCCGAATCGACGATGACCTTCACGCCGGCGCAGGGTCCGGCTGCGGCGCTGGATGGAGCCGTTGCCGTCGACGCCGGGGCAGAGGTAGTTGGCTGGGTGGCGGCCGGCGTGGAACAGGCGGCGAGGGTAAACAGGAGACCTGCGGCGGCGAGGGAGCTCGCGGCGGCGGTGCGGATCTTAGTCAAAGTCACGTGTCAAGGGTAGGGCGTTGCTTGTCCGGAACCGGATGCCGTCGCGTTGTGTGACGTTAGGTCTTTCATATGCGCCGGGGCTACCGACGCAAAAGGGCCGACGACGGCGGTAAGGCGGGTGCCGTCGTCGACCCTTCCGGGGGCGTTACTAAGCTTCTGACGCGGCCATCTTGACTGCCAGCGCGTCCTCCGGGGCTTCGGACTGCGCGGCGCCGTACTGCGCGGCGCCCGACGACGGATGTGCTGCGACTGCCGCGGCGTGCTCGGCCAGCACCCCGGTCTGGTGGCGGATCTTTAGGCGGTAGAGCAGGGTCCCGCCAATGATCACGGCGGCCACGAAGATCACGCCGCCCCACTGCAGGTACCACTCGAACGGCGGCACCGAGTTGTAGATCTCCGGCCTCGGCCAGATGAGGTTCAGGGTCATGGCCCCGCCCCAGAGGACCGCCAGGATGTTCACGGGCAGTCCCCATTTGCCCGTTGTGAACCCGGCTTCGGACTGCTCATCCCGCAGCGGCCACTGCTTCAGGAGCCGCTTGCGCAGCAGGGGCACAGTGACCAGGAGGTAGGACAGGTAGATCAGGACGATGCTGATGCTGGACAGGATGGTGAAGATGGCCGGCTGCATGACGTTGACCAGCAGCGGGATGACGGCCATGACACCGATCACGATCGCCGCGACCTTGGGGGTCCTGCGGACCGGATCCACCTTGCTGAGCTGCCGGCTGAACGGCAGGTTGTTGTCCCGGGCCATGGCGAACATCATGCGGATGGCAGCGGCGTGGACGGCCAGCGTGCAGACCACCACGGCAACCACGATGCATGCCAGGAACGCCTTGCCGAATGGTCCACCCAGAACGGAGAGCACGATGTGCTGGAGGCCGCCGTCGGCAGCCCCCACCTGCGGGTCGCCCAGGTCCGGTGCGGCCAGGATGCCGAAGAGCAGGATCAGCCCGCCCAGCAGGAACGAGGCAGTGACGGCGCGCAGGATGGCCTTGGGTGCCGTGCGCTTGGGGTCCTTCGTTTCCTCCCCGAGCGAGCTGGCGGTGTCGAAGCCGTACATGACGTAGCCGGACGCCATGGCGCCGATCAGGAAGACGCCGAAGAAGCCGAGATCGTGGCCCTCGCCGAAGCCGTTGGTTTCGAAAAAGACCTCCGGGCCGCGCACAACATGCCAGGCCAGCGCGAGGATCAGCAGGACGGCCGCGGTCAGCTCCACGAAGACGCCGATGCTGTTGATTCTGGTCATCAGCTTCACGCCGAACGCGTTGATGAGGGTGGAGATGGTGATCATGATGGTGGCCAGCACCACGCCATTCATGGCGAAGTCGTAGGGGCCGGTGCCGTCACCGACGAACTGGAAGCCGGACCAGAGCTGCGGCAGGGTGATCTGCAGGGCCAGCGCCACGGATCCGAGCGCCATGATGGAGGAGAGCAGGAGCAGCCAGCCCGCCAGCCAGGACGAGGTCCCCGACGCGAGGCGCTTGGCCCAGTTGTAGACCGATCCCGCAACGGGGTAGCGGCCGGCCAGCTCGGCGAAACAGAGCGCCACCATCAGCTGGCCGACGAAGACGATGGGCCAGGACCAGGCGTACGCCGGGCCGGCCATGGAAAAACCAAAATAGAACAGTTGGAAGACGCCGGTGAGGATGGAGATGTAGCTGACGCCTGCGGCGAAGCTGGCAAACTTGCCGATGCTCCGGTCCAGGGTCTGGGTGTAGCCAAATTCGTCCATGCCGCTTGAATCAATACTCTTGCTGGGTTCCAAAATGTGAACTCCTAAGTCAGAAAAGTACGCTCGATGCAACCCGCGGCCGCCATTGGATGCGGGTGAAATCAATAGCCTCCGGAACTTGCCTCTCAGGCGAAGGACGGACTGAGCTCCACCTCTTTCCTTACAGCGCCACCGGTGTGGCCGGTGCGGATGAGCTCGGCGCAGCGCTCGCCGATCATCATGACGGTGATGTTGGGGTTGACGGTGACGTGTTCAGGCATCACGGAGGCATCCGCCACGCGCAGACCGGTGACGCCCTTGACCCGCAGCTCGGGATCCAGCGGTGACATCCCGTCGTCGGCCGGGCCCATCCGGACCGTGCCCACCGGGTGGTACACGGTGTTGTGGGTCTTGCGGATGTACTCCCGCAGCTCCTCGTCCGTCTGCGCCTCGACGCCGGGGGATAGCTCGCGGCCGGTCCATTCGGCCATGGCGGGCTGGGCGGCGATTTCGCGGGCCTTGCGGACGCCGGCCACCATGACCCGCATGTCGTGGCCTTCGGGATCCGTGAAATAGCGCGGATCCACCATGGGCTTGTCGCGGAAATCGCGGCTGCGCAGCCTGACGGTGCCGCGGGAGCGGGCGTGCGTGACGTTCGGGGTGAGGCTGAAGCCGTTCTCCGTGGTGGGGTAGCCGTGCCGCAGGGTGTTCATGTCGAACGGGACGGAACCGTAGTGCATCATCAGGTCCGGGCGGTCCAGGCCGTCCTCGGTGGGGGTGAAGATGCCGATCTCCCACCATTGGGTGGACGTTTGCACCATGGGCTGCCTGGCCTCGAACTGGACCACGCCTTCGGGGTGGTCCTGCAGGTTTTCGCCCACGCCGGGGGAGTCCACCAGCACCTCGATGCCGTGCTGGGCCAGGTGCGCTGCCGGGCCGATGCCGGAGAGCATCAGCAGTTTAGGGGAGTCGATGGCACCGGTGGAAAGGATGACCTCGCGGTGCGCGGAGAGCCGGTGGGTCCGGCCGAACGCGGAGTCCACCACGTCCACGCCGGTGCAGCGCTTGTCCGCGTCGAACACCAGCTGGCGGGCGCGGAGGCCTGTGAGCAGTGTGAAGTTGTCGCGGTCGACGATCGGGTGGATGTAGGAGACCGAGCTGGACGACCGGGTGCCGTCCGCGCGGCGGTTGATCTGGAAGAAGTTGGCGCCGTTGATCACGGTGGTGCCGGTGTTGAACTTTGTGCGGGGGATGCCCGTCTGTTGGCAGGCGTCCAGGAGCGCGACGCCGGCAGGATCCACCGGGGGCACGTTCATCAGGTGCACGGGCCCTGAGTCCCCGTGGTGGGGTGCGTCCGGCCCGGCATCCTCATTGGTTTCCAGCCGTTTGTAGAGGGGCCAGGCAGCGTCGGCGTTCCAGCCGGTGGCACCGTACTTGGACTCCCATTCGTCCAGGTCCTCCCGGGGTGCCCAGAAGGCGATGCAGGAGTTGTGGCTGGAACAGCCGCCCATCACCTTGGCGCGCGCGTGGCGCATGAAGGAGTTGCCGTTCTCCTGCGGTTCCACCGGATAGTCCCAGTCGTAGCCGGACTCCAGCAGCTCCATCCAGCGGTCCAGCTGCAGGATTTCGGGCAGGTTGCGGTCATCCGGGCCGGCCTCCACGAGGGCCACGGTCACGTCTGGATCCTCGCTCAGCCGGGCGGCGACGGCGGCACCCGCGGATCCGCCGCCGATCACGACGTAGTCGAACCCGCGCTCGGTGACGTCGTCGATGTTGTCGTAGTGCATCTAGTTCTCCTTGCCGTGGTCAGCAAACCAGCCGGTTACCTGCGGGCTGGTGTTCTGGTAGATGTGCTTGGCTTCCTGGTATTCGGCCAGGCCCGTGGGGCCCAGCTCGCGGCCGACACCGGACTGGCCGAAGCCGCCCCACTCGGCCTGGGGGAGGTAGGGGTGGTAGTCGTTGATCCAGATGGTGCCGTGCCGCAGCCGGGATGCCACGCGCTGCGCCTTGCCGGCATCCTGGGTCCAGACCGCGCCGGCCAACCCGTAAATGGTGTCGTTGGCAGTGACCACGGCCTCGTCCTCGGTGCGGAACGTCTCCACGGTGACCACCGGGCCGAAAGCCTCGTCCACCACCACCGACATTCCCCTCTGGACACGGTCCAGGATGGTGGGCTGGTAGTAGAAACCGCCGTCGTACTTTTCTCCTTGCGGCGCCGCACCGCCGGTCCGCAGCCGCGCACCCTCCTGGATGCCGCGCTGGACATAGGCGTGGACTTTGTCGCGGTGGGCCGCGGAAATCAGCGGCCCGGTTTCGGCGGCGTCGTCAAAGGGGCCGCCCAGCCGGATGTCCCGGGCACGGCGGACCAGCTCGTCCACGAAGCGTTCGGCGATCGATTCCTCCACCACCAGCCGCGCCCCCGCGGAGCAGACCTGCCCGGAGTGGACGAACGCGCCGTTCAGGGCATTGTCGACGGCGGCGTCGAAGTCCGCGTCCGCGAACACCACGTTGGGGTTCTTGCCGCCAAGCTCCAGTGCCACCTTCTTGACGGTGCCGGCGGCGGCCGCCGCGATGCGCTTGCCGGTTTCCAGCCCGCCCGTGAAGGAGACGAGGTCGACGGCGGGGTGTTCGGAGAGCGGGGCGCCCGCCTCCGCGCCGGGGCCGGTCACGAGGTTGGCGACGCCGTCGGGCAGGCCAAGGTCGTGCAGCAGCTGCATTGCCAGGATGCTGGTGGACGGGGTCAGCTCGGAGGGCTTGAGGACGAAGGTGCAGCCGGCGGCCAGCGCGGGCGCGATCTTCCACGCCGCCTGGAGCAGGGGGTAGTTCCACGGGGTGATCAGGCCGCAGACGCCCACGGGTTCGTACACGATTTTGCTGACGACCGTGGGGTTCCCGGCGTCGACCATGCGGCCCGCCTGCTGCCCGGCGAGCCTGCCGAAATACTCGAAGCAGGCGGCAATGTCGTCCATGTCGATGCGGCTTTCGACCATTCGCTTGCCTGTGTCCAGCGACTCGGCGCGGGCGAACTTTTCACGGCGTTCGCGTAGTCCGGCGGCGACCTTGAGCAGGAAGGTGCCGCGCTCGGGTGCCGGCACGGAGGACCAGACGCCGGAGTCGAAGGCTGCACGGGCTGCGGCGATGGCGCGTTCGGCGTCCTCCCTGCCGGCCTCGGACACTGTGGCCACCGACTCGCCGTCGGCGGGGTTGCGGATTGCGCGCACAGCGCCGGAGGCGGCTGGCTCCCATGCGCCGTTGATGAACAGGGTCGATGCTGTCTCGGTTCTTGCGATCCGAACGACGTCATGGGCTGGTGTGGCGTAAGTCATACGAGGGACAGTACTGCACATTGAACGAGTGTTCAATACTTTTCTTGAACAGTTGTTCAATGCTGCTTATGGAGCTCACTCTGCCCGGTTGCCGGTGGTTCAGGACTCGTGAAGCCGGTGATCCTTGATGGTGCGGTCCTGAAGCGGCGCGAAGGCGATTTGCTCCGTCCGGGCGATGCTTCGCTGGATGGAGGCCTCATCAACGCCGAGAAGCGCCGTCAGCCACATGCCGTTTTGGATGACGACAATGTCAGCCGCCCGCTCCCTGCATGCCTCCCATGAAAGATGGGGTTGGGCGTTGGAAACCAGCGCAGCGAGGCCGTCGAGATAGCGGTCGAAGGCCTCGGCGTTGATCTGTGCATAGCCCTCGTCCGCCTGGGCGAGGGCCCAAAGGTGCAGGCGCAGGGACAGATAGCGGGTGGTCAGCAGATCAGCGGCTGCCACTCGCCGCAGGGCCTGGCGCAGCTGTTGCTCCGGGTCTGACGACGGGTCTGGCGCCACGAGCAGAAGGTCGTGTTCGTCGACCCGGCGCAGGGCTGCCCGTATCAGGCTCGTCTTGTCGTCGTAGTAGTAGTTCACCAGGCCGAGCGCGACGCCGGCTTCGCGGGCCACGGCCCGCATGCTCACACCCGAAATCCCATGGCGGGACAGCAGATCCAGCGCCGCCTCGAGAATGCGCGACTGCCTGTCCATTTGTTCGCCGGAGTTCACGGCATTGGTCCCCATCTGGCCAGACTATTGCCTAACCCGTAACGAGTGCACTTTCCGGGGTCGCATGACCTTGCTTCGAAGTCCCGTCCACACGCCAAAAGGCACGAAAAGTTGTAGGCGGTCAGGACGTCGACCGCGTGTCGAACGCCGCTGCCGATTCCCGTAGAAGGCGCGCGACGGTGTCCACGGGCATGCTGGCTGACCGCCGGCGGTCGAACCGTCGCAGGACGATGCGTCGCGTGCCCAGTCCAGGGACGTCCAGGACGTCCACCCCGTCATGGCTGACGCCGCTCAATGCCAAGGTGGGTACGATGGCGACACCCTCCCCCGCCGCGACCAGTGCCAGTGCGGTCAGCGTTTCCTGATATTGATGCACCGTCTCCATCTGGGCACCGATGGACTGACGGAGCCGGCCGAGCACCGCAGCGTTGGCGGCTGAGGAGTCGACACCGAGCCAGAGAAGTGGCAGATGCCCAAGGTCGATGTTCTCTGTAGTGAGCAGGGCGCCCGCGGGAACCACCAGTTTCCAGGGCTCGTCCAGCAGGGGCTCCTCGATCATTCCGGCGGAAAGTGAACGTTGGCCGGCCGTCATCGAATCGAGCTCGACCACAACAGCGTCGAGCTCGCGCTGCCGGAGCAGGCGTAACAAGTCAGGGAAGTCGTCTTCAATCAGCCGGATCTGCAATTGCGGGTACCGGATGCGCCACTCGGGCAAGCGCGGGATCACCACCGTGCGGACAAAGCTGGTGAATCCGCCCACCCGCACCACCCCCGCGACCTTGGCCCCGCCCTCCATGCGGGCGCGGGCGACGCTGAGGGCGCGTTCGATCTCTTCGCCGGCTTCTGCAACGGCCATGCCGGCGGGTGTCAAAACCGAGCCTTTGGGTGTGCGCACCACCAGCGCATGCCCCGTCTCGTCCTCTAGTTTGCTGAGCTGCTGGGACACGGCCGAGGGCGTGATTCCCAGTTCGTCAGCCGCGGCGAGCACCCCGCCGGTGCGGGCGATCGCAAGGAGAACTCGCAGCCGGCGCGGATCAATATCCATGTTAAGTAGTTCTAAACCACATCTTCAGAGGAATGCAATTGAACTACACGCATGTCGTGCTCATAATTGCTTTTGAAAGCCAAAACCAACAGCGGAAATCCAGACTGGCGGTCCAAGCGAATGAAGCCCTCGCGCGGACGGCGGAGCAAACGCTGATCCAGTGATTCAGTCGGCAATGGCCTCTACCAAAACGCCCACCTATAGCCCGCCAGCTCCACTCCGCCCGGCGGATGGCAACCGGGCACCACCCCTGAAAGGACATCATGGAACTGCTGTTTGAAATTTCCGGCTGGGCAGGCGCGGTTGCGATTCTCAGTGCTTTCCTGGCGGTGTCCATGGGGTGGCTGAAGGCTGGCAAGGGCTTCCAAGCCGCGAATCTCCTGGGTGCCTGTGCCTTCATTATCAATGGCGCCTTCCACGAAGCGTGGCCGTCCGTGGTCACGAATATTGCCTGGTTCCTCATTTCCGCAGTAGCGCTTCTTCGCATGCGGTCCGTACAGGATTCGCCGGCGGCCGCTGCCGAGGCCCCGCAGGTGCAGTTTCCTGGCGTCCCTGACACCACCGGCCAACTGGCCATCGTTGAAGCGCCTCGAGCAGCCAGCTTTACTTAGCCAGCTTTTTCTGAGCGGACGACGGCGGGAAGTCCCGCCGTCGTCCGCTTCATCGCCTGCTTCGCGCCTAAACCTGGCTGCGCGAAGGCGCCCCATCCGCTCTCGGGAATCTGAACTATATTCGGACAAGGGAGAGGACCAGATTGCATCGCAGGAACAGGGAGGCGGATCTCTGAATGGCGGGGATGCCACCAGCAACGGTGGAAGTGAGTGACGCAGTCGTCCAGTGCCTCGTCCGGGACCAGCGGCCCGACCTCGGCGGTCGTCCTTTGGCGCGGGTTGCGAACGGCTGGGACAACGCGACCTTCCGGCTCGGCGAGGACCTGGCCGTGAGGCTGCCGCGCAGGGCGGAGGCCGTTTCGCTAATACTGCATGAGCGGCGCTACCTTCCCGACATAGCCCGCCGCTCCCCGGTTGCGGTTCCTGTGCCCGTCCATGCCGGCCGGCCGACGTCGGACTTTCCTTGGCCTTGGAGCATCGTGCGGTGGGTCCCCGGAGCCGCCGCGGCCGACGTCGGTCCGGCAGACCGCGGGCGGGCCGCTGAGGGCCTGGCCGATTTTCTCCGGTCCCTCCACGTGCCCGCCGAAACATGCGTCCCGATGAATCCGTTCCGCGGCGTGCCGCTGACGGACCGTGACGCTGCGGTGGTGGAACGGCTCGGGGACCGCGAACGCTACCCGCAGGCAGCAGCGCTGAGAGCGGTGTGGGCGCGGACCTGTGCTGCTAAAGCCTGGGATGGTCCGGCGATGATGCTCCACGGGGACCTTCACCCGGGCAATATCCTTCTGGCGGACGACGGCTCGCTGGCTGGGGTCATCGATTTCGGCGACGTCGGGGCAGGGGACCCTGCTGTCGATCTTGCGGTGGGGTGGCTGATGTTCGACGCCGGCGCCCGCCGCCGCTTCATGGACGCCTTTGGCCCCGCAGTGGAACGGGACACCTGGATGAGGGCCCGGGGCTGGGCTCTCATCCTGTCCACCGCCATGCTGAGCAACTCCGACGATAATCCGCGGATGTTCGCTGTCGGAAAGTTCGGGATCAGGCAGATTCTGGAAAGCTGACATTGCCTGGAACTCCGAGGCCGGCGTTATTGTCAGTGCCTGCTGTCATGCTGTGCGTATGGAAGGCAGAGCAGTTGCGGAGACGTTGGAGGCCATGCAGGCCTCCCTTGCTGCGTTGGCTGCATTTGCCGGTCGCGGGGCCGGGAACGTGGCCCCGCCTGATGCTGATCCTCTTCAGGACGAAGCGGACGCCTGCCTGGACGGTCTGGCTGAGGCGGGCACCATGGAAGCCATGATGGCCGCGCTGAAAGTGCACTTCGCCGCCGGATACGCCCACGCTGCCGCAGCCATGGCGGCCCCGGCGGTTTCGCCGCAGGAGCGCACGGCCCAGGAAATGGCAGTGACAGCAGAGGTGGCCTGTGTCATGACGGTGAGTGAGAGATCGGCAGCGGCGTTACTGGCGGACTCAGCCACCCTGACCACCGGGTTGCCACTGACGTTCGCTGCGCTGCGGGCAGGGAGCATTTCATGGCAGCACGCGCGGGTGATGTGTGATGAAACATCGGGTCTGGACCCTGCCGCGGCTGCTGCCTTGGAGGCTCATTTCCTGGACCCCGAAGCTCCCTTTGCAGCGCGTGGCTGCCCGGCGGGGGAGCTGGTGCCGGGAAGGTTCCGCGCCAAAGCGCGCAGCTGGCGTGAGCGGCACCATCCCGTAAGCATCGAAGCGCGCCACCGCAGGGGTGCGGAAGGCCGCCGGCTGGAATATGTCCCGGACCGGGACGGCATGGCCTGGCTCTCGGCCTATGTGACTGCGGATGTGGCAGCGGCTGTTTGGTCCCGTGCCACGGAAGCGGCGCGTACCCTGCAGGGGCCGACCGAATCCCGGACTCTGACCCAGCTCCGTGCGGACGTCGCCGCTGACTGGCTGCTGGTGGGGGTGGCGGAAGGAACCCCGTCGCCCAAGGCGCAGGTCATGGTGACCGTTCCGGTGTTGTCGCTCTTGGGCACCGGGACGGACCCGGCCACGCTGGACGGGTACGGTCCTATTCCGGCGAGCATGGCCCGCCGGCTGGTCGCGGATGGCGCCGGATCGTTCCTGCGAGTGCTGACCGATCCGGGCAGGGGAGCGCCGCTGGAGATCGGCCGCACCAGCTACCGGGTTCCGAAGGCGATGCGCCAATGGTTGCGGCTTCGGGATGGACGCTGCCCTTTTCCCGGCTGCAACAACCACTCCTTGGATAATGAAGCGGACCATCTGCTGGCTTGGTCCGAGGGAGGCGGCACCGGCATCACCAACCTGGGCCAGCCGTGCCGGAGGCACCACCGACTCAAACACACCTCAGTGTGGAGGCCAGGTGACGCCACCCGGGACCAGCCGCCAAGTTGGATCTCACCCGCGGGACGCTCCTATCCCAGCGAACAACAGGACTGGGAACCGCCCGACTGGCCGCACGTACTTGCCAGTGCCGCCGGTCCCGGAGAGACCGGGCCACCATTAGCGGTGGATCCGTTGCCTGACTGGGCACTATTCATCGCGGCGTAGGGTTGACTCTCGACGGTCTTGCTGACGTCGACAACCAGCAAAACCTAACCCGTGCCCACCAGAGTGCAGCCACAGCGCGGGGCTAAACCAATGTCGGCGGCGGGGACGTCCCGCCGTCGGCTAGCTCTCCAGCAGCCCGCCGCCGGCCCAGCGCCGGAGCGCGAGCTTTTCTGCGTCGTCGAACTCCATGAGGGCAAGCCGGCACAGCTCTTCAACATTTCTTGTCCACGCGGCAGCGAGGTCCCTGGCCGGCATGTCGTCCGGGAGGGATCCGCCCGCGTACACCACGCCTTGGATCACGAAGTTGACGGCTGAGCGGGACACCGGCTGCCCGGCCGCAACACAGTCGTCCCGGACGGACCGTGCCAGTTCGCTGCGATTGCCCGAGTGCTCGCGCAACTTCGCCTCCAGCGACAGGAAAACCTGACGGAACTGTTCGGACGACAGCGCCGGCACGTCAGTGACCCGGGTGACCTGCTCCTCGATCGCCGGCCGGCCCTCGGGTGCCAGCGCGGAGAGCTCCGGCGAAAACCGCTTGGCGTCCCACACCCAGCCGGGCGACGGCGTGGACGAGTACTGCACGCCTTGGCCGATCTGGGCGATCCAGGCCCCGAACTTGCCGAAGCCGCCCCAGTCGGTCTTGAGCGACGGGTCTGCGGTCAGGGCCCTGTGCGCCGCAACCGCCCCGGTGACCGGGCCCGGCGCAGCCTGCACCAGGGCGCGGACCTCGTCGGCCGCCGCCGTCGCGGATCCTGGGACACCTGGTGCGGTGCGGAGCGGTGCACCAAGTCCGGCAGACGCCACCATGCGGGGGACTCCGGCCGGGGTCCCGTTGAGAATTGCCACGAAGTCGTGGGACTCCACCACGTTATCGGCCATCTCCCGGTACGCGAATGCTACGGCGCCGGCGGCAATGACGGTTGTCATGCGGTCAGCCGCCCGGAACCGCTGGATCAGGGACGTGAAGTCCGCATCCGCCGACGCGATGAAGAATTGCTCGACTTGTGCCGCGCCGGACAGGGCGTCCATCGCGTCCAGCACCAGATTGATGTCGGTGCTGGACTTGCCCCGTTGCGTGAGGGAGGGGCAATCGATCACGCGGAAACCCGCCCGGGTCCAGTACGGCCTATACTTGGAGTAGACCACCGGATTGAGATAGCAATTGCGGATCAGGAAGCGCCGGGATTCCTCACCTGCGCCGCCATCGGCCAACGCTTCCGTCCAATGTTTGGGATCCTCTGCGAATCTCCTGGCCGCGGCCGGGTCCAATGCCATCAGGCCCGTGTAGACGTTGTCGAAGTCAACGAACATCGCGGCGCGGATGCCGGGCCGCCTGGACTGGTGTTGAGGTTCCGTCATCGGCTCAGTGTGCCAGCAAGAGCGGCGGACAGACCAGATGTGTCCCACACTTTGGCGCCCTTTGAACCGTGGCTTACCCCGCTGGCATTCTCGAGGCGTACTAGTAGACGGAACCTTCGAGGAGTTCCGAGAGCCTGCCGGCGGCGCGCCGGAGTTCCGGAACGCCGGCATTGAGGCCGCCTTCGCTGGCTGTCTCGACGGGACTGGTCAGGGCGATGGATTCGCTGGGGCGGCCACCCCTGTTGGGCACGGCGACGGCTACGGACAAGACGCCGGTGGCCCGCTCATCGGCGGAATAGGCGTAGTCGACCCCTGGTTCCGGCAGGCGCGCCCGAAGCTCGTCGGCCGTGAACGTACTGTCTTCATGCCCGGCTGCGATGGCTGCAGACACCACCTGCTGAAGTTCTTCCTCCGAGACCGAGGCCAGCAGGATCTTCCCGGCCGCCCCCACCGTGAGGGGGAGGCGCTTGCCCAGCGGCAGGTCGTAGCGGAGGGGCGAGTCGCCGTCGACGCGTGCCACGAGGATCCTTTCGAAGCCGAGCCTCGTGTACAGCGATGCCGTTAGCCCGGTCTGGGAGGCCACCTGCTGAAGGATCGGTCGCGCGGCCACGACCAGGGGGTCGTTCTCTAGATAGCTTCGGGCGGCAGGCAGGACCGCCGGCCCTATCCGGTAGGACTTGTCAGTCTGGCTGACCATGCCGAAGTCCTGAAGGACGCGCAGGATCCGCAGCGTGGTCGGCAGGCTCATGCCGCAGGCCCTGGCCAGGTCACTGAGGCGCTGTGGCCGCTCCGCGCGTTGCAGTTCGGCGTAGAGCTCCATTGCCCGTGACAGCGAGCGCATGTTCCCGGACTTCGGGCCGTCCTCGGGAGAGCTGGCTGAGTGTGTCGAAGTCACCGTCATTCTTTCATTGTATGTAACTTCCTTGCGCTTGACAGGGCCTGTGTCGCCTGTCACTATTTCTTCAGCCGCAATATTCTTTCATTCTATGAAATGAACTAACACGGAGCGTAAGAAGGAAAAGATGACAATGGAGTCAGTAGTGACCAAACCAAGGAGCACCAGCCGCGTCGCTCCCTCGGTGCTGACAGGCATCGGTGCGTTCACCGCCGTCGGCGTGTACGTCCTGGTCAGCTCGGTCGGCCTCGGCCTGTGGACATCGCTGGGCCCTGGCCCCGGCCTGTTCCCGTTCGCCATGGGAGGGGTGCTGGTGGCCATGTCAGCTCTCTGGTTGGTCCAGGAGCTTCGCCGGCCGAGCGAGAGGTCCGAGGGGATCGACCGGGGGGTAGTGATCGCCGTCGTGGTCAGCCTCGTTGTTCTGGCGTCGGTCATGGACTTGCTTGGCTTCCAGCTGAGCATGTTCCTGTTCCTGCTGTATCACCTGAAACTGCGCGGCGGCCGGACCTGGGTGTCTTCGCTGATCATCGCCCTCGCCGGAAGCGTCGGCGCGTTCTATGCCTTTAACTACGGCCTCAACGTCGCACTTCCCGTTTCGGCATTCGCTCCGCTGAACTTGATCGGACTCTAATCGTGGACACACTCACCGAACTGCTCGGCGGCTTCGCGGCCGCCATGACATGGCAAAACCTGATCTTCGCCTTCCTGGGCTGCCTGCTGGGCACCATCATCGGAGTCCTTCCCGGCGTCGGCCCCGTAGCAGGCGTGGCACTGCTGATCCCTCTCACCCTGAACCTGGATCCGACCGGCTCGATCATCATGCTGTGTGCCATTTTCTACGGCACCCAGTACGGCGGAACCATCACCAGCGTCCTTTTGAACACACCGGGTGAGGCATCGTCGGCGATCACTACCATCGACGGCTACGCGATGACCAAGCTCGGCAGGGCAGGTGCCGCGTTGACCCTGGCCGCGGTGGGATCCTTCGTTGGCGGAACCATCGCCACCATCGGCTTGGTCGCCGCCGCCAAGCCACTCGGTGAACTGGGCCTGCTCGTCGGCCCGCCGGAGTTCTTCGCACTCATGGTCGTCGGCATCTCCCTGCTGGTTGCCTTGGCCGGCAAGTCAATGGTCAAGGCCCTCATCTCCGGGGCCCTGGGCCTGCTGATCTCCATGGTGGGTATCGACCCCGTCGCCGGCGCCCCGCGCTTCACCTTCGGGATGGACCGGCTCCTGGACGGCGTCAGCTTCGTCGCCGTCATCGTCGGCGTCTTCGGGCTCTCCGAAATCCTGTCCTACCGCAAGAACGCGGAGACCCCCTTGGTGCACGCCCCCGGCATGCGCTCACTGCTCCCGACCCGGGCGGAATGGCGCCGCAGCGCCCCCGCCATGGCCCGGGGCACAGGCGTCGGCTTCGGCCTCGGACTCATTCCAGGCATGACCGGATCGGTGTCGTCCCTCCTGTCTTACGCCGCCGAGAAGAAGTTCTCCCGCTTCCGCCACCAACTCGGCAAAGGCGCGGTGGAAGGAGTGGCCGGCCCCGAAACAGCCAACAACGCACACGCCAACGCCGCCCTGATCCCGCTCTTCACCCTCGGCATCCCGGCATCCCCGACCATCGCCGTGCTGATGGGCGCCTTCCTTCAGCAAGGCCTGACGCCCGGACCCAGCCTGTTCACTGAACACTCCGACATCGCCTGGGCCATCATCGCCAGCCTCTTCATCGGCAACCTGCTACTGCTGCTGCTCAACGTCCCCCTGGTCGGCCTCTGGACCTCTATCCTGCGCGTCCCCACTCCCATCCTGACCGCCCTGATCCTGCTGTTCATGGTCATCGGTGCCTACACCATCAACTTCAGCGTCTTCGACGTCTTCGTCATGATCGGCTTCGGACTCCTCGGCCTGGCCCTGAGGAACCTGGACATCCCACTGGCGCCGATGGTCCTCACCCTGGTGCTGGGCCCGCTGATGGAACGTTCACTGCGCGAATCCCTGGAAATCTCCCAGGGCGACTTCAGCGTCTTCGTCAACCGCCCCATCTCCGCCGTACTGATCGGCCTTGGGGTGCTGATCATCTGCAGTCCGCTGCTGAAGTTCCGCAAGCCCAAGGCCCTCACCGAGGACCCCGAAGCCTAACCCTGCTTTATCCCTACGTCCGACTACCTACCAACCCACACCTCTCTTCGAAGGAGAAGACCCTTGTCACGCATAAAAATCACCGCAGCCTTCGCCGCTGCAGCCCTCATCGCTCTCACCGGCTGCGGCGCCAACGCCGGCGCCTCCACCGTCTCCGGGGACGACTTCCCCAAGAAGGGCAAGTCCATCGACCTGATCGTGGCCTTCTCCTCTGGCGGTGCCGTGGACACCGCGGCCCGCCTCGTCCAGCCCATTCTGGAAAAAGAACTAGGCACCAACGTCGAGGTCATTAACAAGCCCGGCGCCGGCGGGCAGATCGGCTACACGGCACTGACCAGCGCCAAGCCCGACGGTTACACCATCGGCGCAACGGGCTCCCCGTCGGTCGTCGTCTCACCCCTGGACCCGGCCCGCGGCGCCAAGTACACCCGGGCCAGCTTCCAGCCCCTCGGACGGCAGGTTGTCGATCCGGCCGTCATCGCCGTGCAGCCGGACAGCCCCTACAAGACGCTGAAGGAACTCCTCGACGCCGCCAAGGCCAATCCGAAATCCATGACCGCCAGCACCACCGGACTGCAGACCGGCGAACACTTCGCCCTGGCCCAGATTCAGGAAACCACCGGTTCCGAGTTCGCCCCGGTGCACTTCTCCGAAGGCGCATCCCAGGCCACCACCGCGTTCCTCGGCAAGCACGTGGATGTCCTGGTCGCCAACGTCAGCGACGTGACCGACCTGACCAAGCAGGGCAAGGCCCGTGTCCTGGGCATCATGACGGCAGAACGCTCACCCTCGCTGCCGGACGTCCCCACCTTCAAGGAATCCGGCTACGACGTCGAAGCGGGCACCGCCCGCGGATACTCCGCACCCGCCGGGCTCCCTGACGCCGTCGCCAAGAAGCTCGAAGCCGCCCTGCAGAAGGCCATCGAGGACCCTGCCGTCAAGGAAAAGATGAGCGCCCTCGGCCTTCAGACCAGCTACCTCTCAGGCGCCGACTACGAGAAGTTCTGGGCCGGACAGGAAGAGGACTTCAAGAAGGCCCTTCCGCTGGTCCAGAAGAAAAACTAGCCCCTCCTCCTGCCGCCACCCACGGAAGAATTCACCATGACAACGCCCGTCCTTGAAGACACCAACGCGGACTTCGCCCGCCCCGACCGGGTCCTAGTCGAGCGCCTCGCCAAGCTCCCCGCCGCCAACATCGGCGACGCCATGGACCGCCTCGGAGTCGCCGACTCAGCCATTCAGGCTATCTGGCCCGGCGCCCGCCTGGCCGGACCCGCCTTCACCGTCTGGACACGCCCGGGAGACAACCAGGGCATCCACCGCGCCCTGAAGCTCGCCCGACCCGGAGATGTCATCGTCGTTAGCGGCGGCGGGGACGAATCCCGGGCGCTGCTGGGTGAACTGATCGGCGAACGGGCCATCAACCTCGGCCTCGCCGGTTTCGCCCTGGACGGCGCGGCCCGCGACGCCGAAGCCCTCGGCGAGATCGGCATGCCCGTCTTTGCCCGAGCCACCACCCCCGCCGGCCCCTACAAGGACGGGCCCTCCCGCTTGGGGACACCCGTCTCCTTCGGAGGTGTCCCCGTCCTGCCCGGAGACATCATCATCGGCGATTCAGACGGCGTCGTCGTCGTCCCCCGGGAACAGGCAGCAATCGTGGCGGAAGCCGCCGAGGCCGTCTTCGCCGACGAAACCGACCGCCGGGCCACCATCGTCGCCTCCCGCCACTAAGCAAGAAAGACACAAACTCATGACAGCATGCACCGTCATCGGTCTCGGAGAAGCAGGGGCAACCTATGCATCAGCCCTGGTCGCAGCAGGCCACAGCGTTACGGGATTTGATCCTGTCGCCCCGTCCACTCCGGCCGGAGTCGTCCGGGCGGCAACCGCCGGCGAGGCCTGCCTCGGCGCGGACATCGTCCTCGTCCTCACCGGGGCGGCCGCCGCGCGAAGCGTGGCCCAGGAATGCCTGCCGGTCCTCCCTGCCGGCAGCTGCTATGCGGACTTCACATCCTCCTCACCCCAGGTGATGCAGGAACTGGGGCGGCTGCCCGGCGCCGCCCTCTTCGCCGACGTCGCCATCCTCGGACCCGTCCCCACCCAGGGTGTAAAGACACCCCTGATGGTCAGCGGCCCCGGCTCACAGGCGGTGGCCCAGCTCCTGTCCCCGCTGGGCGCCGACGTCGACATCGCCGCCGGGGAACCGGGAGCCGCGATGGCCCACAAACTGCTCCGCAGCGTCCTGATGAAAGGCATGGCCTCAGTCGTCGTCGAAGCGGTCACCGCCGGACGGGCCGCCGGGCTGGAAGGCTGGATCCGCACCCAGATCGCCGGGCAACTCGCCGGCGACGGCCAGGCAGTCATCGACAGGTTCCTGACCGGCACCACCAAACACGCCCTGCGCCGCTCCAAGGAAATGCAGGACACCGCCAGCTATCTCTCCGAGCTCGGAGTACCCGCCGAAATGACGGCAGCCTCAGCCACCGCCATGACACGCATGGCCCAGGAAACGGCGCCGATGGCGCCGGCCTTGCGCTGACCCCGGCATCGGGCAGAATCATTTACAGGAACCAACGATGAACCTTCTAGTACGAAATTCCCTGTCAGGAGCAGCAGCATGATCGGCATCTGGGCCCTTGGGGCCTACCTGGCCGTCATCCTGCTCTGGACGACACTGATCAAACGCAGCGTCGGAGAAGCCATGATCCTCGGCTTCCTGGCCGTGCTCCCGTTCACGGGAGCCGCCGCGGCACAGATCGGCTGGTCCTCCCTGTACTCGGCCGCCACGGACGAAATCGTCTACGCCACCATGGCGTTCGTCTTCATGGGATACCTGCTCGACAAAACCGGCGTGCTGGACAGGCTCATCGACCTGCTGAACTCCCTGATCGGCGGCGTCAAGGGGGGCCCCGCCTGGGTGTCCACCGTGGCGTCCGCCGGTCTGGGCGGGGTCGTGCACAACCAGGCTGCCATCGCCGCGACCGTCGGCTCGGTGACCATCCCCTGGATGGAGAAATCCCGGCTCGACAAGCCCTCGGCCGCGACGCTCGTGGCCGGAAACGCCGGAATGGGCATCACCTTCCCTTTCAGTGCCTCCATGTTCGTCCTCGTCGGGTCCGCCACCGTCGGCCCCCTGCTGAACGTCAATTCGCTCGTTCTTCCCCTGCTCATCGGCGGTCTGTGGTGCTTCCTGCACCGGCTGATTGTCACCTGGCTGCTGATCCGCAAGAGCGGGATGACGCCGCTGGACCCCGCACACCGGCTGACTGCCCGGATAGCCTTTGGGCGTGGCTGGGCCACCCTGCTGCTGTTCATTGTGGTGGCCATCCCGCTGATCATCACCTCCGGCGCCATCGCCACGGCACTGTCGGAGTGGACCGGAGGCGACATCACCAAAACCGTCAGCGTCATCGTCTGGATCCCGGTCGTCCTCCTCATCACCGGGGCCCTGCTGGGCAGGAAACAGCTTCCGGGCAGCGGCCGCGCCTGGTGGGCCCTGCTGCGGGAGTCCTCCCCGAGGTTCGGCATTGTGGGGATAACGGTAGTTTTCGCCTTTGCCGGGGCCAACGCCCTCGCCGCCACCGGGCTGCCAAAACAGATGACGGCGCTGCTCAACCAGCTGAACCTGCCCCTGTGGCTCCTCGCGATCCTCATCGGGCTGATCGTCATCGCCGTCGCCGCGCCGCTCTCCGCCACGGCCACGATGGCCGCCGTCGGAACCGTGGGCGTCGCCACCCTCGTTGCCGCCGGCGTCCCGGCGACCACCGCCGCCGTCGCCGTGCTGATCTTCTCTTCCTGCGAAGCGGCGGTTCCCCCTGGAGGCGCGCCGCTCTACGTCGCCTGCGGCATCGCTGATGTGGACCCGCTCAAGACCTTCGCCCGCCTGCTCACCCACTATGCCCTGCCGCTGCTGGGAATCGGCGTGCTGATCATCGTCGGCATTCTGCCGATCTAAAGGAACCAAGACATGCACCAGACCAGACGAGCCATCGAAGCCATCTTCGTCCTGACCCTCGCTGCACTCCTCCTTGGCGGCATTCTGTTCGTGGCAGGCCAGGCCATCGCCCTCACCACCGGCCAAGGCGATTGGCTGGGATTCTTCAACGAATCCATCAAACCCCCGCTGTGCATCGCGGCCTCCGTGTGCGCCGTCGCCGGCTTCCTCCTCAGCTACAAGCACCCCCAGAAACAGGGACAGACACGGCAGGAAGCAACCACACGATGACAAACCCGACCGGCGACGGCACCTACCCGAGGTTCGCCGAACTGCTCGAAAGGGAAGGCCGGCTTGCCGGGACATCCTGGGGATTGTTTCCCGAACCGGACCGCGGAACGCCATCCTTCATCGTCCAGGACACCATCCTGGAAGCCAGGAGCTGCATCAGGACCGGCACGGTCTTCGGCCTCGACTACCCAGCCGACGCCTTCGATCCCGGAATGTCACTCAAACGCAGTGCACCGCGCCACACGATCTACTCCTCCCATCCTGCCCACCGCGACGACTACCTGGACGGGTACTACCTCCAGGGATCTACCCAGATCGACGGACTGCGCCACCGCCGGGCGGACGACGTCGGCTTTTACAACGGCACCCCGGATGACCGGATTAGGGAAGGCACGCCGGACCTCGGCATTCAAGAATGGGCAGACAAACCCATTGCCGGCAGGGGAGTGCTGATAGACCTCGAGGGATATCGCGCCGGCCAGGGTTCTCCCATCGACCATGCTGGAGGCGAACCGCTCGGCCTTGACCTGATCCAGGCGGCAGCCGAGGCCCAGTCCGTCAGCCTCCGGCCGGGCGACATCGTCATGCTCCACACCGGCTGGTGCGAATGGTTCCTGGACCTGACACTGGAGGACAAACAACGGACCCGTGACAGCCGGCGGGCCACCGGCGTCGGTCAGTCACAGGAGTTTGTCGCCTGGGCGTGGGACCACCGGGTCGCGCTCCTTGCCGCCGACAACTTTGCTCTCGAATGCCTACCCCCGGTCCCAGCAAGCCCCTTCCTTAGCAGTGCCCCCCACGACCACGGCATGATGCACCAGCAACTCCTCGCCAAACTCGGCATGCCCCTAGGCGAACTATGGCGGCTCGGACCCCTCAGTCGATACATGAAAAGCGCCGGCAACTGGGACGCGTTCATCAGCATCAAGCCTCTGAACATCACCGGAGGAACCGGTTCACCCGCCAACGCCACCGCGTTTATGTGATTCCGGTTGAAGAGGCAGAGCGCACGGAACTGGACCAATGGCGCGACCTCAGCCTCAGGCCGGGCATCGACGGCTGAGGTGCAGCCGTCAAAGAGTCCTGGACACTCACACCAGCGGCCACGGGTACCGCATGCCGGTGCGGTCAACCGGCAGCACCCTTTCGTGCAGCATGCGCCGCACCCGGCGCTGCAGTGCGGTGACCTCCGCGTCGTCGAGGAGCTCGGCCACCTCGACAGGCACGGCCTCCGCGAGCGGAGCGATGTCCTCGAGCAGGGCGCCGTGGATGGGTTCACCCGCGAAGTCCCAGATCACGGTGCGCAGCTTGAACGCTGCCGAGAAGCACAGCCCGTGGTCTATGCCCCACACCCGTCCGTCATGGCCGCGCAGCACGTGCCCGCTCTTGCGGTCGGTGTTGTTGGCGATGTAATCGAACAGGGCGATCTGGGACAGGTCGCGATGGGTCTCTGGTGCGTCGGCATACAGAGTGAAGTAATGCTCGCTGAAGTCGCACTCGATGAACCACTGAAGCGAACCGATCCCCAACGGGGCGTCCTCGCGAATCACCGTCAGCGGCACGATTCCCCACTCCAGGGCCTCGCTGAGCAGGTACGCCGCGCGTTCCCGACGGTACAGTCCGGGCTCGAAATCGGACAGCGGCCGTTCCCCGGTTTCCGGCTTGTAGACCGCCCGAGCGGAGTCGTCCCCACAGGAGACCTGAACAAGGAACGTCTCGTTGCTGCTGCGCGGGAGGCGTCCGAGCAGCTCGACGCGTCCCGCGCCGAGCAGTGTCACCTCCCGCCCCGACACCCGCTATCCCGCCCTCAGCCCACTGAGGGGTTCCGACGTCGAATTCACCATGAGCACAGCGGGCGCCTGGCCCTCCACATACGCGATGGCCGAAACCGACCCCGGGCTGATGGCGATCCGCTGGAAGAGGTCCAGGTGCGTGCCCAGGGCGTGGGCCACAGCGGCCTTGATGGGATCTGCGTGGGAGAAGCATACGACGACGCCCCCGGCGTGGGCTGCGCACAGTGCCTCGAGCGCCCCGACGATCCGCGCCTGCATTTGCGTGAAACTCTCGCCGCCTGGGAAGCGGAAGGCCGACGGACTGTGCTGCACGGTCTGCCACTGCGGCAGGCCCGCCAGTTCGGCGAGCTGGACGCCGGTCCACTCGCCGAAGTCGCACTCGATGAGGCCGGCGTCCTCTTGCACCGCCAGTCCGGTGCGGGCTGCCGCGGGCTCCGCTGTCTCACGGGTGCGCTCCAGCGGCGAGGAGTAGACGCCATCGACCGGAAGGCCCGCGAGCCGTTCCGCGACCCGGTCAGCCTGGGCCCGGCCCCGGTCGGACAGATGCAATCCCGGGGCCCGCCCCGGCAGGACCTTGCCCGTGGTGGGCGTTTCCCCGTGGCGCACCAGCAGGAGAAGGGTTCTCTGCGGTCCCGACGGTGGTGCCGGTGGTGCCGCCGGCGCTGCTGCAGTCATCAGGATCAAGCGTAGCGGCAGGGGCCCCGACCGGGAATCGGAAGAATTTGCTCGATTCCCCGCACGTTCGAGGACTACCGTAGAGAGGTGAGTGACCGTCCCGATATCTTCACTGTTGGCGAACTGCGTGCAGCCGGCCACGTCCACAAGGACCTGCGCCACGAAATCCGCGACAACCTCCTCGCTGCGCTCGCCGCCGGCCGCGATCCGTGGCCCGGGATGTTCGGTTTCAGCCGGACCGTCCTTCCCCAGCTCGAGCGTGCCCTGATCGCCGGCCACGACGTCGTCCTGCTCGGCGAACGGGGACAGGGCAAAACACGGCTGCTCCGCACGCTTGCCGGGCTGCTGGACGAGTGGTCGCCAGTGATCGAGGAATCGGAGCTGAACGAACACCCGTACGAACCGATCACGGAGCACTCCCGAGCCCGCGCCATCACCGAAGGGGACCGGCTGCGGGTGGCGTGGCGGCACCGCTCGGAACGTTACGTCGAAAAGCTCGCGACGCCGGACACTTCCGTCGCCGACCTCATCGGCGACGTCGACCCGATGCGGGTGGCCGAAGGCCGCCGTCTCGGGGACCCGGAAACCATCCACTACGGTCTTGTCCCGCGCTCCAACCGCGGGATCATCGCCATCAACGAGCTGCCCGACCTCGCCGAGCGGATCCAGGTGGCCATGCTCAACGTGATGGAGGAGCGCGATATCCAGATCCGCGGCTACGTGCTGCGGCTGCCGCTCGACGTGCTCGTCGTCGCGTCTGCCAACCCTGAGGACTACACGAACCGCGGCCGGATCATCACGCCCCTGAAGGACCGCTTCGGCGCCGAGATCCGCACCCACTACCCGATAGAGCTCGACGACGAGGTTTCCGTAATCCGGCAAGAGGGGCGGCTGGTGGCCGATGTCCCGCCCGTCATCCTCGAGATCCTGGCCCGCTATACACGAGCACTGCGGCAGTCCCCGGCCATCAACCAGACCTCCGGGGTTTCCGCGCGGTTCCCCATTGCGGGCGCCGAAACGGTGGCCGCCGCGGCCCTGCGCCGGGCCAGTATGCGCGGGGAGGACGAGGCCGTCGCCCGGATCGTCGACCTGGAGGCCGCAGCGGAAGTCCTCACGGGGAAGCTTGAGTTCGAGTCCGGTGAGGAAGGGCGTGAACAAGGCGTCCTTGACCACCTCCTGCGCACCGCCACCGCCGAAGCGGTGCGGGCGCACTTTAAGGGTCTCGATATGGCCCCACTTGTGGCTGCGCTCGACGGCCACAAGACCGTAACTACCGGGGAACAGGTCACCGCGCGGGAGTTCCTCCAAAACCTCCCGTCCCTTAACGGTTCCCGCCTTTACGACCAGATCAGTGAGCGCCTGGGCGCGAAAAGCGACGGGCAGCGGGCTGCCGCCGTCGAACTTGCATTGGAAGGTCTCTACCTCGCCCGGCGGATCTCCAAGGAGTCCGACGACGAGGCGACGACCTACGGCTAGGTACAGGAGGGGTCATGGGCGTTCACAACCGGTCCTCCAAATACGGCCGGTACACCGGAGGGCCGGATCCGCTCGCCCCGCCGGTGGACCTGGCGGAGGCACTTGACGCCGTCGCCGAGGACGTCATGGCAGGCTACTCGCCCCGGCACGCCCTGCAGGAGTTCCTGCGGCGCGGCGGCCGGAACCGGGAAGGGCTCGACGACCTCGCCCGGCGCGTTCAACAGCGCCGGAGTGAACTGCTTAGCCATCACCGGCTGGACGGCACCCTCAGCGAGGTCCAGAAGCTGCTCGACACCGCGGTGCTGGAGGAGCGCAAGCAGCTCGCCCGCGACGCCATGATGGACAACACCGACCGTGCCTTCCGGGAGCTGCAACTGCAGAACCTGCCCCGATCCACGGCAGCAGCGGTCAACGAACTCGCCTCCTATGACTGGCAGTCGAGCGCCGCCCGGGAAGCCTACGAGAGGATCAAGGACCTGCTGGGCCGCGAAATGCTTGACCAGCGGTTCGCCGGCATGAAACAGGCGCTCGAGAACGCCACCGATGAGGACCGCGCAGCCGTGAGCGAGATGCTGCGCGACCTCAACGAGCTGCTCGGCAAACACCGGCGCGGTGAGGACACCGACGCGGACTTCCAGGAGTTCATGGCCCGGCACGGCCAGTTCTTTCCGGAAAATCCACAATCAGTCGAGGAGCTGGTGGACGCCCTCGCCCAGCGGGCTGCTGCCGCCCAGCGGCTCCTGCAATCCATGTCCCCGGAGCAGCGCGATGAGCTGATGCGGCTGTCCGCCCAGGCGTTCGGCTCGCCCGAACTCATGGGCCAGCTCGGTCAACTCGACTCCAGCCTGCGCGCCCTGCGCCCCGGCGAGGACTGGAGCGGCTCCGAACGTTTCGAGGGTCAGGAAGGACTCGGGCTGGGCGACGGCACCGGCGTGCTCCAGGACATCGCCGAACTCGACGAGCTGGCCGAACAGCTCTCCCAGTCGTACAACGGGTCGCGCCTTGACGACCTGGACCTCGATGCCCTCGCCCGCCAACTCGGACAGAATGCTTCCGTGACGGCCCGCACCCTCGCCGAAATCGAGCGGGCGATGCAGGACGGCGGCTACTTGCGCCGCGGGGCCGACGGCGACCTTAGGTTGTCGCCGCAGGCCATGCGACGGCTAGGCAGGTCGCTGTTGCGGGACACCGCCAGGCAATTGTCCGGCCGGCAGGGGCGCCGCGACGCGCGCGTCGCCGGGGCGGCCGGCGAGCAGACCGGGTCCAGCCGCCAGTGGGAGTTCGGCGACGCAGAGCCGTGGGACGTTACCCGTACCATGACCAACGCGATCCGCCGGACCATTGCCGACGGCGGTGATCCCAGCCGCGGCCTGCGCCTTGGCGCTGGTGACATCGAGGTGACGGAGACGGAGGCGCGCACGCAGGCCGCCGTCGTGCTGCTCGCCGACGTGTCGTTCTCGATGGCCGCCGAGGGGCGATGGGTGCCCATGAAACGCACCGCCCTCGCCTTGCACCACCTCGTCTCAACCCGGTTCCGCGGGGACCGGCTGCAGCTGATCACGTTCGGCCGCTACGCCCAGTCCATGGACATCGGCGAGCTCACGGCCCTTCCGGCCCTGCGGGAGCAGGGAACCAATCTGCATCACGGTTTGCTGTTGGCTGGCCGTTTCTTCCGCAAGCACCCTTCGATGCAGCCCGTCCTCCTCGTGGTGACCGACGGCGAGCCCACGGCGCACCTGTTGCCCGACGGCGAGTCGTGGTTCTGCTGGCCGCCGGACCCGGAAACCATCCGCGCCACGGTCGCCGAGCTGGACCGCCTAGGGCGTGCCGGCACCCAAGCAACGTTCTTCCGGCTCGGCGATGACCCAGGCCTCGAATCGTTCGTCCAGCGTATGGTCCGCCGGATCGACGGCCGGGTCGTTGCGCCCGAGGCCGGGGACCTGGGGGCTGCCGTTGTGGGGGAGTACCTCCGCGCCCACTTCCGCGGCCGCGCCTACGACGACACCGACTGGGCGGTTTAGAACTTCGCCCCGGACCGTCTACGCATGTGCATTGGCAGGAACGACTGAAGGGCCCATATCGCAGGCCGAAGCGGGTTCGCGGTATCGTTCAGCACCCGGCAAGCAGGCGCCGGACTGATGTCCCGTAAATTCCGTTTGGCATCCTCCCGGATTCTGCGAAACCGATGTAATTTGCCCCTGCGCCGATGCGGTTTGCAAAGAACCGATGCTGATTGCTGGTTCAGCGGCGTTGCCCTTGCGCAGGATCCGCAGGAGGCCAGTGACCGAGATGAGGAACCAGACGATGTTGGTCACTACGGAGGGCCAGGCGCCGTGGTAGGCGCCGTTGATGATGAAGGCGAATGAACCTAGGAGATTGCCCACTTGGAAGCGCCGTCCCGTCCGGACCCAGCCCATGGATACGGACAGGTAGGCGGTCAACATCACTGCTGCTCCAGTCCATCCCGCGATCTCGGACAGCACGTCCATGGTTCTCCTTCTGCTTTTTTGTGTTCTTCAGGGCTGGCGGGAGCAATGCCAGGGCTTGAGGGGGTTGCGTGAACGTTATGTTCACTCCGTGAACGTTCAGCTAATTGTGGCACGGCAAAAGGCCGGATTCAACGCCGGCGCCTGCTTACCCCTCGCTTAAAACCTCTTTAACCTGAGGGCGGCCGGTCCGCCTGGCGGCGTGCTTCAGTTCGCCGGCGATGGGCCTGCTCGACCAGTTCAATCATCCACGGACGGTGCCCGCGGTGGAACGCCATCCCTTCAGGCAGTCCCTGGACGGAGGGGACGGAGTTGGCAATATCGATAGTGATGCGGCCACCGCCCAGCGGAGCGTTGGTGATGTGCAGGTCCCCATACGACTCCGGAAGAACGGGATCCATCCATACGCCGCCGGCGGAAACGACCGGGTCATACCGCATCAGGCTGGTCACGAGCTGGATCGGGGCGGTCGCTGCCCAGGCCTGCGGCGAGCACGCCGTTGGATAGGGCACGGGTGTGGCGAGCTGCTCCCGGCTGAAGCCGCAGAACAGCTCGGGGAGGCGGCCGTCGGAGTGCTCGGCCGCATCCATCATGCCGGTGGCGATCCGTTGCGCCTCGGCCACGAAGCCGTAGCGGAGGAGTCCGGCGGCGACGATTGCGTTGTCGTGGGGCCAGACCGATCCGTTGTGGTAGCTGGCGGGGTTGTACGCGCCCATGTCGCTGGCCGAAGTACGTACGCCCCAGCCGCTGAACATTTCCGGGGACATCAGGCGTTCCGCCACCTGCGGGGCCTTGTCCTCGTCAATGAGGCCCTGCAACAGGCAGTGCCCCATGTTCGAAGCGCACGCGTCGACCTGCCGCTTCTTGCCGTCGAGGGCGATGGCATAGTACCCGCGTTCAGGTATCCAGAACTGCTCGTTGAACTGTTTCTTCAGCCGCGCCGCCCGGTCGGCGAGTTCGTTCGCAAAAGCCGTGTCCCCGGCGTCGTACGCCAGCCACGCGCGCGACAGATACGCGACGTAGACGTAGGCCTGGACCTCGCAGAGTGCGATGGGCGGCTCGGCCAAGGTTCCGTCGGCGAAGTTGATGCCATCCCAGGAATCCTTCCAGCCCTGGTTGATCAGCCCCTGGTCATTGAGGCGCTGGTACTCGACGAAGCCGTCGCCGTCCCTGTCCCCGTAGTTCATGATCCACTCCAGCGCACGGTCCGCATGGGGCAGCAGGGCAGCTATGGTATCCGCGGCGAATCCCCAGCGGCTGACCGCCCCGAGCACCATCAGGAACAGGGGCGTCGCATCGACGCTGCCGTAGTAGTTTGATTTGCCGCCCAGAGATAGCCCGCTGGAAACGTCGAGCCGGACCTCGTGGAGGATCTTGCCCGGTTCCTCCTCGGTCATCGGGTCCACCACGGTTCCCTGGCGGTCTGCCAGGGTCTGCAACGTGCCCAGGGCCAGGGACGGGTCCACCGGCATCGCCATTACCGAAGCCCACAGCGAGTCCCTGCCGAACAGGGTCATGAACCACGGCGCGCCAGCGGCCACCACGACACGTTCCGGATGATTGGGGTCCTCGATCCGAAGAGCGCCCAAATCGTCGTAGCTGCGACGCAGGGTCCTTTCTATCGAGCGGTTCCCCATCTGCAGGACCGGAATCTTCGCCACCCAATCCCGTCGGCGCCGGTCCCGGGGGGACAATCCCTCCCCCTCAGAATGGACAAATGCCGTCGCGGAACCGGCTCCCTCGGTGCTGGGCAGCACGGTCAGGACTGTGCTCCAGTGTCCGTGCGACGGGACGGACACCCGGTACGTCACGGTATCCGCCGAAATGTCCGCACCGGGGGCTTGGACAACCACGCCCTTCCGGACGTCCTGCCAGACGCCCCGAACGGTGAGAGCGTCGGCGTCGGCCTGGCGGCTTTCTTCCCAGCGCCGCTGGATCCGTGCCTCTTTGACCTCGAAGAGGTCCGCGAAGTCCGCCTCGATCCTCAGTGCTATTACGCAGTCGGCCGGTTCCAGGGAGTAGTTGCGAACGGTGACCTGCTCCTGGATGCCGGCCCCCACTTCCCGCAGGCGCTCCACGATCAGGGGGCTGTCGGCGTAGCCGTCTGAGCGGGGAACCCGTCCGACAAACAGCGCCCGGTACGGCTCCTTCGTTTCGGCCGCCAGCGGCTCAAGCGGCTGGCCGTCAACCGTAAGGCTCCAGCCCGAGAGGATGCGGGCGTCTTGCACGAAGAGGCCATGGGGATGTTCGGCACGGATGTCCCCGTTCGGCAAAGAAATGCAAAAGGATGAACCCTCGACCAACGTGACCGTCCCGGCCCCCAGCGGGCCGGCCGCCGTATCAGCATTCCACCCAGCCATCGAGGCCACCTCCGAGCAACTAGCGACAGCGTGCCGTCACCTGTGAGTCCTGCGGCTGCCCGCGCCGTCGTTTCTCCGACCGACGCTACGCTTGCTGGCTCCCCCAAGCTAGGGGCTGGCGTCGGTAGTGCTTTGCGAGGTTAGCGTGGGTGACATTGGATGCTGATTTCTCTATTCGCCGTACATCAGACCAAGGAGGAATGCATCCAATTCCTTGCTGACGCTCCGGGAGGATTCGGTGCCGCCGGAGGCATCAATCTCGTCGCCCTCCAGGCATAGGCCCACCCACGGCAGGCACGTTAGCTGAGGGGAGCGACGGTGTGCCTGCACGTCCGTTTCAACCTGGCGCGGGGAAGCAGCAGCCGCGGCGAACGTGCGGACCGGGTGCTTCTGGCCGATGGCGACGGCCCGATGAATGATCGACATGATGTCTTCCTTTCTGACTGTGCCGCGGGGAACGTCTATGTTCTCTCGGCGGACATTTACGGGGAGCGGGGTCTAAGATAATTGAACGTGACGTTCATTTCTCGAACGACTGCGTTTCATTGTGGCATGGCTCACCTTGGGAATCAATGCCCTTCCGGAGAATCCTGCTTGCGCCACCGAACGAAACGCTAGGGTTCTGCAGATCTTGCCAAAATCGGCAGGCAAAATGATTGGAAGAGCTATGCAACTTGAAGGCAAGACCGCCCTGATCACCGGCGGGGGACGCGGAATAGGCCGCGGTATCGTGGACCGCTACCTGGAGGAAGGAGCCCAAGTCGCCGTGGTCCAACGCCAGCCACTCGAGCCCGCCCTCGAGGGGCACCCGGGCCTTCTCGGCATCCAGGCGGACCTGAGCGTCCCGTCCGCTGCAGCTGAGGTTGTCGATGGCACAGCTTCGCACTTCGGCGGCATCGACATCCTGGTCAACAACGCCGGGATCATGTTTGAGCGCAGCGTCTCCGAAATCCTGCCGGCCGAGTGGGATCTGATGATGGCCCTGAATATGCGGGCGCCGCTGTTTCTGGCCCAAGCCGCGTTACCGCACATGCGCCGGCGAGGCGGGGGAAGCATCATCAATATCGGCTCCATCGAAGGTCTGGCCGCCAACCCCGGCCATGCCGCCTACTGTGCGTCCAAAGCCGGCATTCACGGGATGACCCGCGCCATGGCGGTGGACCTGGGTGCGGACAATATCCGGTGCAATGCGATTGCGCCAGGATGGATTGCTTCCGAACTGAGCGAAGCCTACCTGGCCTCCCAGCCCGACCCGGCAGCCGCATACAGGGCCCTGGATCGCCTACACCCTGTGGGGCGCATAGGGCGCCCCGCCGACGTCGGCGACCTCGCCGTTTTTCTGGCAAGCGACAGGTCCAGTTTCATGACCGGGGAGATCATAGTGCTCGACGGTGGCAGGACAGCAAAGCTGCCCCTGCCATTTTGAAGCGGCCGGCACCCGAAAGGCGCGGGTCCTCCAAGAATGCCCGGCCCGCCCGCCCGGCAGGCGTCGTGCCTGGCCTTCAGTCCGCTCCTGGGGCCGCCTTGATGACCAGGGCTTTATCGAGCCTGCAGATCATGACTCTTCCCAGGCCGGCATCCTGGATCATCCAGAAGACGCTGCGGTCTATGGCAATCATGTCTATCCTCCCGGAGATGGCGCTTCCGTCACTCCGAAGCACGCGAACAGCGTCACCCCGGGAGAGATGGGACCAATCCGGTACTGGCCGGGAAGGAAGGGCCGTTCTGCGGGTAAGGTTCCTGGGCCCTCTTGGAGTCACCTTCAGGTCTGGGGAAGCTGATTGCAGTGCTTGATGTCGCATGATGGCCGTCCGTTGGGGCTCGCTCTCGAATCCTGATTCGGCTGATGGGGGCAGTGGGCTTGAACGCGGTCGCCGTTGACGGCACTGCCAGACCGCCCCACATCTCAGGGTGTTCATACAGTGAACACGACGTTCAAGTTACCGTGACGTGGGTAACTCGTCAAGAGCGCGCCACCTTCACCCGATCTGGTTCGCGACTCCGTTGAGAAAACCTCTTGCAAAGCCAGGTGAGTCGCGCCACAATAGGAATACGTTCATAAATTGAACGTTACGTTCAGAAATAAACGAGCCGGGTGCGTTTCCCAGCCGAAAGTTTGCTCCCGTGGAACCCCTGGTTCCCTTCCCGGTCAGTGAGGACCTCATCATGAATGCTCTCCAGCGGACTCTCGTCACCGCCGTCGCTCTTTTCCACCACGCCACTACCCAGCCTGACCCAGGCTCCGGCTCCGCATCACCCGCCGCGGCCGGGGCGGGAGTTATAACCTGCGGCCCCTGGGAAGGGTTGTACTTCGAGGGCAGCGCCTAGCTCCCCCGCGGTACATCGGATCTTAGGACGACAGTCAGAGGTGAAGACATGACCCACTGGCGGCAGAAGCCCAAGCGAAACGACCCCAAGGTGGTCGGCGAGGTCCTCCGCGAACGAAACGAAAGAAGAACAGCTGCCCTGATCGCCTGCATCAGCGAGATGAGCAGGAGGCAGGGTCCGGACGCGGTTACTCATGCCCTGGTTGCTGAACGCGCCGGCGTGCCCGTCCAGTACGTGCAATGGAAATACCCCTCGCGCGAAACGCTCATCGCCCTCGCTCGTGCCTAACCCTGCGGGCGCATCGCTCCCGGAAGCAGGTCAAGGGAGGGGGCCTCAGTTGCGGCCAGGATTTTGAAGCTGCTAGGACAAAGCCTTCGCGACGTCGCGGGCCGCCTGGCGCAGCTGGTCGATGGTGTCGGGCAGCCGGTCCGATTTGAGGCGCTGGACGGGGCCGTTAACCGAGAGTATGCCGACCAACGCACCCGCAACGTCGCGGACGGGGCAGGCGACCACGAAGAGCCCCTCTTCAAGCTCGTCGTCAAGGATGGCGTATTCCTGCTCCCGGACCTGGCGCAGCTCCTTCATGAGAGCCTTCCGGCTGGTGATCGTGTGGGGAGTGTAGGATTCCAGCTTCTCGGGCAGCTCCGTTGCGATTTGCTCATCGCTCAGTTCGGCCAGCAGGACCTTTCCTGTTGCACTGGCGTGTACCGGGTAGGTTCCCCCCAGGTAAAGGTGCGAGACGTTCAGGTAGCGTGAGGCCGAGGCCTCGGCTATCACGTCATAAGCCAACTCACCCCGGACCATGGCGAAGCTGAATGTTTCATTGAGCTTCGCTGCATATTCGTCCAGAACGGGCTGAATCCTGGCGACAGCACCGGTGTAGGGATCGGCAATCCTGCCCAGACGGGCCATCTGCCATCCCAACAGATAGCGGTTGTCGACGCGGTCCACGAAGCCTGTCTGCTCGAGGCTCAGGAGCAGGCGGAAGGCTGTTGGGCGTGTCATCCCCACAGCGTGGGCCAATTCGGTGACGGTGATGCCTTGCCGGTGACGGCCGAGTTCGCTGAGGAGCACGGTCGCCTTGATGACGGACTTGTTGGTCAGGTCCACGGACTCATCGGCAGTCGGCGCTTCGGCTCCTGCCAGTTCCTGCACGTCTGCGCTTCGTTCCGTTGCCATGTCCGCTCCCGGTTCGAGTACTCAAGGCGGGCGGCCTTGTGATGTCGATACCCATCCTATGCTCTTTCAACTAGCGAACGGCGCGTTCAACCGGGGCTTCGAACACCGGCGCTTCCCTGCCACAAATGCGGTATGCGAACTCGTCCAGCCCCCTTTGCCGGTGAGCAGGACCGCGGCCACGCTCTCGGGCAACGGTTCCCGGCTCCGCAGATTGCTGCTGGCTCCAACGACTTCTTCGCTGGTGCTCATGGAACTCCTAAGTTCGTACGTGCCGGGCTTTGCCGGCTGTAGTCCTCGTGTCAGCTCATGACCTTTGCTGCATTGACCTGCCTGGATGCAGCAACGGCGTTGCGGGCCGCGACGGACAGCAGCCCGGTGTCAGAGGCGGTGGGCATGAAGCGGAATCCGAGGGCGGCCATCCTTTCGGAGAGTTCCGGCTCTCCGGTGTAGATACCGGGGGTGACGCCTGCTGCTGTGCAGCGGCGCGCGATGTCCGCGAGGATCCCGTCCGGTCCTTCGCCGGTCAGTTCCTCCAGTGTCACTCCCAGGCTGAGGGACAGGTCGTACGGTCCTACGAAAATGCCGTCCGGTCCGGTGGCGAGAATCTCGTCGAGATTGGCCAGACCGGCGGCTGTTTCGATCATCAGGATGCACAGGGTGTCATCCTGCGGGTTGCCCGTGGCGGGCTTTGGGTACCGGGGGCTTCGGCGGGTTGGTCCGTAGCTGCGGTTTCCGCGCGGGGGGAAGCGGCAGGCGGCTATGAGTGAAGCTGCTGACGCCGCATTCTCCACCGTGGGGAAGATGATTGCGCCTGCACCCGCGTCCAGGATTCGGCCGATGATTCCCATGTCGTGACCGGGAACGCGGACGATGGACGGTACCGAAAACAGGTGCGCAGCTTCGATCAGCGGCTGCATTTCGTGGGTTTCCGGGCCTCCGTGCTGGCCGTCAACGCAGATCCAGCCGAACCCTTCGGCTGCCAGGGTGTCCACGACGGCAGGATCGCGGAAGCTGACCCAAGCCCCGGCATGGATCTCACCGTCGTCGAGGATTAGACGCGGAGTCCGCAGCCCGCTGTTCCGTTCACTTTCACCGTAGATCTTCATTTCTTCGTTCTCCTTGTTGTCAAAGGTTGTTTGGGGCGAATATGCGCTTCGAACGGAAGGGCGCCCTGCCGACGCAAGCCCGGTCAGAGCACCCTTCCGTTCGCGTTTGCGTAGCCGCAGAGTTACTTGACTGCCACCTTGGCCAGGGGTGCTGAGGTGTCGCTCAGGCTCAGGCCTTTGGTCTCCGGTGCCAGGTACTGGGAGATGACAGCACCCAGCACACAGATGCCGGCGGCGATCAGCATCGTGGTTCCCACGCCCAAGCTGTCCACCGACATCGGGAGGATGAATGTTCCCGCTGCTGCGCCGATTCGTGAAAACGCAGTGGCGAAGCCGACCCCGGCACCACGGATTTCCGTGGGAAAGACCTCGCCGGGGTAGACCCCGGTCAGGGCCGTAGAGACGGCGTTGAAGAAGGAGAAGATGATGAAGCAAACCAAGATAACCATCGGCGAGACGTGTGCGAACAGGCCGATGACCACCAATGCGACGGCGGCGATCCACATCGGCGGGATGGACAGCTTGCGGCGTCCGACCTTTTCGATGAGGAACATCGCGGCCAGGGAGCCGGCCACCACCACGCCGTTGAGCAGCAGCGCTCCGGCCAGGCCATCTTCAACGCCCAGGCTCTCAAGCACGATCGGCGCGAAGGTGGCGATCGCGAAGTACGGGGTGACGTTGCAGACCCAGTACATGCACACGAAGATCGTCGCGTTGCGGTATTGCGGGGAGAAGAGTTTGCGGAAATTGGGCTTCTCCGCCTTCTCGTACGCCAGGTCCCTGACGTCTGCTTCCTCCATGAACTCCTGGGCAACGGCGAGCCCCTCCTCAATCCGCCCCTTGCTGATGAGCCAGCGCGGGGATTCGGGGGAACCGAGCCGGAGCAGGAAGACGATCAGGGAAGGGACGGTGCTCATGCCCAGGATGATGCGCCAGTCGGCGTGGATCGATGTGGACAGGTAGTACCCCACGGCGTAGGAGATCAGGTAGCCGACGTACCAAGCTACCTCCTGGAATGCCATGAGCTTGCCCCTCAGCTTGGCCGGAGAGAATTCGACGAGCAACGGCCAGCCGATCGCGTAATCGGCGCCAATTGCCATACCCATGACGAGGCGGATCAGGAACAACTGCCAGGCATCCGCGACGAAGAACTGAGCAGCGGAGCCAAGCAGGAAGATGGCGAGGTCGACGATGAACATCGGCTTGCGCCCGACCTTGTCGGCCAAGTAACCGCCGATGGGGCCACCAAAGAAGATGCCGATCAAGGCAGAAGCGCCGATCAGGCCCTGCCAGGTGGCGGAGAGGCTCAGATCCGACGTCAGCGCCGGCATGACGAGCCCGATGCCGCCCAGGATGAAGCCGTCGATGAACATGCCGCCGGCGATCACCGCGCTGAGCTTGTACAAGAACCGCCTCTTTTGCGGATCCGGGGCGACCGACGACTGCAAAGATGGCCTCGGGGCCGGGGTAACAGGTGTATTCACGATGGACTTCCTTGTAGATCGTGCTATTTCGAACGGGATGAAAGCTCGCCTGCGATGTCAGCGCGGCGGATTTGGGGGGCTGAGTAGTCAGGCCCGATTCGTTCATTTTTCGAACGTCGTGCTCAAAAATATGGCATGCGCCACATCCCGTGTCAATAGCTGTTGCGTAATCTCCCTGACGAAAAAAGAACCCTTGACAGTGAGCTGGCTACCTTCTAAATTGAACGCAGTGTTCAGTTTATGAACGTAGATCCCTAGTTGTCGCCTTGCCAGGCACGAGTCCAAGGAAGCACCGCTGCCATGAAAAATGAACCCCTGAGCCTTTTCGCCTTTGACGTCTTCGCCCCGTCCCATCTGACATCGGGGTCATGGCGCGCTGAGGGCGACCAAGGCTCCCGCTATACGGACCTGCAGTATTGGACGGGCGTAGCGCAGATGCTGGAAAAGTCGGGCTTCGACGGCATTTTCTTCGCCGACAACCTCGGCTATCACGATGTGTTCCGGGGGAACAGTGATGCCGCGCTGCGCGACGCCGCGCAGTTCCCCATCAATGACCCGACCGTGTTGATCAGCGGCATGGCGGCCGTGACGAAGCACCTCACCTTCGGGGTGACCTGCTCGGCGACGTATGAACCGCCCTATCTGCTGGCCCGCAAGTTCAGCACCCTGGACCACCTGACTTCCGGGAGGGTTGGCTGGAACATCGTGACCTCGTACTCGGAGGCCGCGGCCCGCAACCTCGGCAAGGTGCAGCAGCTTAGCCCGGCTGAGCGTTACGACCTTGCCGATGAGTACATGGACGTCGTCTACAAGCTCTGGGAAGGTTCATTCGAGGAGGACGCCGTGGCCCGGGATGCCGAATCGGCTACGTACATCGACCCGGCGAAGGTGCACCCGATCAACCACTCCGGCCAGCACTTCACTGTGCCCGGCTTCCACCTGTGCGAGCCGTCCCCCCAGCGCACGCCTGTGCTGTTCCAGGCCGGGTCGTCCTCCAGGGGCATGGAATTCGGCGGCAAGCATGCTGAGGCCGTCTTCATCCAGAGCACCTCCGTGGAGGGTGCCAAGCGCTCAGTGGCCAAGCTCCGCCAGGCAGTGGCAGACGCGGGCCGCGACCCCCGCGACGTCAGGGTAGTCATCCTGCTCACTGTGGTGGTGGCTCCCACCGACGAAGAAGCCCAAGCCAAGTACCAGCAGGCCGTGGAGAACGCACCAATCGATGGAATCCTGGCACGCTTCAGCGGTTGGACCGGCATCGATATGTCCGAGTACGACTTGGACACCCCCTTGCGGTCCGTTGGAACGAAGGCAGGGCAGTCGATGGTGGACATGTTTTCCAAGGCCGACCCCGACCGGGACTGGACCCCGCGCCAGATCGCCGAATTCCTCGCCGTCGGCGGTACAGGTTCCACGATCATCGGCTCCCCGGAAACCGTCGCCGCAGAACTGCGCCGCTGGCGTGACGAGGCCGACGTCGACGGCATCAACCTCAGCTACATCACCAAGCCCGGCAGCTGGGAAGACTTCATCGAGCTGGCCCTGCCCGAACTCCGCGCCCAGGGAATCGTTTCCCCAGCCCGCCCGGAAGACCAGGAACCGGTAACACTGCGGGAAAAGCTCTTCCCCGGCCACAAGTACACGCTGGACTCCCACCCCGCCACCGAACACCGTACCAAGCACCTGAGCGAAGCCACCCGCTGACGCCCAGCTGAACCAGCAATATCAACGGAGATACTTCAATGACTAAACAGACAGACGTAGTCGTCATCGGTGCCGGTCTTGCCGGCCTCATCACTGCCCGTGAGCTCGGCAACCGCGGCCACAACGTGGTCGTCCTGGAAGCCCGCGACCGTCTTGGCGGCCGCTTGTGGACCGATCGCCGCCTGGGCCAGAACCTGGAGATCGGCGGCAACTGGCTGCACTGGACCCAGCCGCATGTCTGGGCCGAGGTCACCCGCTACGGCCTCGAGGTTTCCCGCGGCCCGCGCTCCGAGGAAACGTTCTGGCTCGCCGGGGACGAAGTGCGCCGCGGCACGCTGGAAGACTTCATGTCACTGATCGACCCCGGCATGACCCGGCTGCTCGAAGACACCATGAAGTGGCTGCCCCGACCGGATGCACCGCTGACGGTGGAGAACCTGGCCGACGTCGACCAGTACAACCTGCAGGAAATGCTGGACAAGCTGGACCTCTCCGAGGACGAGCGGAACGCGAATGAGGCAGCCTGGGTGGGCCACTTCAACGCACCCCTGGACCAGTGCGCCTACGTCAACGCCCTCCGCTGGACCGCCGCATCATCCGGCCATTGGCACCTCATGCACGAGGCCTCAGCGATCTTCCGTCTGAAGAACGGCAACGACACGCTGACCAAGGCGATCGCCGAGGACACCAACGCTGACATCCGCCTCAACGCCCCGGTGACCGCCGTCCGCCGCAACAGCGGGGGAGCCACCGTCACCTACGGCGATGGCCAGGAAATCGAGGCCAAGAAGGTCGTCATCACCCTGCCGCAGAACGTGCTGCACAAGCTCGATGTCCAGCCCGCCCTGTCCGACGGCAAGCTCGCCGCCAGCCGGGAAAAGACCGCGTCCCAGGGCGTCAAGGCCTGGATCCGGGTCAGGGGACCCATCAAGCCGTTCTTCGCCTACTCGGCCCAGGACAAGCCCCTGTCCGTAATCCGCACCGAATTCATCGGTGAAGACGACGCCGTCCTGGTCGGCTTCGGTGCCGACGCGGACCGCATCGACGTGACCGACATCGAACAGGTCCAGGAAGCCATCAAGGTATGGCGCGACGACCTGGAAGTCCTCGAGGTGGCCGGCCACCACTGGATGTCCGATCCTTACGCCGAGGAGACCTGGCAGATCCAGCGCCCCGGCCAGCTCACCAAGTACCACCGGGAACAGCAGGTCAGCGAGGGCGCACTGCATTTCGCCAGCGGCGACATTGCCAACATCTGGGCCGGCTTCTTCGACGGCGCTGTCGAGAGCGGCCTGCGCGCCGGCCGCAACATCCACGCAGAGCTCCAGGAACAGCCATGAGCGCCCCCGCACTCGAAGGTCGTCGGATCGACTCCGACCAATACCGGGCCGTCATGCGGCACCTGCCCACCGGCGTTGCCGCGATCTGCTCCACGGACCCGGTCACGGGGGCCCAAAACGGCATGATCGTGGGAACCTTCGCCTCACTGTCAATGGAGCCCCCGCTGGTGACCTTCAGCGTCACCCACACCTCCACAAGCTGGCCCAAAATTGCAGAGATCGGACGGTTCAGCGTCAGCCTCCTCTCCGATGACCAGCAGCAGGTCTGCCGTGCACTCTCGGCGAAGGGTGAGGACAAGTTCAGCGCCGTGAACTGGTCCGAATCCGGGTGGGGCACTCCACACATCCACGGTTCGCTTGCCTGGTTCGACTGCCGGACCGAGCAGCAGATCGTTGCCGGAGACCACCTGATCGTCGTCGCCAGCGTGCTGGAAATGACGCCCGGCGAGGGAACTCCCCTCATCTTCCACGGCGGTCGCTTCGGAAGCTTCCGTGAAATCGCCTGACCTGCGAAGCCGCCTGATCAAGGAGCACTGATATGGACATCACCCCAGCAACAGCCGCCACCCCCGTGGCCGACATCACGCCCGCCTACTACCGACAGGTACTGGGCAAACTTCCCACCGGCGTCGTGGCCATCACCGGCGTCAACGATGACGACGAAAGACTCGGCCTCGTCGTCGGCACCTTCCAGTCCCTGTCACTGGACCCGCCGCTGGTCATGTTCTGCGTCGACAAGTCGTCCTCCACCTGGCCGAAACTGCGCAAGCTCCAGAACTTCACAGCCAACATCCTCTCCGATGACCAAGTCAGTATCTGCCGGTCCCTGTCCCGCAAGGGACCCCAGAAGTTCGAAGGGCTCCCCTGCACCACAGGCCCCTTGGGAACCCCGCACCTGGACGGCGCGACTGCCTATATCGACTGCGTCGTCACAGCCGAGGTCGTGGTGGGCGACCACTACATGGTGGTCGGAGCCGTGACCAACATGAACGAAGGAACCGGCAACGCCCTGATCTTCAGGGGCGGCAAGTTCGGCCAGTACCAGCCCATCGAAATCCCGGCACCGGAAGTAGCAAGGAGTGCATCATGAACCGACGGGAAACCATTCTCAACGCCTGGAACCGCGCCTGGGGCGACGGGGACCTCACGGACTTCGAGCAGCTGCTCGCACCCGGGTACGTCCGCCGATCCAAGTCAGGCAGTGAAGATTACGCCAGCCTGAGGAAAACCATCGAGGCCACCCACGCAGCCTTCCCGGACACAACCACCGAGATCCTGCACATCATCGAAGACGGAGCCACCGCCGCGATCCACTGGCAGACCCAGGGCACGCATCAGGGTGAATTCATGGACGTCCCCGCGACCGGCCGGAGCATCACCGTTTCCGGCGCATCCTTCCTCCGCTTCGAAAACGACCAACTTGCAGAGGAATGGGTGGTCTGGGATCCACGCGAGCTCCTCTCAGCTCTCGGCATCTGGCACCTGGGACCCGGCAACGCCTAGGCAGAACGCCCACGGGCGCTTACCGACCACGGGCAGCAGCCCCTCCCGCACCGCCGCCCACACATGCTTTCAACCGCCCAGGAGGCGCGACAATGACTCTTCAAGGACATTCCCTCATCGCTGGGGAGACCGTCACCGGCACCAGCGGAACGACCTACGGGATTAACCCCGCCACGAACGAACAGCTGGAACCGGCCTACACCCTCATCAGCGAGCAACAGCTGAAAGCGGCCACGGACGCAGCCACCGATGCCTTTGACTCCTTCAGCACCCTCGAACCCGAGCAGCATGCGCGGTTCCTGGACGCAATTGCCGAGAACATCGACGCCATCGGTGATGAACTGATCGAGCGGGCCTCCACAGAAACCGGGCTCGGCGCCGACCGGCTGCGGGGCGAACGGGCCCGCACCACAGGACAGCTGCGGCTCTTCGCTGACGTCGTGCGACGGGGAGACTTCCGTGGTGTCCGCATCGACCCGGCTCTGCCCGACCGGGCTCCCCTTCCGCGGGCCGACATCCGGCAGCGCCAGATCCCGCTCGGCCCCGTAGCCGTTTTCGGCGCCAGCAACTTCCCGCTGGCCTTCTCCGTCGCAGGCGGCGACACAGCCTCGGCCTTCGCAGCCGGCTGCCCGGTGATCGTCAAGGCACACAACGCCCACCCCGGCACCGCCGAGCTGGTCGGCCAGGCCATTGTCAACGCCGTCCGCGACCTTGACCTGCACCCGGGCGTCTTCTCCCTTATCTACGGCTCGGGTGCGAGCATCGGCCAGGCGCTGGTGGCGGATCCCGCCATTAAGGCGGTGGGCTTCACCGGTTCCCGCGGCGGCGGTACCGCGCTGATGCGCACGGCTGCAGCCCGCCCGGAACCGATCCCGGTCTATGCGGAAATGTCCTCCATCAATCCTGTCTACGTTTTCCCCGGCGCGCTGAACGGGGACGTTGAAACGCTCGCCCAGCAGTACGTCGCCTCCGTCACCGGCAGCTCGGGGCAGCTCTGCACGTCGCCCGGGCTGGTTTTCGTTCCCGCCGGTGAGGCCGGAGACCAGTTCACGGCGGCCGTAACCGAGGCTGTCACGCAGCTTTCCGGACAGACCATGCTCAGCGGCGGGATCGCCTCTGCCTGGGAACACGGCCATAATGCGCTGGAGTCCGCCGCCGACGTCGAGCTGATCGGCCGGGGCAAGGGCGGCCCGACCGCGAACGCGCCAGCCCCCGCAGTGTTCTGGGCGGACCTGGATGTCTTCACCACAAACCCGGTGCTGCATGAGGAGGTCTTCGGCGCCGCCAGCCTCGTCGTCCGCTACAAGGGAGTTGAAGACCTGATCGAGGCCACCCGATTGCTGGAAGGACAACTCACGGCCTCGCTGCACGTGGCCGAGGAGGACTACCCCGTTGCCTCGGGCCTGATCCCTGCCCTGGAGCGCAAGGTCGGCAGGATCCTCATCAACGGATGGCCCACGGGTGTGGAAGTCGGCCACGCCATGGTCCACGGCGGCCCCTACCCGGCCACGTCCGATTCGAAGACGACGTCGGTGGGCACACTGGCGATCAACCGGTTCCTGCGCCCGGTGGCGTATCAGAACTTCCCGGAGCAGCTGCGCCCGGCACCCCTGCAGGATGCGAACCCGTGGAACGTCAACCGGCTGGTCGATGGCAAGCCCGAACAGGCTGGCTAGAAACTTCCGCGCACCTCATGCTTCCGGCCCCGGATAGACCTCTCCCAACACAGAATCATCCGGGGCCGGAAATCCACCTTTACCAGGCAGACAAAGGACTTCATCATGCCAACCATTACGCTCGAAAACATCGCGGACACCCTCCGCACGGCCCGCCTTCAGGGCGAACCGATCGCAGCCCCGACCGAGACGTGGCCGTCTCTTGACGCGGATGCCGCATTCGAAGTGCAAAAGATCAACGTCAGCCACGCCGTGGCCGACGGCGACCGTCTGGTGGGCTACAAGCTCGGCAACATCGCCAAGGTCATGCAGGACGCCTTCGGCCTCGACCAGCCGGACTACGGGCATCTGCTGGCCAGCACCTTCACCTACGAGGGCACCACGCTCGACCGGAATAAGTTCATCGAACCCTTCGTTGAACTCGAGCCCGCATTCGTGCTGAGAGGGCACCTCGGCGGCCGCAACACCACCATCGCAGACGTCATCAATGCCATCGATTACGCTTTGCCGGCGATTGAAATCATCGACTCCCGGGTCAAGGACTGGGCGATCGGACTCCCGGACACGCTGGCGGACAACGGCTCCACCGGGGCCATCATTCTCGGCGGCACCCCCCGGCACGTCACGGACCTGAACCTGCGCGACACACGGGGCGTCCTGCGGTTCAATGACCGGGAAGTTATCGCCGGGACCACCGGCAACATTCTCGGCAACCCGTTCGCCGCCGTCGCCTGGCTCGTCAACCGCCTCGCCGACTACGACGTCGAGTTCGAACCCGGGCAGGTCATCCTCCCCGGCAGCTGCCTGCAGGCAGTCCCCATGAAGGATGCCGGCCGCTGGTCAGGGACCTTCGAAGGCTGGGGCACCATCGAATTCGACGTCTCGGTTTAGCAGAGAGCCGAACCGGTGTGCCCGCCCCTGTACGGGCCGGGCACATCGGTCAGAACCTGCTTCAAGACGGTCTGGCTAGTCCTCGTTTCCCAGCCCCGCTTGCTCCATGAGTTCCGTCAGCCATGGCCGGTGTTCACGGTGGAACGCTATCCCTTCGGGCAGACCCTGAACGGTTGGTTCAGATCCCTTGATATCGATGGTGATGCGGCCGGCCGCCATTGGCGCATTGGTGATGTGCAGGTCACCGTATGAATCGGGGAGTGCCGGGTCCATCCAAAAGCCGCCACGGGAAATGTGGGCGTCGTACCGCATCAGGCTTGTAATCAACATGATCGGCGTGGTCGCTGCCCACGCCTGTGGGGAACAGGCCGTTGGATAGGGCACAGGCTCGGCGACCTGGTCACGGCTGAAACCGCAGAAGAGTTCCGGGAGACGGCCGTCGCTGTAATCGGCCGCCTCGAACAGGGCGGTGGCGATGCGCTGTGCCTCTTCCACGAAGCCGTACCGCATCAGTCCGACGGCGATGATCGCGTTGTCATGCGGCCAGACCGAGCCGTTGTGGTAGCTCGCGGGGTTGTAGGCGCCCATGTCGCTCGCGAGTGTTCGCACACCCCAGCCGCTGAACATCTCGGGGGACATGAGCCTTTCGGCTACCAGGGGGACCTTGTCTTCATCCATGATGCCGTGCCACAGGCATTGCCCCATGTTGGAGGCGCATGCATCGACTTGCCGTTTCCGGCCGTCCAGGGCGATAGCGTAGTAGCCGCGGTCGGGCATCCAGAATTCCTCGTTGAATTTCTTTTTCAGCTGTGCTGCTTCCGCGGCGAGCCGGGCCGCCAAAGGCGCGTCACCGGCGTCGTACGCCAACAAAGCCCGGGCCAGATATGCGCTGTAGGTCAAAGCCTGGACCTCGCACAGCGCGATAGGGGGTTCGGCGATACGACCGTCCGCGAAGTTGACGCCGTCCCAGGAGTCCTTCCAGCCTTGATTGATGAGGCCTTGGTCATTGAGGCGCTCATACTCGACGAAGCCGTCGCCGTCCCTGTCCCCGTAGTCCCGAACCCAGTCCAGCGCGCGGTCGGCGTGAGGCAGCAGTGCGGCGATGGTGTCCTTGGCGAAACCCCAACGGCTAACCGATGCGAGTGTCATCACGAACTGTGGAGTCGCGTCCACGCTGCCGTAGTAGACGGACTTGCCGCCCAGGGAAAGCCCGCTGGAGACGCCGAGCCGGACCTCGTGAAGAATCTTCCCCGGTTCCTCCTCGCTCATGGGATCCACCACGCGGCCTTGGCGGTCAGCCAGCGTCTGCAACGTGCCCAGTGCCAGCGACGGGTCCACCGGTAGGGCCATTTCCGAAGCCGTGAGCGAGTCCCGGCCGAAGAGCGTCATGAACCAGGGCGCCCCGGCGGCCACGACGATCCGCTCCGGATGGGCGGGATCCTCAATGCGCAGCGCGCCCAGATCGTCGTAGCTGCGGCGCAGAGTCCGTTCGATGGAACGGTTGCCTATATGCAATTTGGGAATCCTCGCTACCCAATCCTGGCGCCGACGGTCGCTGGGAGACATCTCACCTCGAACCGGACGAACAAACGACGCCACCGGTGCAGAGCCGTCGACGGTGGGCACCACGGTCAGCAGGGTGCTCCACTGTCCATGTGGCGGGACAACCACCCGGTAGGTCAGGGCCTCCGGGGTGACGTCGGCGCCGCTGGAATAAACGACGACGCCCTTCCGGACGTCCTGCCAGACCGCCCTAATGGTCAGCGAGTCCGCGTCCGCGTGACGGGATTCTTCCCAGTGCCGTTGGACGCGCGCCTCTTTCACCTCGAAGAGATCCGCGAAGTCCGATTCGACGTTCAGGTTTACCACGCATGCGGCTTCGTCCGAGGAGTAGTTCCGGATGGTGATCTCCTCAAGGACCCCGACACCCACTTCCCGCAGGCGTTCCACGATCAGCGGACTGTCCGCGTACCCATCGGAGCGGGGGACGCGGCCAATGAACAAGGCCCGATAAGGTTCCTTCGCCGATGCTGTCAGCGGCTCCAGAGGCTGCCCATTGATTGCCAGGTTCCAGCGGGACAAGATGCGGGTGTCCTCGTGGAAAACACCGTGCGGATGCTCCGGATGGATGTCACCATTCGCCGACGAAATACAGAAGGATGAACCCTCCACCAAAGTAACCGTGCCTGCCCCCACAGGCCCGGCAGCCGTGTCAGCATTCCATCCAGCCATCCCCGCCTCCTTCAACGGTTCAAGACCGGGGCGGCGTTATGCGAGGCTGGGTCCAGCCATCGATCGCCCTTACCCCGTTGGCTAGACGCTACGCCTGTACTGCCTCGGATAATAGGCACTCGGCCCGTCCAACATTGAGCCTGGTCGCAGTCGCGTCCTTCGACTCCTAAGTACTTCTGCTAATTCTCTGTCGCCCACCCGCACACGCACTTCGGGGGCAGCGGAAATCGATTGGTTGAACAGTGGTCGGGAGGGGAGAGGCCGCGCACTGACCAGAAAATGCACTGTAGGGCACCTCGCCAAAACGCAAACGGACGACGGCGGGACGTCCCGCCGTCGTCCGCTGTGTTGACCTTGTTTCGCTCCGATGTAATAAACGCGACTTCCCCGGAAACTAAGCGAGTGTACTCACAACGCATATTGGGGAGGCTCGACAGCTACATGAAAAAGACCATTCGCACCAGAGCAGGGCTGGTAAGTATCGCCGCCGCACTGTCCCTCGCGGTATCCGGCATCCTGCCTGCCCAGGCGGCAGACACACCGCACACCAACTGGAACTTCGCAATCGACTCAACCGCGAATGTGGTTGCTTATGATGGCGCCGGCACTCTCTGGTCCTATTCCTGGATGTCACCCGGGGTGACGCCGCAGCGCAGGGCCATTGGGCCGGCAGGGTCTACGGTCCCGAAGGTTTTCTTCGTTACCAACTGGAACTCTGACGATGCCGGTGTTCCGGATCTGATCGTGCAGAACAAGAACGGCACCCTGACATACCGTGAGGGAATCAGCACCGGCGGGTTCCACGATTACGCGATCGGCACCGGCTGGCAGAACTACGAGATCACCGTAGGCCAGTGGAAGAAGACGGACAAATACCCGTCCATCATCGCCAGGAACAACGCCACGGGTGACTTGTTCCACTACGGAAACCCGTCGGGGAAGGGTCTTTCACCGCGGGTGAGGATCGGCCGCGGCTGGAATGGGCTGTCCTTCAATCTGCTGGACTGGGATAGGGACGGCAACAACGACGTTGTTGCCAAAAATTCCTCCGGGCAACTCAAGTTGTACCGGACCAACGGTGCCGGATCGTTCATCTCCGAACCCCGCGCGACTATCGGCACCGGCTGGAACGCCATGAGCTCCATCCGCGCCATGTCAGGACTCACCGGCAACGGGACGGTCGGCCTGATGGCTCGGGACAGTGCGGGGGTCCTTCACTACTACCCGGCAAACAGGAGCGCTTGGGCGCCGCGGCAGACCTTCACCAAGGGCTGGGCTCTGTACACCATCGCAGGCAACTGACGGCGTGGTGTGTCACGAAGGACTTATTTTGGGACGCCTGCGAGCACTGCCGACGGGCGTCAGGGGCGCTGGAAACATCCCGTATTTAGGCCACGCCCGGGATTTATGGCGCGAATGGGCCTGAGGCGAGGGCGCGGAGAATTCGCCCGGCGTTCTGCAGTGCGTTGGTCGCCTGGGCTGGATCTTTGGATGTGTCTTGGGCCGTGAGGTCCCGCAGCGCTATTACCTTTGACAGGCCTAGTTGGCGGGCTGCTTGCTGGTCCAGGGTCGAGGCGCCAACGACTGCAGCCACCGGGGTGTTTCCTGCGCGGCTGCATACGGCGGAGATAAGTTTGCCGCCTGATGTCTGGTCGTCGAGGCGTCCTTCTCCGGTCACGAGCATGTCGCACTGCTGCGCGTGCGTGTCGAAGCGCAGCAGATCCAGGAAGTAGTCGGCTCCGGAGACGAGGGAGCCGCCCAGAAGGAGGAGGCCGAAGCCGATGCCCCCGGCGCTGCCGGCTCCGGGGATATCGGCGAGGGCGGGCGCGTCGATGTTTGGGATGGTGTTGCAGGCTTGGACGAGGGCGCGGAGGCCTTGGTCGAGCACCGCGACCAGCTCAGGGTCCGCTCCTTTCTGCGGTCCGAAGACGTGCGCGGCCCCTTGAACTCCGCATAGGGGGCTGGTTACGTCGCTGGCACCGATGAGTTCAATTCCATCGAAGTCGAATGCGGTCCTCAAATCGACGTGCGCTATTCGGTGAAGTGAGCCTCCGTCCGGTTCCAGCAGGCGTCCTTGTTCGTCCCGAAACTCCGCGCCGAGGGCGGCAAGCATTCCGGCCCCGCCATCGGTGCTGGCGCTGCCTCCGAGGGCAATGACGATGGTCTTCGGTTCCAGGAGCGCAGCAGCCAGGATGGCTTCGCCCAAGCCCCGGCTCGACGCCGCCAAGGGACGTAACGGGCCCTGCACCGTGGCAAGACCGCAGGTTCCTGCCACTTCCACCACCGCTGTTGTCCCGTCAAAGGCGATCTGGGTGAGCTGCACTTCGCCGTCGGCGTTGTGGACCTCAACTGTTTGCGCCCGTGAGCCGGCGAACACGGCTGCCTCGACGCTCCCGTCTCCGCCATCGGCGAGGGGGAGGACTGTTACCTGGACCTGTGCGTCGGTGGTCAGGGAGTCGATTCCTGAGCGGATGGCTTCGGCGACGCCAAGCGCACTCAGGCAGCCTTTGAACTTGTCAGGGGCGACCAGAACGCGCGTGGCACGGGGTGCGGCGTCACGGGCATGCGGACCGGATTCCTCGCGGGGGCGGCCGGCTGTGAGTTGACTCATGCTGTTTCCTTCAGTGCGGTGTTGGGGAGGGCTATGCGTCGTTGCTGTGTCCAACAAAGTAGACATCACAAAACTCATATTGTCTAGCAATTCACATAATTTTGTCTGACAATCACAAGTGGATGTGCCTAACCAAAGGCGATAAAGTGGCGGGGAAACAGAGGAGTTCCCAGTGACAGCCCAGCCAGCGACCGCGTCCCGCGTCGATGTCATAGCCGATGACATGCGCTCGCGAATTCTGCGCGGCGAATACGTTGGCGATACCTCCTTCACCGAAACGGACGTCGCCACCCGCTACGACGTAGCCCGGCCCACCGCGAAGGCCGCAATAGAAAAGCTTGTTTCCGAATCAGTGCTCGAGCGCAGCACGAACAAGACGGCAAGAGTCATCAAACTCGGGCCCGAAGATGTCCGCGACATCTACTTCACGCGGGCGCGGCTTGAAAAAGCCGTCCTCCTGCAACTGGCGCAGGCACGTTCGGTTCCGGCCGGAGCAATAGCCGCCCAGCGGGAACTCGAACTACTGGACGGCAACTCCGGCTTTGACACCGTGGACCCGGACATGCGCTTTCACATGGCACTCGTGGACAGTATCGGCAGTCCAAGAACCAGCCGCATGTACGGCTCACTCGTCTCCCAGGTCAAACTCTGCATGGCCCAGATCCAGGGCCTCCAGCTCGTCCAGCCCGAACGCATCATCAAAGAACACCAACACCTGCTCGAACTCATAGAAGCCGGCGACGGAGCCGCTGCCAGCAACGTCCTCGACGAGCACCTTAGCCGCCCCAGAGAACGCCTCGTGGCCGCCGTGGGCGGAGTGCCGGGCCCGGAAGCGTTCCGCGACTAAATCCCGGGACTCGCCATCTCCTTCCCTGTTGGAGACGCGAGGGTGCCGGCCCGCCCCTGACGGTCACTTCTGATCCCTGCCGGGTTCACGGCTCACGCCTTCTGAGCGTTGCCAAGTTCGTAGATGGCGTGGTCCAGGAGGTCCCGCTGGATGGGGCGCAGCATGTATGAGCCGTGGAGGTAGGCGTCAATTTCCATGGTTCCCGCGTCTCCGCCGATGCTGAAGTAGTGCATCCATAACTCATCGACATCAAGGTCGGCCTGCCGGAATGCTTTGGCCGTCAGGTCCCGTTGAGCCTCGCCGTCCGAGTCAACGCTCATGGCGTTCGGTCGAGGTCCGTCGTCGGTTCAAGAGTCTCGTGGGCTACGGCGCTAAGAGGGATCTCCTGCGTGCGGGCGCGTGCGATCATGACCTGCAGGGCGGCCCTCTCGCTCACGCGGAGGCGCTCCATGAGCACGCCCTTGGCCATGTCAATCAGGCTCCGGCTGTGCAGGGCGTCCTTCAGTGCGTCACTGAGTTGCTCGGCGCGTTCCCGGGCCTGGAGGTTGGCCAGGATGAGCGCAGCAGGTCCGGCAAGAAGGGACAAGACCTGTTCGCTGCGTTCGTCGAAGGCGTGGGGCACATCTGCATAGACCTTCATCGCGCCAATAGCCTCGGGTTCACTGCGTCCGGTCACGTCCGGAACCAGGAGGGGAACGCTGATGCAGGACAGTAAGCCAAGACGGGCGCCCGCCCTGCTCCATTCCGGCCAGTGTTGATCATGGCGAAGGTCGTCCACCCGCACCGTCTGGGCGCTCGCCCAGGCCGCGAGGCAGGGTCCATCGCCGAGATCGTACTGCAGCCGGTCGGCCCGCTTCACGATGCTGTTGGTGGACGCTGTGCTCGTCGGCCGGCCGTGGGCATCGATGAGCGTGCCTCCGGCGCCGACGCTGCCGGGCAGGCTTTGGTGCGCTGCCTGTGCAATGTTGGCGACGGCCCGGTCAACCACTGGTTCTGTGAGCAGGAGGCCCGTGACCCGAGCGAAGATCTCGGGCAGCTCGCCTGCCATTGGGTGCTTCCGCGTCACTGGCTGGCCTCACATGTCATCAGGGTCGTGAGCATCCCTCTGGAGGGATACGTCCGGCAGGTGCTTCCCATCATAGTGCTGCGCCCTGCAAGGACTGCCGTGGGCTTACTGCTGTGCTTCGTCATCACGTTTCACCTGCTCTGGGAGCTTTGAGCCGTTCAAGATGTCCGTGGCTATCTGCTTCAGTTGTTGTTTGCTGGACCGTGCCATCTCATGCAGAAGAGTGGCAGCATCCTCGCGGCTGCCCCGGGTTTGGGCCATGATGAGGCTCAGGGCGGCGTCAATGATTGCCCTGGACTGCAGCGCCCCGTGCAGGCCTTCGGGATGGATCTCCAGCCGGTGCACCCGAAGCGCCAAGCGGAGAATCCGGGACAGCGGCACCGCATACGATTCCACCGCGGCAATGGTTGCCGCATTAAACGTGTGTGTGCTCCGGGCATAACAATTGAGAGCTGCCGCTGCGTTCGGTCCTGCATTTACCGGAACGGCAAGGACCGATGTGATGCCGTCGTCCGTGACCGCCTGTGAGTACCGACTCCACCGTTCGGACGTTTTGAGGTCCGAGACGAGGACGGTTCGGTTTTCCCGGAGCGCTGTGAGGCAGGGGCCGTCGTCGAATCCGTACTGTCTTTCGTCCATCTGCTTGGCACTGTCGCTGCTGCTGGCCGCGGTGACCGGCCGCCCGTCACGCTCGAGTGAAATCGCGCACAGCATCGGTTCGGGTGCGGCGAGTTTCGAAGCAGAGAAGACCGTCAGTTCAAGGAGGAAATCGTCAAATCCGGGGCTTTCCAGCAGGAGATCCTGCAGTTGTTCCATCGTCGGCGACGGGAGTTGCCCTGGCGCCGGTGGCCGGCCAGACTCAGCGGTCATCGCATGCCTCGATCCACTTGGAGCCGGGTCCCCCGATCCGTCTTTTTTGGCCGGATTCAACGTCCGGGGATGATCGCGGACTCCTTGCGTCCACGGCCATGACGCGACAAACAGGCCGAATACGACCCCGGGAGTCCTGAAGTTGGCTCCGCACTTGGTGATCGCTTCGCCGCTGATTCTGAGCCTACTCTCCATGGACCGCGCAGGAAACAAGTGCAAGCAGGGGCCCCGGAATATCTGCGGCGGCCTGGGCGCCGGAGGCCAGACGTGGAACGCTACATCCGCAGGTCGCGGATGTAGCGTTCCAGGTCGAGTCGCAGGGCGGATTCGGTATCCGGCCTGCTCCGTTTAAGCCGCTGGACGAGCGTTTCGGCGGTGGCGAGCACTTTCCGGCCGTTGTGCGTGAGCCGGATATTTGTGTAGCGGCGGTCGCCGGCGCGTTCTCTGCTCAGGAAGCCAAGCCCCTGGAGTCGGCGGACCACCCTGCCCAGGCTTTGCTTGCTCACACAGAGCAGCGCGGCGAGGTCGGACACGGTGACCGGCTCGAGTTCCGCCACCGACTCCATTATGTCCAGCGAGGCTTTGGTCAAGCCCAACTGCGTGAGGTTGCGGTTGATCTGCAGCTCATCCAGACGGGCAGCGATGCTGAGGAGCCGGTGTGTTGGCCAGCGTTCCGGTCCTGTCGAATGAGCCAGGCTCATGCTGGCTCACGTGTTTTGGACGTGGTCCTTGGCATCCGTGGCGGTCTCTTTGACCTCGGAGGCGGCAGTTTGCCCTTCCTCCTTGACGTGCTGGGCGGCGTCGGTGGCGGTGGCTTTGACGTTTTCCATGGCTTCTTGGGCGGGTTCCTTCAAACCCTGCGCCATGTCCTTGGCTGCTTCGGCCAGCTGCGTGGTGACCGGTTCCGCGGCGGATTTTAGGGCGTCGGCAGCCTCGCGTTCCTTCTCGCTCGGCGGGATCAGCGAGGAGACCAGCAGCCCGGCGCCGAACGCGATCAGGCCGGCGGCGAGAGGGTTGCCCTGGGTTTTGGCGGCCGCCTTGTGCGGGACATCGCCGATGGCCTCGCCTGCGTCGTGAAGGGTGGAGCCGACCGCGTCGGTGGCGTCACTGATGGCGCTTCCGGTGCTGTGGGTGGCGTGGTGTGCGGTGCCGGAGGCGCTGTGAGTGGCGTGTTCGGCGGTGCCCATGACTTTCTCCTTTACTCCGAAAACGGCGTCCTTGACCTTGCTGGTCTGGCGGTGGACGATGTTGGACGGTGTTACTTTGTCGGCCACGGCGTCCACGTTGGTGCCGAGGCGTGCGCGGGTGGCTTCGATGTCGGCGCGGATGGCGTCCGGGTTTTCACTCATCGGTGGTCTCCATTGGGTTTCAGGGTGGGCGGGATTTCCTGGACGGTCTCAACGGTCTGGGGCATGCCCTTGATGGCCTTGAGTTCCTTGCGTCCTACCGATGCGAGGACCGCGGCGATGATGCCCCAGATGACTGCAACGACGACGGCGGACCAGCCGAGGCCCATCAGTTCACCGAGGGCGTACCAGAGGGCGATGGACAGGAACAGGAGCACGAAGTGCCCGGCCACGCCGGCGCCGGCGAGCATGCCGCCGCCCTTGCCGGCCCGGGTGCCGGACTGCTTCAGTTCGGCCTTGGCGAGTTCTATTTCCTGCCTGATCAGGGTGGACAGGTCCCGGGTGACTTCACCCAGGAGATCTCCCAGGGACGTCGAATCCGCCTTGGCATGCGCGGCAGTGGGAGGTGTATCGGGTATCTGGCTGCTCACAGGGGACGACCTCCACCCTCTACGTACGGGTCATCAGGATCGCGCAGGGGAACCCCTGCCGCACCCTGGCCTTCGAAGCCCGGCCGGGCAGGTTCGCCATACACCGTTTCTGCGTAGGTTGTCGGTGTTGCCCGCGGCGCGTCATACAAGGGTGCGCCCGGCGCTGCCGCGAGGCTGTCCGTCACCGGCGGCTGCACGGGGTGCGGCGGCACGGTGCCTGTTGTGGTCCCCGCTGCCGTTCCTGTTGCGGGAGCGCCGGCCTGCAGGCTGCGGCCGAGGCGTCCGGCCAGAAGGCCCGCGCCCGCGGCGAGGAGGAGGAAGGTGCCCGGGCGTCGGCGGGCGAAGGACTTGGCCTCGTCCAGCAGCGAGCCTGGGTCCCGGTTGTCGAGCCAGGACGCCACGGATTCTGAGCGCTCTGCGGCCTGCCGGATGAGGTCCGAGGCCACGCCCTGCTGGTCCGGCGCATCGGCCATGGTTCGCAGCTGGGAGGAGATAGTGCGGATGCCTTCGGCGGCCTTCTGCTGCTGGGTGCCGGCCTGGCTGGTCAGATCGGACTTCGCCTGATGCAGAAGATCGCGGGCGCTGTTCTTAGCTTCGTACGCGACATTGGCAACCTCGGCCTTGGCCGTCTCCGCCACGTTCTGGGCGGCACCGGCAGCCTGTCCGGCCACCTGCGCGGCCTCTTCCTTCGCCACCTCTGTCTTACCGGAGGCACCGCCCTGCGCGCCGGCAGTGCCCGCGCCCGTGGTGCCTAGGCCAGTTGTGCCCGGTCCGGTGCCATATGGGTTCTCGGTCATCATTGCTCTCTTTCCTTTAAGGGGTTAGCTGCTGTTGATGAACCAGCACGCCTGAATAGTAAGCATGGTTACCATCAAATAGTAAGTACACTTCCTATATAGATTGCAAATTTTCGGTACAGACCTCCGGAAGGCTGTCTACCGTGGTTGGAGTCATCATCGCCGGGGCTCTCGGTTCTGATAACCCCACTTCCCACCGGGACCTCTGCCGGCCGCCCCTGGTTTGCCGTCACGTGCAGGTCCTATCGGACCCCGGGACTTGGGGGCCGCGGATAGCCGGGACCAGCAACGACGCGATAATGGCCGGCGGTCCTAAAACCGCGCGCCGGCGACGATTTCCCGGGAGAGCTGGTGCAGCGGTTCGTGCCGCTTTCGGGAAGTTGTGATGAGGGCGGCGAGGGCCTGATCCCGGCTCAGGCGGAAGCGCTCCATGAGGATGCCGGTAGCTGTCCTCACCGCGTCGCGGTCTCCCAGTGCCCGGATGAGCCCATCACTCAAGCGCTGCGCCGAGTCACGTGCCTGGGCGTTGGCAAGCATCAGGGCAGCTGGGCGGGTCAGCAGCTCGATCACTCGTACGGCTCGGGAATCGAACCCGCCTGGGATGGGGGAGTATACCTTCATCGCCCCGATTGCCCCGTCGGGAGTTGACAGCGGGGAGCTGATGACTGAGCGCAATGGCAAATGGGCGATGGCCCGGGTCCAGGCGGGCCAGCGCGTTTCCGTGCGGGTGTCCTCGACAGTAATAGTTGACTGCTGGGCCCAGGCGGTAAGGCAGGGCCCCTGTCCGAGGTCATACTGCAATTGGTCCGCGTCCAGCACCACCGGATCTGTGGAGGCCGTGCTTGTACGCCGGCCCCGGGCATCCATCAGGGTGATGCCGGCGCCGGCGGTTCCGGGGATTGCTTCTACGAGGGCCTGGGCGAGGGCCTGGACGGCTTGCTTCACGGTGTCGTGAGTCAGCAGCAGGTCCGCGATCCGGGCGGTGAGGGCGGCGAGCTCGTCCGCAAGGGGCAGGTCGGCGTCCATCAGAGGTTCCGACTGGGTATTGCGGACGCCCGAACGCGGGCAGGCCTGCGATGCCGTCCCCGTCTCAGGAGCAGGACCCCGGGCCGGGCGACGATGGCTGGTAAGGCGGGCACAGGTGCGATCCTTTCTTAGGTCCGCGGTAGCCGCGCCGTGGGGCGTATGCCGTGCTGGACGGGTGCCCGGTTGACGGCGGTTTTGTTGAGATCACTCTTGAGTCGAGGGGGCCAACGCCCCGGTTAGCCGACGGGCTGAGGCTGTGCCGTCAGACGGCGCAGGGCAAGGTGCCCGCCTCGCGGGCGGGCCTAGTTCTCCACCACAATTATATTCAACGTGAACCGCCCACGCGAGAGTTGGCAGTTGCCGCCCGGCGAACTGCGCCGGCTGTGGTTTCTGCCGCCCCCGCAGGGGCGCGCCCTTGGACTGACCACGGCGTCCGGCGCCCGGCAAGATGCTCAGGGAGGATAATCGGCTTAAGAGCATGTATGCCTGCCAGTAAGGAGCCGTGATGGTAGGACAGGCGCAGGCAGCGGGTGCGCTCGCGGCTGCTGAGGCCGAGTTGTTCAAGGCGCTGGCCCATCCCGCCCGAGCCCGGGTGTTGGGCGTGCTTGCCTCCGGCCCGGCCTCGGTGCCCGACTTGTGCGCGGCCACGGGATTGAAGCCGTCGCATCTGGCCGGCCACCTTACCCAGCTCCGTGCCCAGCACCTGGTGACCGGGAAGCGTTCGGGCGGGCGGCTGCTGTACGGCTTGTCCTTTCCCGAGGTCGCCCGGTTGCTTTCAGCGGCCGAGTCGGTGTTGTCAGCGCGTGCGGCTGCCGAGGCGGATGGGCTGGCCGGCATCAGTGCCCCGGAGGCCGCTGGACAAGACGCAGAAAACGCAGACATCGGTGCCCTGGTGGAGGAGTTCGTTCCGGTCCTGGAGCAGTCCTTGGAAAGGCGTGCCCTGGTGGCAGAGGCTGTGGAATCCGTCAGACTACGGACAGGCCGTAGCTCCGAGGCGGCCCTTGCCATGCTTATGACTGACGCCCGCGAACGGGGCCGGACGCTCGCTCAGGTTGCCAGTGACGCCCTTACCACCGAAGGAACAGAGTGACTGCTGCTCTTGACGATGTGCCCAGCACGCGACAGACTCATTATTGAGGAATTGATCAATTCATTGTTCTTTCAATTCCTCTCCATTGGGGGCCTTCTGCTCGTCAGCGCGCAAAGGGGCCGGACTATCGCGGGGCATTGGGATCACATTGCGATCCGTGCCAGAGGGGCCGCGAAACAGACGGATGGGGGCAGGAACAGTGCTGTTCCTGCCCCTTTCCGGCTGTTCCGTGTCACAGATCGTGCCCACTGCTGCGGGCGGCCCATTGCTTTTCAGCCCGAGGAGCGCCCCATCTTCCGGCGTTCACCTATACAGCCAACGTATCCACACAGCCAACGCGTCGGCTTCGCCTTTGGCGGGACCGTTCCATTCGCCGCCCACCTCCAACCTGGCGGGTGTGCTGTGCGCTGCCAAACCGGCCAACACCGCATTGATGCCCTGCACTTCAGTATCGGAGGAGATGCGGACGTCGATCTTCGCCGTCGCGGATCCGGCCTTGACGATACGCTGGCTGCCGCCGGGCACGAACCCCACATTCAAGGGGTGGCATCTAAGGTATTTCCAATGTTTCTGCAGGGCAGAAGGGACAGGCTGGCTTTGCCTGAGACCTAAACCCAGGCCTGTCTCTTTTGTCCGCCAATCAAAGGCGATTGCGTGCCGTCCGTCATGGCGGGTGGGTAGAACCCAATAGCGACTTCTTGAAGGGGAGAAGCCTTGATAAAGGAATTCAACGCGCTTCGTTGTTCCCTTGAGCGGCATTACTCGCTGCATTCCATACCGCCAGCCCAAACCCGGGCGCCAGGCGGGGAACTCATTTCAACCGAAAACGGCCGGCTTCCCGGTTGATCAACGCCTACGTTTTAGAGTCTCGCCGTCCACTTCCTGATGTCCTCACACGCACCGGCCCGCTCAGAGGGCTCCCCACGGCCTCGTTGACGACGCCGAGCCGAGCCCGGGCCCAAAATCCATTAGGTGACACATGAAAGCCAAGCCTCTGCACGCAACGATACTCATCCCCTTCCTTCTGGCCGGTGGAATGATGGCTGGCGCCGCCTCGCCGGCATCCGCCGCCGGAACAACCTACTTCGTCAGTGCAGTCGGCAGCGACAGCAACACAGGCACATCCGCAACGACCCCCTGGAAGTCCCTCACCAAAGTCAGCCAGGCCGTCCTTAAGCCCGGAGACACAGTCAGCTTTCGGCGCGGCGACACCTTTACGGGAGGCGTCGTAACCGCCCAAAGCGGCACGTCGACAGCGCCGATCACGCTGAACAGCTACGGCACCGGTAACCAGCCGATAGTAACCGGAGGAAAATCCGGGAACTGTTTCCGCATCAACGGCAATTTCACTATTGTGGAAGGTCTGCGCGCGGTTTCCTGCGGCTATGCCGGCTTCAGCGTCGTCGGTGACAACGACACTGTGCGGAATTCCAGCGCGTCCAGCAACGCAGCAGGTCTGAAGGTGAGCACTGGCTCTGATTTCGGCACGTACACAGGAAATGCCCTGACGAACAACAACATCATGAACGTCAACACGCGCGGCACGAACTGCGGAACTTCACAGGCGGTTAATTGCAGCGACGATTCCGGTGCCTTTGGCATATTGATCAACGGCAATGACAATGAGGTCTCCGGCAATACCGTTTCCGGTTCCGCGGCTGCATCCTTCGACTTCAAGCTCGACGGCGGGGCCATCGAAATCTTCAACGGCAACCGTAACAACATCCACCACAACACCGCCGTGGACAACAACGCGTTCTCCGAACTTGGACGGTCATCCGCTGGAACCGCGGACAACAACACCTACCACTACAACCTGGTTCGTTCCACGTGCGGCACCAACTGCGCACAGGCGAAAGGCTTCATCGGCCGAGGGGCCACCACGTCGTTCGGACCGACCAACGGCACTGTCTTCGAGCACAACACCGTCTACCTGACCGGCCCGGACTCCCAGGCCATGGTGTGCCACGCCTCCTGCCCGGCCACCACCGTGATCCGGGGCAACATCCTGGTCGGCGTCAAGAACTCGCTGTGGATCAACGGCTCGGGCTGGACCGAACGCCAGAATGTTTTCAACGGACCCCGGAACTTCACACCGAACAGCACTTCCACGACGGCGCCGGCAGGCTTTGTCAACGCCCCCACGGACCTGCATCTGACGGCCACCAGCCCCGCCATCGACCGCGCCGGCGTGGGCAGCTCACTGACAGACCTCGACGGTGCTCCGGTGGCCCAGAACGGGGACTGCCGAGGAACCGCAGACGCTGACTCAGGCGCCTACGAATACGACTCACCCAACTGCTGACCAGCCTGATCGGAAAGGGCTGCCGGAGTTTCGGGAGGACCCCAGGCCAGACCAAGGGTCCTCCCGATACGCAAGGTATGCGAATGCCGAGGGTAGTCCAGCGGGCTGAAATTTGTCGTCATATCTGGGCCTTCAGTAAGGCGGGAAATGTGTCTAGGCTGTGACCACCAGAGCCAGGACAGGTCTGACCTCGCGTGACGGACAGGGAGTGCATCGATGCTTTCACTTTGGCTGGACCGGGCCCGTTCCTTTACATCTGATCCTTTCGTTCCCAATGCAGAATACGACGCCGTTGTTGTCGGCGCGGGCATCACCGGTCTGGCAACCGCGGTGTTGCTGGCAAGGTCGGGAATGAAAGTAGCAGTCCTCGAAGCAAGAACAGTCGGGGCAGGAACGACAGGCAACACCACGGCCAAACTGACCCTGCTCCAGGGCACCATCCTGTCGGGACTGCGCCGTCAATACTCCCAAGAGATGGTCAACGCGTACGTCGACGCCAACAGGGAAGGGCAGGCCTGGCTGCTGCGCCACCTGGACGACAACGAAGTCCCCTACCAGCGCCGCGACGCCTACACCTATGCCATGACCGCCGAAGGCGACGAAAAGGTGCGGTCCGAGCTTGCAGCGGGTCAGGCAGCCGGCCTCGACGTAGAGGAAACAGGCGACACCGGACTTCCCTTCAGCACGCGCCGGGCGATCCGCCTGCCCGGCCAGGCCCAATTCAACCCCATGGACGTATTGGAGAGCCTGTGCGTCGATCTCCGGGCCCACGGGGGCGTCCTCAGCGAAGGAGTGCGGGTCCGGGACGTCGCTGGCGGGAGCCACCGGATCGTGAGGACCAACGCGGGCGCCATCCGCACCAAACTGGTGGTGCTGGCTACGGGGATTCCCATCCTGGACCGGGGCCTGTATTTTCGGCAGGGAGCCCTCACCCCAGGCCCGTCTGGATGAGCTCTTGGACTGGGGAAAACGCCACTTTCCGGGCGCCGACGTAACCCACTCGTGGTCGGGGGAGGACTACCAGGCGACCAACCTCATGCCCTTCTTCGGCAAACTGCCCCGCGGCGGCGGGAAAATCTACTTCGCCACCGGCTACAACAAATGGGGCATGAGCAACAGCATCGCCGCCTCCCTGGCTATCAGCGCAGAGATTCTCGGCGGCCAGCTCCCTTGGGCCGACACCCTCCACCACAGGAAAACCTCACCGGCTGGAGCTGCCGCCGCCATCAGCTTGAACGCCGACGTCGCTAAGACTCTGGCGGACAGCTGGGCCAAGCTGAGGACCGCAAAACCCGACACAAATAACACGGTCCCGGACGAGGGCTCCGGCACCATCCTCCGGCACGACCGCAAACCCGTGGCCGTGTCCACGGTCAACGGGAAGACCTGCCGTCTCTCAGCTGTCTGCACCCATTTGGGCGGGATCGTCAGCTGGAACGACGCGGAGAAGACCTGGGACTGCCCGCTGCACGGTTCCCGCTTCGCCGCCGACGGCCAGGTCCTGCAGGGACCCACAACCAAGGACCTCCCCGCCGCCCAATAGGCCTCGGTACCTCATCCTTGGGGCTTTAATGTGTGAGCGGTTCGAACGCTTCCGGCCGCTTATGCGCCAAAACGCAAGCGGACGACGGCGGGAGGTCCCGCCGTCGTCGGCTCTTCCGGTTCGCTAGTTGGCGTCCCGCGGGTTCTCTGCGCTGCGCCGCAGTGTAGATGTCCGCAGTGTAGATGTCCGGACTGGCAGGACTATGCGGGCGGCCTGGACGGGGTCCAGGCCGGTGACGAGGGTGCCTCAAGGCGCTCAATCCGATGGGACTCCTGACTGGGAATGGCCTTCCGCCAGAGTCTGGAGTGGCGTTTTACTTCAGTGCGAGGCCGTGCTCGTCCAGCGCATCCTCGATGATCCGGAGCGCCTTCGGACCCACGCCATGAAGTTTGGACAGTTCCGCCCGGGCGACACCGGCGAGACTTTGCAGCGATGTGAAACCTGCCCCGGTTAGGGCACGCGTGGCCGGCGCCCCGATCTTGGGAAGAGCGTCGAGCGGTGACGTTGTCATGGTTGCGCTCAGCTCTCGGTCTTCTGCGGGGCGAGTTCGCCGTAGAAGTAGGATGCTGTCACTCCGCCGTCCATGAGGAAGTCGCTGCCGGTGATGAACGCGCCGTCCTGGCCCATGAGGAGAGCGCCCACCGTGCCGACCTCGTCCGGAGTGCCGCCGCGCCCTGCCGGGGACAACCCGATCATGCGGCGGTATCCCTCGCCTCGGGGGCCGGTCAGTTCATCTTTGGCCAGCGGGGTGAAGATGATGCCGGGGCTGATCGTGTTGATCCGCGCGCCGCGTTTGCCCCATCGGACGGCCTCGGCCATCACGCGGAGCGAGTTGCCGCGCTTGGCCAGCTGGTAAGCGTGAAGGGAGTCTGTGACTTGGTCCGGCTGAAGCATCGGGAGCGCCAACAGTTCGTCGGCCGGCGTGGTCGCGAGAGCTGTATTTTCCTCGGGAGTCAGGGCACCCAGGCGGTGCCCTGACTGCGAAGCGATGACCACGCCGGCGCCGCCGGGGGCGATGACGTTCCCGAATTCCTCAAGCAGCACGGCAGTCCCGTACAGGTCCACGGCCAGGATGGTCGCCGGCGACGCTTGGCTGGGAGAGACACCCGCGGCGTGTATGACGCCGGTGACGTCGCCCAACGCCGTGGCCGCCTCGACGAGGGTATGAATGGACTGGCGCGAGGACACGTCGACAATCATTGTGCTGACCTCGAAACCGGCGTTGCTCAGCACCTCGGCCGCCGCGTCGGCGTTGCCCTGATTCAGGTCCGCCAACACAACCTGCTTGCCCGCGCTGACGCGCCGGGCGATTGCCTGGCCGATCGAGCCGGCTCCGATGACAACAATGACGTCGCCCATGATGGTCTCCTGTTCCTTGGTACTTCATCCACCCTAGAAGCCTTCAACCAGGGACGGGAGGCACTGTGAGTACCTGTATCAACAGTCCCTTCCACCTTGGGATCGTCTCCTGTTGTATGGATGTGAACCTCAGCGAGCCCTTTCCTGGGCCGCCAACAACCTAGGAGCAACAATGACCACTCGCCCCAGCACCGTGCTGGTAGTCGGCGCGACCGGCAGCATCGGCCGGCTCGTCGTCGAGGAAGCGATCCGGCAGGGGCACACCACCCGGGCCCTGGTGCGCAACCCTGACAAGGCCCGGCGGCTGCCCAAGGAAGCGGAGGTCGTCGTCGGGGACGTTACCCGGCCCGAGACGCTGGCCGGCGCCGTGGAGGGGGTCGACGCCGTCGTCTTCACCCTCGGCTCGGACGGCGCCGGCAAGGTCGGTGCCGAGACTGTGGACTACGGCGGGGTACGCAACGTTCTGGCAGCCCTGGGCAATCGGACAGTCCGGTTAGCCCTAATGACCTCTATCGGCGTCACCAACCGCACCGGAGCCTACAACCGGTCCACCGAGGCCCACGACTGGAAGCGGCGTTCCGAACGGCTCGTCCGTGCCACCGGCCTGCCGTACACGATCGTGCGGCCTGGCTGGTTCGACTACAACGGGCCCGACGAACACCGGCTCGTCCTGCTCCAGGGCGACACCCGTCAGGCCGGGGACTCCAGCGACGGCGTCATTGCCCGGCGCCAGATTGCCCAGGTCCTGGTCCGCAGCCTCAACTCACCGGGCGCGGAGCGCAAAACCTTCGAGCTCGTTGCAACCGCTGGCACCGCGCCCGCGGACTTCGAGGCCCTGTTCGCCCCCCTCGCAGCGGATCCCACCGGCGGACTCGACGGCGTGCACGATCAGCCGAACATGCCGCTGGACGGCGAGCAGCAACACGTGCGTGAGGAGCTGCGCGTACTCACGCGCTGACGCCCTGCCCCCTGGCGGTCCCAGCACCGCCCGCCCCAGCTCCGATTCTGGAGAAACGAAAGGAAACACAATGCGAGCAACCATCATGTACGCAGCCGGAGACGTGCGCGTGGAGAACGTGCCCGACCCCGTCATCCAGGATCCGACCGACGCGATCGTGCGCATCGTGAATTCGTGTATCTGCGGATCGGACCTGCATCCCTACCACGGCATGCCTGCCTCCGAGCAGGGTAGCCCGATGGGGCACGAGTTCATCGGCGTCGTCGAGGAGACGGGCAGGGACGTGTCCAGGCTGAAGAAGGGCGACTTCGTCATCGCCCCGTTCGCCTGGTCCGACGGGACCTGCGATTTCTGCCGCGAGGGCCTGCAGACCTCCTGCCGCCACGGCGGGTTCTGGGCCGCCGGCGGCATCGGCGGCGCCCAGGCCGAAGCCATCCGCGTCCCGTTCGCTGACGGCACGCTGGTCAAGGCACCGGTCGACGAGGATTCCGCGCTGCTGCCCTCCCTGCTGACCCTCTCCGATGTGTACGGCACCGGCTACCACGCCGCCATTAAGGCCGGAGTGAACGAGCGGACAACCGTCACGGTCATCGGTGACGGCGCTGTCGGCCTGATGGCGGTGCTGTCGGCCAAGCAACTGGGTGCCGAGCAGATTATTCTGATGGGCCGGCACAAGGCCCGCACCGACCTGGGCATCGAATACGGGGCCACCGACGTCGTCGCCGAGCGCGGCGAGGAAGGCATTGCCAGGGTCCGTGAGCTAGCCGGTGGCGACGGCACCCATACGGTGCTCGAGTGCGTAGGACACCGGCCGGCGTACGACCAGGCACTCGGCGTGATCCGTCCGGGCGGTGTCATCAGCCGCGTCGGCGTGCCGCAGTACGAGGATGCCCCGATCGGATTCGGCAGCATGTTCGGCCCGAACGTCACCCTCACCGGCGGCCCGGCCCCCGTCCGCGCCTACATTGAAGCCCTGCTGCCCGGTGTCCTCGACGGCACCGTGAACCCTGGCAAGGTCTTCGACCGCAGCATCAGCCTCGACGACGTGCCCGACGGCTACCGCGCCATGGACAACCGCGAATCCCTCAAGGTCCTCGTCCGCCCCTAGCGCACGTCGCCCCCACTGCTATCCCCCACGAAAGGAAGACCTCATGGCTACATGGCTCATCACAGGATGCTCGACCGGACTCGGCCGGGCTGTCGCTCAGGCAGTGCTCGCCCACGGCGACAACGCGGTCGTCACAGCACGGAACGTCACCACGGTTGACGATCTCGCGGCCGCCTTCCCCGACACGGCACTGGCCCTGCCCCTCGACGTCACCGACCGGGCACAGATCAGCTCGGTGGTGCAGCAGGCCCGGACGCGCTTCGGGGGCATCGACGTGCTCATTAACAATGCCGGCTACGGCTACCGCGCCGCGGTGGAGGAAGCGGACGACGCCGACATTCGGCAACTGTTCGACACTAACGTTTTCGGCGCAGTGGACATGATCAAAGCGGTCCTCCCGGACATGCGCGCGAAAAGGGCTGGGTCCATCCTGAACATCTCCTCCATCGGAGCGCGCATCTCACCGGCCGGCTCCGGATACTACTCGGCAACAAAGTCGGCCCTGGAGGGCCTGTCCGGATCCCTGCACAAGGAACTGCAGCCGCTGGGCATCAAGGTCACCGTCATCGAGCCCGGCGCGTTCCGCACGGACTTCGCCGGCCGCTCACTCACGCAGTCAGCGACGGCGATCGAGGACTACGCAGAGACGGCCGGGAAACGGCGCAAGGAGAACGACACGATCCACGGCACCCAGCCGGGCGACCCAGCCAAGGCGGCAGAAGCGATCCTGGCGGTCGTCAACAGTGCGAACCCGCCGTCGCTGATAGTGCTCGGCAAAGACGCTTTCGACGCATTTGCCGCCGTAGCCCAGGCAGAGCGCGCCGAGCTTGACCAATGGCGGGACCTCAGCCTCAGCACAGGCGTCGAGGGCTGAGGTACGGGCTGCGGCGGGTCAGCTACGTAAACCGCAGCTCAGAGTTCGATGGCCCAGCCTTCTTGGTAGTCACGGTGGTCTCTGTAGGGGGCTGCCATACACATCAGGACGTATTCGCTGGTGCCGTCGACTTCGCTGCGGATGTCGGTGACGAGCGGGACGTTGGCCAGCATCTGTCGTTTCGCGGCGCATTCAGCGAGGATGCGGCCGGGGTTGAACCATGCGATGTAGACCCGGTCTGTGGCTTTGCATTCGAGGTGACCGGGTGCGTGGTCGGCGCGAGCGTCGAGCACGATTCGTTCGTTGGCGGAGTAGAGGGCTGCGGTGTCGCTCCCGGGTCTACCAAACCATTCCCAGGGCGCAGGTGAGGCGGCCAGCGCGATGGCTTCGTCTTCGGCGATCCGGGCTTCGAGGAAGGCGATGATGTCCATGCCCCAATCCTGCCATCCTGCGGGCACCATTTCTGATGCCCATCACGCCCGTTATCCGCCGGCGGGTTGGAACAATTCGACCACGTTGCCGGACGGATCTTCCCTCAGGATCTGCTGACCGCCCGGACCCTTGACGATGTCGTTCCGGAACGCGAGGCCCGCAGCGCGAAGCCGGTCCACTTCGGCCGCGATATCGCTCACGATCAGGTGGATGCGGTTCCATCCCCCCGGGGCAGGCACCGTGCCATCCGGCATTGACCGCCCTGCCGAGCTGGTTGGCCCGCTCAGCAGGAGCCGCAGCCGGCCGCGTACGACGTCGGCGAATGCCGGTGCGGCCCTCATCCTGAGTGTGAATCCGAGGTGCTTTGTGTAGAAGTCGATTGCCGCGTCGACGTCGTCCACCATGTATCGGACGCTGACCATGTCCGTAAGGTCGCTGGGCATGTCTAGATCCTCTGAACTCGTTTGGGAGTACTCGATTGCGTAAAGCAGGAACTGGATTCGCGTGTTCAGTTCGTCCGCCGTGCGGACGAACACCGGGTAATTGTCCTGGTCGGCAGCCCCTTCGGCCGCCGGGTCGGGGATGCTCCAGTGCACCCTCGCAGGCGGCCCCGGGAAATCGGGGCATACCTCCCGTACGCGGTCGCAAAGGCTGATCACATAGTCGAACCGGTGCTCTGCGAACTCACTCAGATGCTTGGAGCGGGCGCCGCTAATGTCAATGCCGCGCTCACGCATCACGCGTACGGCGTTGGGGTGCAGGTCCTTGGGGTGACTGCCCGCACTGACGGCTTCGATTTGGGAGCCGCCGAGGCTGGCCAAGATCGCCTCGGCCATCTGGGATCGGGCGCTGTTTCCCGTACACAGGAACAACACACGAACGCGTGGCTGAACCGGCTGAAGGCCAGGACCGCCCGCGGGCGGTGTCAGCACAGCGGGAACCAGCCGTAGGCCGGGGTGAAGCGCCGCACCGGCTTCGGCGAGCCGTTCGCGATACAAAGCCAGGTTGAGGCTGCAGTACGTGTCACGTCCGTCGGCCGAGCTGCGCCGCATGGTCAATCAATATATTTTGATTGATTTGCACCGATTTGATGCCGGCCGGTAGGCGCTATGGGGAGAGGCACCAAACGCAGGACGACGACGGTAGGACATCCCGCCGTCGTCCACTTTGCATGCGGTTCTGAGCCCTGTTCGTCGGAAGCGCCCCGGGGTTACGATGCCGTGTGACCTTCACCCACGGCTACGCGGACAACGACGGCCTTCTCATGTACTACGAGGTCCACGGCCGGGTGGTGCCCGGCCAGCCGCCGCTGCTCCTCATCCCGGGAGGCGGCTCCACCATCGGCACCAACTTCAGCGAACTCATCCCGCTGCTGGCCGAACAGCGCCAGGTGATTGCCGTTGAGGAGGAGGGCCATGGCCGCACCCAGCCGACCCGCCGCCCCCTCACCGCCGGGAACTCCGCCGGCGACATCCTCGCCGTTTTGGAGCAGCTCAACGTGGAAACCGTGGATGTGCTGGGATTCAGCGCCGGCGGCCACACCGCCATCGCGCTGGCACTAGGGCATCCCGCCGCGGTCCGGCGCCTCATCGCCGCCTCTACGTTTGTGAGCCGCGATGCCGTGCCGGACGAGTTCTGGGACGGCATGGCGAAGGCCACCCTGGACGACATGCCCGACACCTACAAGGATGCCGACCGCAGTCTCAATCCCGAACCGGGCCACCTGGAGCGACTCTTCGAACTGGACAGCCGGCGCATCCTGGACTTCGCCGGCTGGTCCGACGACGAGCTGCGCACCATCAAAGCCTCCACGCTGGTGGTGAGCGCAGACCGCGACGTTGCCACTGCCGAGCACGCCGCGAGGATTGCCAGCGTCATCCCGGGCGCCCGCCTGCTGGTCATCCCCGGTGGCCACGGCGATTACCTCGGGGAGCTGGCGGCCAGTGCCGGGGACCTCCGGACGATGCATGCCACAGTCCCGTTCCTGCTGCGGTTCCTCGACGACTGAGTCTTGTTGTAGGGGAGCGGCACCCAAAGCAAGCGGACGACGGCGGAACGTCCCGCCGTCGTCCGCTTTGCTGCCCTGCTGGCGGCTTTCTCGAGGCTGCAAAAGGACTCATTTGACGTATATTTTGCATCCAGGCCGGAGAGCAGATAATGTGTGAGCCGTGTCACCCACCAGTGGCACGGCTTATGATCTGCGGCGGGAGAGTCCTGCCGGTACGTTCAGCAGGCGCCGTAGGAGCAAATCCTCCCCAGGAATCTCTCAGGCCCACGTACCGCCGCGGCAAGGCAACTCTGGAAAGCAGTCCGGGAAACCGGGCTCACCGACGGTGCAAGTGGCGCCTGCTAACAGCAGGCAAAGCGGAAACTCTCAGGTCCAATACAGAGCGGGGAGGAACCCGAATCATCGTGGCACTCCAGTGCCACCTGAATTATGGAGTTCCTCACATGACGATCCAGTCGTCCCCGTCCACATTCGCAGACCGCCACATCGGCGCCCGCCGCCAAACAGACATCGACACCATGCTCAAGGCTGTCGGCTACGACAGCGTGGATGGCCTCGTCGACACTGCAGTCCCCGATTCCATCCGCCAGGAAAAGCCTCTCAGCCTGGACAGCGCCCTCAGCGAAGTTGAAGTGCTCGCCGGGCTGCGCAAGCTGGCTTCCAAGAATAAGACGGCCGTGCAGATGATCGGCCAGGGCTACTACGACACCGTCACGCCGCCGGTCATCCGCCGCAACATCCTCGAAGCCCCGGCCTGGTACACGGCCTACACGCCGTACCAGCCGGAAATCTCCCAGGGCCGGCTCGAGGCGCTGCTGAACTTCCAGACCATGGTCCAGGACTTGACGGCACTGCCGGTCGCCAACGCGTCCCTGCTGGACGAGGCCACCGCCGTCGCCGAAGCCGTGTTGCTGATGCGCCGCGCCAACAAGAACAAGACGGCCCGCGACGGCAAGACCGTTATCGACGCCGACTGCCTGCCGCAGACCATCGCCATCGTGCAGGGCCGCGCCGAAGCACTTGGTTTCGAGGTGGAGGTTGCCGACCTGTCCCAGGGCCTGCCCGACGGTGACATCAACGGGGTCGTACTCCAGCAGCCCGGGGTTTCCGGCCGGGTGTGGAACCAGTCCGGTGTGATTGCAGAGGCGAAGGAACGGGGCGCGCTGGTCACCGTGGCAGCCGACCTTCTGGCCCTGACGCTGATTACCCCTCCCGGTGAGCAGGGCGCCGACATCGCCGTCGGCTCCACGCAGCGACTGGGCGTCCCGCTGTTCTTCGGCGGCCCGCACGCGGCCTACATGGCGGTGCGCGAAGGCATGGAACGCACGCTGCCTGGCCGTATAGTCGGCGTCTCCAAGGACAACGCCGGCGTCCCCGCCTACCGCCTGGCCCTGCAGACGCGCGAGCAGCATATCCGCCGCGAAAAGGCCACCTCCAACATCTGCACCGCGCAGGCCCTGCTGGCCATCGTCTCCTCGATGTATGCCGTCTACCACGGCCCCGACGGCCTGAAGGCGATTGCCGAGACCGTCCACAACAACGCCAGGGCCCTCGCCGCCACGTTGAAGGTCGCTGGCCGGGAACTGGTCAGTGAATCCTTCTTCGACACCGTCACGGTCCGCGTGCCCGGCAAGGCCCGGAAGGTCATTACCGCTGCCGAGGCCCGGGGCATCAACCTGCGCTTTATCGATGCGGACACGGTTGGCGTGTCAGTCGATGAGACGACGACGGCGGAGGTCCTCTCCGCGGTGGTCGTCGCCTTTGGCGCCGGTCCGGTGGTGGCGGCCAAGGGTTTCGAACTGCCCGAGACTGTGCTGCGTTCTTCCGATTTCCTGCAGCACCCGGTGTTTAACACCCACCGCTCCGAGACCCAACTGCTGCGCTACATCCGCAAGCTCTCGGACCGGGACCTCGCCCTGGACCGCACCATGATCCCGCTGGGCTCGTGCACCATGAAGCTGAACGCCACCGCCGAGATGGAGGCCATCTCCTGGCCGGAGTTCGCCTCCATCCACCCGTTCGCCCCGGATTCCCAGACCGAAGGCTGGCGGGAACTGATCGGCGGCCTGGAAGCCGACCTCGCCGAAATCACCGGCTACGACCAGGTGTCCATCCAGCCGAACGCCGGTTCCCAGGGCGAGCTTGCGGGCCTGCTGGCAATCCGCGGCTACCACCTCTCCCGCGGCGACGACCAGCGCAACGTGTGCCTGATCCCGGCCTCGGCCCACGGCACCAACGCGGCCTCCGCCGTCCTGGCCGGAATGAAGGTTGTTGTAGTCGCCACGGCGGCCGACGGCACGATCGACCACGCCGACCTCAACGCCAAAATCGAGGCCAACAAGGACGTCCTGTCCGCGATCATGATCACCTACCCGTCCACCCACGGCGTGTACGACGCCGATGTGCGTGAGGTCTGTGACTCGGTGCATGCGGCCGGCGGCCAGGTCTACGTCGACGGCGCCAACCTCAACGCCCTCGTGGGGCTCGCCCAGCCTGGCAAGTTCGGCGGCGACGTGTCCCACCTGAACCTGCACAAGACCTTCTGCATCCCGCACGGCGGCGGCGGCCCGGGCGTCGGTCCGGTCGCTGCCAAGGCCCACCTGGCGCCGTTCATGCCGGGCGACGCCAACAAGGCCGCTCACGAGGCAGGGCATGGTGTGGCGATCTCGGCTTCGCGCTTCGGCTCGGCCGGTGTGCTGCCCATCTCCTGGGCCTACGTGAAGCTCATGGGCGGGGAGGGCCTGACTGAGGCCACCAAGTCTGCGCTGCTCGCGGCGAACTACATTGCTTCCCGCCTGAACGAGTTCTTCCCGGTGCTGTACACCGGCGAAGGCGGACTCGTGGCGCACGAGTGCATCCTGGACCTGCGAGAACTGACGGCCAGGACCGGCGTCACCGCGGAAGACGTGGCCAAGCGCCTGATCGACTACGGCTTCCACGCGCCCACCCTGGCGTTCCCCGTTGCCGGCACGCTGATGGTGGAACCCACCGAGTCCGAGGACCTCGCGGAGATCGACCGCTTCATCGACGCGATGATCACCATCCACGCCGAGATCGAACAGGTCGCCGCCGGGGACTTCACACTCGCGGACAGCCCGCTGCGCAATGCACCGCACACCGCTGCCGCCGTCATCAGCACCGACTGGGCCCGCAAGTACCCACGCGAGCAGGCTGTCTTCCCGGTCCCGACGCTGAAGCAGGACAAGTACTTCCCTCCGGTAGGCCGGATCGACGGCGCGGCAGGGGACCGCAACCTGGTCTGCTCCTGCCCACCTCTTTCCGAGTTTGAAAACTAAGGATTTCTGATGACTGAGAACTACACCGCGCTCTACGAAGAGCACAAGAAGGCCGGCGCCTCCTTCACCGACTTCGGCGGCTGGCAGATGCCCCTGAAGTACTCCTCTGAGCTGGCCGAGCACCACGCCGTGCGCAACGCTGCCGGCCTGTTCGACCTCTCCCACATGGGCGAAGTCTGGGTCACCGGCCCGGACGCCGCAGCCTTCCTGGACTACGCGCTGGCCGGCAAGCTGTCGGCGGTTGCCGTCGGCAAGGCCAAGTACTCGCTGATCTGCCAGGAAGACGGCGGCATCATCGACGACCTGATCTCCTACCGCCGCGGGGAGGAAAAGTACCTCGTGGTGCCGAACGCCGGCAACGCCGTCGTGGTCGCCGCCGCCCTGGCCGAACGGGCCGCCGGCTTCGACGTCAAGGTGGAGGACGTTTCTGCCGAGACGTCCCTGATCGCCGTCCAGGGACCGAACGCAGAAAGCATTCTGCTGGCGCTGGTCCCGGGCGAGCAGCACCCGTTCGTTACGGAGCTCAAGTACTACGCCGCCGTCGAGGTCGAAATCAACGGACAGGAACTGCTGCTGGCCCGCACCGGGTACACCGGCGAGGACGGCTTCGAGATCTACATTCCCAACGAGGACGCAGCAGGCCTGTGGGAGGCATTGCTGGAGATTGGCGCCGGGCACGGGCTCATCCCCGCCGGCCTCGCCTGCCGCGACTCCTTGCGGCTGGAAGCCGGCATGCCGCTCTACGGCAACGAGCTCTCCCGTGAAGGCAACCCTTATGCCGCAGGCCTGGGCCCGGTTGTCTCCCTCGCCAAGGAATCCGACTTCATCGGCAAGGCGGCCCTGAGCGAACTCAAGGCAGCCGGCACCGGCTCCACCACTGGCCGCAAACTGGTGGGCCTCAAGGGCCTGGGCCGCCGTGCCGGCCGCGGCCACTACCCGGTCCTCAAGGAAGGCAACGTCATAGGCGAAGTCACCTCCGGCCAGCCCAGCCCCACCCTCGGCTACCCGGTCTCGATGGCCTACGTCGACGTCGAACACGCTGCGCCGGGCACCGCCCTGGACATCGACCTGCGCGGCAAGGCAGAGCCGTTCGAAGTCGTCGCACTGCCTTTCTACAAGCGCGAAAAGTAAGTCCCGTACCGTCGGGACCGGCATCCTCCGCGTGCTCGGTCGCGTAGACGCCCGCTGAGCGGACGTGACGCTCCCTTAGACGCACGCTTCCGGATGTCGGACCCCGACGGAGCCACCATAAAGGGCGCCTTCGAAAGCCAAGGGTGCTGGGGTGTACGGCCTGCCGCTGGTTGAGCTTGTCGAAACCGAGGCCACAGCAAGCTCGATCATTGGGGGTTGAGCTTGCCGACCCCCGCAGCCGAACCACCAGATTTCAAACGTAAGGAAAAAACATGAGCAAGGTTGTTGCTGAACTGAAGTACTCCGCAGAGCACGAATGGGTTGCTGCTGACGGGTCGGGGCCTGTGGGGATTGGTATCTCCGCCGTGGCTGCCGATGCGCTCGGCGACATTGTGTACGTGGACCTGCCCGAGGTCGGCTCGGCCGTGACCGCGGGGGAGACCTGCGGCGAGGTGGAGTCCACCAAGTCCGTCTCGGACCTTTATGCACCGGTGACGGGCGAGGTTGTCGAGATCAATGACGACGTCGTTTCGGATCCGGCGCTGATCAACAGCGATCCGTATGGTGCCGGCTGGCTGTTCAAGGTCGCCGTGACCGAAGAGGGCCCGCTCATGTCGGCCGAGGAATACGCTTCAAAGAACGGCGGCGAGCTGTGAGCGGGGCAAGCGCTGCAACGGCAACCTTCGAAGCCGTAGCGTCCGCGAGCCTGAACGCCACTCTCGCCGAACTGGATCCGGAGATCGCCGCGAAGATCGACGACGAACTGACCCGCCAGCGCACCGGTTTGGAAATGATCGCCTCGGAGAACCACACCGCCGCTGCCGTGATGCAGGCGCAGGGCTCCGTGCTGACGAACAAGTACGCCGAGGGCTACCCGGGCAAGCGCTACTACGGCGGCTGCGAGCACGTTGACGTGATCGAGCAGCTCGCCATCGACCGGGTCAAGGCCCTGTTCGGCGCCGAATACGCCAACGTCCAGCCGCACTCCGGCGCGCAGGCCAACGCCTCGGTCATGCACGCCCTGATCCGCCCGGGCGACACCATCATGGGCCTGAACCTGGCGCACGGCGGTCACCTGACCCACGGCATGAAGATCAACTTCTCCGGCCGGCTCTACAACGTGATCCCTTACCAGGTCCGCGAGGACGACCACCGGATCGACATGGCAGAGGTCGAACGCCTGGCCCAGGAGCACAAGCCGCAGCTGATCGTCGCCGGCTGGTCCGCGTACGCCCGCCAGCTGGACTTCGCCGAGTTCCGCCGGATCGCTGACTCCGTGGGGGCCTACCTGATGGTGGACATGGCGCACTTTGCCGGCCTCGTGGCCGCGGGGCTGCACCCGTCCCCGGTCCCGCACGCCCACGTCACCACCTCCACCACGCACAAGACCCTCGCCGGTCCGCGCGGCGGCATCATCCTGTCCAACGACGCCGATATCGCCAAGAAGATCAACTCCGCGGTGTTCCCGGGCCAGCAGGGTGGACCCCTGGAGCACGTCATCGCCGGCAAGGCAGTGGCGTTCAAGATCGCCGCCTCGGCCGAGTTCAGGGAACGCCAGGAGCGCGTGCTGGCCGGCGCCCGGATCCTGGCCGAGCGCCTGGTCCAGCCGGACGTCACCGCCAAGGGGATCAACGTGATCTCCGGCGGTACCGACGTGCACCTGGTCCTCGTGGACCTGCGCAACTGCGAGCTCAACGGCCAGGAAGCCGAGGACCGCCTCGCGGAAATCGACATCACGGTCAACCGCAACGCCGTCCCGTTCGACCCGCGCCCGCCGATGGTCACCTCGGGGCTGCGGATCGGCACCCCGGCGCTGGCGACCCGCGGTTTCGGCGAGGCTGCGTTCACGGAGGTAGCGGACATCATCGCCGAGGCCTTGATCGCCGACGCTGGCGCAGACCTGTCCGGACTGCGCTCCAGGGTAGAGGCACTCGCCGAAGCCCACCAGCTGTACCCGTCTGTCGCCAGCCTCGCAGGTTGATCTTGTCCGTCGCTGGTTGAGCTTGTCGAAACCAGCGTCCCCGGCTCCGGGGCTGGCGGGCCCCAGTTTTCACGCGTGCTCGCTCGGACCTCGCTTAGACGCACGCTTTCGAAAACCGCGGCCAGCCGGCCCCTCGGAGGGGCCCGTCGCCTTGGTGACGGGGCAGCGGCGACTGGCCGGGCATCCGGCAGCATGCGTCTAAGGGAGCGTCACGTCCGCACAGCGGGCGTCTTCGCGACCGAGCACGCGGAGGAATCCGGCCAGGCGCCACCCATCCCGACTACATCCCCGCCCGACCACTTACCTAGTTAGGAACCGACAATGGCTGTTGGAGTCTTTGACCTCTTCTCCATCGGAATAGGCCCGTCCAGTTCACACACGGTGGGCCCCATGCGTGCTGCCGCGGTGTTTGCCGAGGAGCTTAACGCTTCCGGAGACCTGGACCGGGTGGCGTCGTTGCGGGTGGACCTGTACGGTTCGCTGGCGGCCACGGGCCACGGCCACGGCACCATGACCGCGATCCTGCTCGGCCTCGAAGGCTTCCACCCGGAGAAGATCCTGCCGGACGAGGTCGAAGAACGGCTGGCGGCGATCGCCGAGACGGGCACGCTGCAGCTGGCCGGTTCCGTGCCGCTGCCCTACGGGGTCAAGGACATGGTCCTGCGTCCGCTGACGATCCTGCCTAGGCACACCAACGGCATGACCTTCACGGTGTCCGACGCGGACGGCGGGGTGCTGCACACCGCCACCTTCTTCTCGGTGGGCGGCGGATTCATCGTCCGCGAGGGCGAGGAGGACGCGGCCCAGCAGGAACTTGAGGAGTCCAAGAAGGAGCTTCCGCTGCCGTTCCGGACCGCCGCGGAGCTGCTCAAGCACTGCCAGAACACGTCGTTGAGCATCAGCGACGTGATGCGGGTCAATGAAGAAGACAGCCGCACCGAAGAAGAGATCCGCGAAGGGCTTCTTCACATCTACTCGGTGATGGAGGGCTGCGTGGAGACCAGCCTCAAGCGCGAGGGGCTGCTGCCCGGCGGGTTGAAGGTCCGCCGTCGTGCTCCCGACTGGCACGAGCGGCTCCTGAAGGAAAGCCGGGACCATGATCCCGGCTTCCGGGACCCGAAGTACTGGCAGGAATGGGTCAACCTGATTGCCCTGGCCGTGAACGAGGAAAACGCCTCCGGCGGCAGGGTGGTGACTGCGCCCACGAACGGGGCCGCGGGCATCATCCCGGCTGTGCTGTACTACGCGCTGCACTTCGCCCCGGGCATGGACCAGGCCACGCAGCAGGACCGCGACGACGTCGTGGTGAAGTTCCTGCTGACCGCCGGCGCCATCGGGGTGCTGTACAAGGAACAGGCGTCAATTTCCGGGGCGGAAGTGGGTTGCCAGGGCGAGGTGGGATCGGCGTCGTCGATGGCCGCCGCGGGCCTGGCCGAGGTCATGGGCGGCACGCCGGCGCAGGTGGAGAACGCCGCGGAAATCGCCATGGAGCACAACCTGGGCCTGACCTGCGACCCGATCGGCGGGCTGGTCCAGGTGCCCTGCATCGAGCGCAACGCGATCGCGGCAGCGAAGGCCATCAACGCCGCCAAGATGGCGCTCTGGGGCGACGGCTCGCACCGGGTGTCCCTCGACGAAGTGATCGTGACCATGCGGGAGACCGGCAAGGACATGAGCTCCAAATACAAGGAAACGGCCATGGGCGGCCTCGCCGTCAACGTCGTCGAATGCTGAAGGAAAGAGAACAATGACACTGGCACCAGAAGGCCGGAAGATGCTGCGCATTGAGCAGCGTAATGCGGCCACCCCGGTGGAGCGCAAGCCGGAGTGGATCAAGGCCAAGGTCCAGATGGGCCCGGAGTTCGTCCAGCTCAAGAACCTCGTCAAGAAAGAGGGCCTCCACACCGTCTGTGAGGAGGCCGGCTGCCCCAACATCTTCGAGTGCTGGGAAGACAAGGAGGCCACGTTCCTGATCGGCGGCTCCGAATGCACCCGGCGCTGTGACTTCTGCCAGATCGACACCGGCAAACCCTCCCCGGTGGATGTGTTCGAGCCCACCAAGGTGGCCCGGTCGGTCCAGGCGATGCAGCTGCGTTACGCCACCGTCACCGGCGTGGCCCGTGACGACCTCGAGGACGAGGGCGTCTGGCTGTACGCCGAGACGGTCCGCAAGATCCACGAGGTGAACCCGGGCACCGGCGTCGAACTTTTGATCCCGGACTTCTCCGGTAAGCCCGGGCACATCGAGGCGATCTGCGATTCGAAGCCCGAGGTCTTTGCGCACAACGTCGAGACCGTGCCGCGGATCTTCAAGCGCATCCGCCCCGCGTTCCGCTACGACCGGTCCCTGGACGTCATCACCCAGGGCCGGAACCTGGGCATGGTCACCAAATCCAACCTGATCC
>NZ_JBFTJD010000018.1:0-98009 GCF_056395245.1 Arthrobacter sp. 10L430 | reverse complement strand
CGTATTTGGACTACTTCAAAAAGTAGCCGGAAGTAGTGACGATTCCTGTCGCAGCTAATGATGGAAGAGGTAGCACATGCCGCGTAGCGACAACCCCATTGGAAGCCATGGCGATGACCTTTTGGGTCGACGCAGGCTAGCCGAAGAACTGCGGGACTTTTTGAGAGTGCTGCCGGCGGAGCAGGGGCATGTTCTCGCCCTTACTGGGCCTTGGGGCTCTGGGAAAACTTCGCTTCTTGCACTGCTGAGGGAAGCAATAGACAGCGAACGTGTCGTAGTGGACTTTAACCCTTGGATGTTCTCGGGCACCAACCAACTTGTTGAGATATTTTTTCGCGAACTATCCGCACAGCTGAGCCTCAGCAACGAGAAGCGTTTCGACAAGATCGTTGAAGCTCTCGACAACTACAGCTCGCTCCTCGTCCCGTTTTCTTGGATTCCTTTTGTCGGGCCAGCCTTCAAACACTGGAAGGAACTGACCGCAGCTACAAAGCAGCTACGAGCGAACCCCAAGGGAAGCGTTCTAAAAGAGAAAGAGGTCCTTAGCGCTGCCCTGAGCCAACTTGAGAGCCCGGTCCTGGTATTCATCGACGACATTGACAGATTAACGAGCACGGAAGTGCAGGACCTGTTCAAGCTTGTGCGGCTGACCGCCAGCTTCCCCCGCGTGATCTATGTGCTGGCCTATGACCGCTTTCGGGTGGAAGAAGCTTTGACGCAAACAGGGATGCCAGGGCGTGACTACCTCGAAAAGATCGTCCAAACGAGCATCGACCTTCCCGCCATTCCAGCCACCACCCTCCACCAGCAGGTTGCCGACGCCCTTCAAGAGGTGATTGATGAAACCGGGGGCGTCCAACTGTTCAACGGTGATAGGTGGGCCGACGTCTTCTCTGAAGTGATAACCCCGTTTGTACGGAACATGCGTGATGTACGTCGGTACGCCTCGTCATGCCACCTAGCAGTAGCTGCGCTAAAAGAGCGCGTCGATCTAGTCGACATTCTGGCCCTAGAAGCCCTCCGAGTCTTTAGACCGGACTTGATGGCAAAGATCGCCCAAATCCGAGTCGCCCTTACCTCGACACGATCATCCAACTCCTACGAAGCAGATTCTCCACTGAAAAAGGACATCGAATCATTTCTGGAGCTTTCAGGGGATGACCGTGAAGTGGCTGAAGCGCTCATCCGTCGCGTATTTTCCGCCGCGGCGCAGCACATCGGAAATAACAGCTTCGGGTCCGGCTGGGCTGGCGACTGGCTGCGGAAACGCGCCGTCGCGCATCCGGACATTCTGACGCTCTACTTGGACCGAGTCGGGTCCACTAACCTGACTGCCTTCGAACGAGCGGAAGTAGCCTTTGGTCTGATCGACGATGCTAACGCCCTCGATACTTACATAAGGGGACTTCCCGCCTCGGAGCAGGAAAGCGTGATATCGGCGCTCGAAAACTTTGAAACCGACTTCAAGCCAAGTGCGGCGGTACCCGCCACGGCCACACTACTCAACCTGTACCCCGACCTACCAGAACGGCCCCGCCAGTTCTTCGATCTTGGCACCCGCATGGTTGTTGGAAGAGTTTGCCTGAGACTGTTGCGGGTGCTTGAGTCGGAAGAAGACCGAGAACTGGCAGCTCAAGCGATCATGGTGCAACTGAGGACGCTCAGCGCCAAGTTCGAGCTACTAAGCCTGATCGGGCATTGGGAGAATGCTGGACATGCGCTCGTAAGTGAGGACTTCGCCAGGAGCCTAACGGAATCGCTCATAAACGAAGTCCGAGCGTGCGCAACCGCAAACCTTTCGAATGAAGTACAACTACTGCAACTCGTCTACCTGCCTAAGCGCATCGGACGTGAACCGCTGCCCCTAACCGACAGGCGGGAGAGCGCCTTCACCCTCGCCCTTCTGCGAGGAGCCAGGTCCGAGACCCTCGGGCAATCTATGGGATCACGTGCGGTCCGGAGGACACCTACACTCGCATGGGATTTCCTTGTTGAACTTTACGGCACGGAGTCGGACCTCATTACGGCCATCAAGGAGATCGACCTTTTCGACCTCTCCGAGGACCACCGTGAGCTGTTGGCGCTAGCAACTCGATATTGCGAAGGCTACCGTCCGGATGACTTTGATTAGAAAGTCTGCCCCAGCTCATATGCTCTCTCCCATGCACTCTTTCACCCGCCGCGGGCTGCGGTCGCGAAGCTTCCCGGAAGTAACACGTCCTGAAATCGCCGCCTTCCTCACTTTGAGTGAGGACAAACAGTTTGAAGACTTGCGCGGCCTCCGCAACCGAACACCTCACCTTAGCGGTGGGAGCCTTGGCGCTTTTACCGCCTTATATATCGGGGTTATCCTGGTGGCCTTCCCCCTGATAGGCCAAGCAACAGCACCCTGGGCGGGCCCCCTTGCCCCGCCTCTTTCCATCGGCCTAGTAGTCCTCGTTGCCGGCTGCTGGATCGCGTACTCCTACATCAAGGAACAGCGGAACATGGCTCATGCCGCCACGCGACTCGCGTTTTACGAAGAAGCTCTCAAAAAACGACCATAAGGATCAAAAAAGTACGGGAGCTGTGCATTTCGGGTATGGACATCTGGTGTCCAAAGTCCCCTGCACGAAACGCCAAGGTATCAAGGCTCGCCTAGGCGTTGTCCCGTTTAGCGGTCGGCTATATTCCCGGAGTCTGTCTCAACAATGCCGATGTCAGCCCGTACCGCAGTCAGGTAGTCATCAAGACGAGTGTTGAACTCAATCTCTTCATCGCTCTCGTAGTCTGTGCGATCGGCGGCGCCCCACCGATACAGCGCGTTATAGGCAGCCTCAGCCTGTTTGAAGGTACCAGGGCTCGCGAACACGCGGAGATTCTCCAGTGAGTCGTACGCCGGGAGCTGCCAAGCAAACTCGTCGAGAGGCGGACCAATCTCGTACCCGGCATCGTGGATGGCTAGTGCTGCCTTCCTTAGTTCGCTGTAGAACGAGACGTAATAGGCCCGCTGAACCTCGCCGACTTTCCAAGCATTCTCGTGCGTCCAGCGCTTCAACTCGTGCGCCATACGAGCTTCCTCCCGCTGCACAGCCGCACGATTGGTCAACACCACGATCAACACCGCCACGGTGTTGCCGAAGAGGGCAATAGCAATCGGCACCCAAATCTGATCTGACACGTTCGCAGCTTAGCCGACCACCCCCAACGGGCGGGCTGTACAGATCGCTTTGGACAAACAGTGCAGTCGACTTCGGAAACTGACACAGATCCTGACCGATCCGCGTAATCTGGCTGCCCCGAAAGCTGATCCAAAAGTAGAGGCGCGCTATGTGGCTTCGGATACGGCTTCTGGGACGAGGTCAGTCCGGCTTAGAGCCCGAGTTAGTGAGGAAACGCTGACACTGAGGATCTGGGCTGTCTCCTTCAAAGTCTTTCCCTGGTTGCGCAGCTGCTGGGCGGCCTCTGTTTTGGACGGAGTCATAGTACGAGGGCGACCGCCGAGCCGGCCGCGGGCTTTCGCCGCCGCCAAGCCTGCTTTCGTCCGCTCGGACAACCGTGACCGTTCGTACTCGGCAAGCGAAGCGAACATGTCGAAGATTAGCTTTCCGTGTGCGCTGGTGGTGTCGAGCCACGGTTCAGCGAGCGAACGAAACCCTATCCCCCGCTGTCCTAGTACCGTCACGATGTCAGCCAAATCAGCAGTACTGCGTCCCAGCCTGGTCAGATCAGTAACTGTCAGAACATTCCCTGACTGCAGGTAGTCCAGGCATTCCTTCCATCGTGTCCTTGCTTGGGTGGCGCCGGAGGCGTACTCCTGAAACACCCGCACGGCTCCTGCAGCGACGAGTGCGTCCACTTGCGAATTTAGTGACTGCCCGCGGGTGCTCACCCTCGCATACCCAATTACGTTGCCGGACACGTCAAAAAGCCTCCAGTGTAGGTTTTGACCAGCTTTCATTTCGAAAACCAGTTTTGACCAACGATAGAAAGACTTTTCGACTTTTTTCTGTGGAGTTTGCCGCTAAAAGGCGGCGTTTTGTGATCGCTCTTTGTCGCACCACTGTGCCAGCTGCCTTGAATCTGTAAGAATTCGAGGCACCGAGGTTATGAGACTCATCGAGTCCGACTTGGAAGTCGGTTCAGGTGTCCGTAAGGGGATCCACAATCGGGCACATCTGCGCCCTTTGGGCCACCGGCTTACGGTGCAGGCCCTATGGGTGCTTCGGCAGTAAAACCTCGGCTTCTATTGCCCGCGGCATCCTCGTGGTTACACTCCGGTATGAACAAGAGGGAAACCCGAGCAGCGCTTATCGGTATGGTGATCGGTCTGGTCGCATTGTGGGCGAACGTCATCTTTCGGGGATCGGAAATTTGGACTTGGATCTTCCTCGGGGTTGCGGCGATCGCCTTAGTCTTCGGAATTTTAGTGCTCGTTAAATCTCTTCGGAGACAGCGCAGCGAGTATTGGAATGAGCACCATGCCTCCGGGAAGTAGTGGCTACCGAAGGCGGGCAGGAAGGATGACTCCACGTCATGAAGGGGATCGTTTTTAAGAATCGGAACCGCTAAGGTGCGCCATGAGCAATGACGAGGGGACTCGTACGCCGAAGTTGAAACGGCTTTTATGGACCGGCTTCTGGCTCTTCTGGGCCGCAATGATCGGGTCATCGCTCACACGGGGCTGGCTTGGCTTCTGGCCCTCTATGGTCATATGGGCCTTGCCCATAGTCGCCATAATGACGCCGCTAGCTGTCGCTGCGAGGCGTGAATGCAACGAACTGGAGAGGCGCTCATCCCAAGACGCTCCGGATACAAGCACCTAACCATCGGCTTACGGACGAGGTTCCCCTAGGGGGCGACGTCAAGCTTGGTGTTGCTGTGTTTGGAATGGAAGCGTTAGGTCCGGGGCGTGAATTGGACTTGGATGTGCTTGAGCTCAGTGCGGGGAAGCACCGCGGTCACCACGCCGCCGCCTGCCAGTTGGGCTCCGATACCGTAGACGAACGGGTCCGTATCGACCTCTGCACCGGGCATATCGACTCCGTTGATGACGGTCCTGGCTTGGCTGTTGACCATCCGGCCGGTAACTGTGGGGGCGTGCTGGTCCCACGGGTTGCTGCCCGGCCAGAGCTCTTGCCGATATTGGTTCATGAGGATGTGGTTGACATGGTCAACCAACAGGCTTCGAACCGAAGAACGCTCGGATGGATCGCGGTGCCAGGTGGTTCGCACGGCATCCTCAAGTTGCGGGTAACGCAGGCGCTCCACGTACTCGATCAGCCAAGGGGGCCGCGGCCATGGCGGAACTTCCTCGATCGATCTGCGTGTCTTCTCGTTGAGGTCCGCGAGGTTTACCGGGTCTGAGCGGTCATCCGGGTTTCGCCAGAGCGTATAGGTGATGCTCGCCGTCATCTCGTTGTACCCACGATCATCTTGGCCATAGGTCACACCAACGCTGTCGGTGTCCTCCAACGATGGTTGAGGCGCGAGCCCCATCACCGGAATGGGCATCAGCTTCAGGCGCTCGGCCCATCCGGCCCGCGGGTCAGGAGCGTCTGAGGGGAGAATTCCGGCCACTCGCATACCTCGAATATGAACCACACGAGGGTGCCTGTAAATGGGAATTGGGTTTCGGCCCGCATTCATGAGCAGGCCTCTATGTGTCCGTAAGTCGATCGCTCATCGGACAGTCTGTACCGGGAGCAGAGGGTGTGGAGCGTAACCGCACGGCTTGAGACACGTTTCCTCCGTAGTCTCAAACTCAACTTGGAGTCTCTCCCCACCAGGGCTCAGTGACCACGACGTTGTACCCAGCTCCCAGGGCAAGGCGAACCTGGCGCAGAAGATGTACCCCTTCTGCGACCCAGCCGACGTCACCCGGGCCTTCGAGCGGAACCTTGTCCTCCTCGAATCGAGAGTTCCAAGAGATGAGCTGCTCGGCGAGCTCATACGGCAGCCCCAGAGATCGCAGATCAGCAGGTTTTCCTTGCTCCCACAGTGGACCTGGCCCATAGTCCGGCCAAAACTCTAGTTGCATCACTGTCTGATTATTACCCAACCGCAAATGTCGGCAGCGGCTCTCTAAACGCAACAACAAAGCTGATTGACTGTCCCAGTGAGGGATCCTCCAGCGCGGCTCCACGTCGTACCCAGTTGCGCGATTGCCGGACCAGTTGAGCCCCACGCGTAGCCCATCTCGTTCCAGGCCGGGCAGCCACTTTGAATGCCACTCACTAAGAGGGATCAGGACTTTCTCGAAGCCTGCATAGTCCTGGACATTCGTTACGATGCGCTCCGCTCGTGAGCTCAAGGACCAGAAGGGCATGCTTCGAAGTCCATTGTTTCCAAGCGGGGCTGGAAAGCCGTGAGCATCCCGAATTGTCCAGACTTGCTGTTCGCGGACAACTTCCTCGAAAAATGCCGTTGCATGCGCACCGCTGATTGTCATGGCAGCATCGTCTCAGACTTCCCGAGGCATCTCTCCGACGTAGCGCAAGGATCGTATATTCGCTTGGCCGCATCAGCGTCGGATTATGCGATCTGGAGTACCCGACATTGCTGACACAGCGGATACTCTTGCAGGAATGGAGTCAACCTCTCCTGCATTGCTTTGAAGTCCCATCCATACATGTACAGCGCTGTTTCATGGGGTCCTTGCCAATGGCTGCTTACGATGCCGAGTCCCTCCAACAACCGGCTGCACTCTGCATAGACGTAATTGGAGTCGCAGTCCCGATACACCTCATCGGCAAGGTCGGTGCCGTTGAGGTAGAGGGCTAGTCCTTCGTGCGCCCCAAAAGGTATCCGACGATCTAGGTCTAGCACGTGCAGTGTTGAGCCCTTGGGCGCAAGCATTGAGGTGAGGGTTTCGGAAATGGCCTCGACCCTCGTATCTGAGGGTCCGTCAAACTCAATCTCGATATCGCACTCACTGATTTCACCGTTCGCCGCCATTTGGGTTCCCCCGCCGACCACGCGAACTTCTTGTCCGCGCTGTTTCATCGCGGCCTCGAAGGCATCTTCTAATGCGGCCCGGTCCAGGGGCTGCAGCCGGGCATTTAGCGTGACAACGATAATGTTGGAACTTCTTTTCTTGAATCGGCCGAACATTTCCAACCTTCCAAAGCGTATGAATCCTATTGAAGCTACCAGTAAGTTTTAGTGAGAAGCGGCATCAGAGCGCCTAATGCTGTTGCCGAATTGCCTCATTGAACTTGGTGAAGTGCCGCCCGATAGCCGGTCGTCGAGCGTTCAGCCAGGCATGGATGCATCCCTCTGCTCCGTGGTCGGCCCTTGATGTGTACGTGTACCCCGAACGATGACATGCACGGTGACGGTGCCCTAAACGTTGCCCTTCCAGCTTGTCTCGAAACCCTTGGGATACGAGACGTCTCACTGGCTCTATTCGGCAGGATCCTAATTCCTGTGAAATCTCGCGACTTTCTCTGCGTCCGGCGATTCTTATAACTATGTCTCGAAACCTTCTGCTTGAATCGGCGTACCAATCATTAGTTATGAGACACATCGGAGGCAGGCATGCCGAAACTTATTGGCTACGCACGGGTTTCGACGCGGCAGCAGTCCACGGACCGGCAGCGGGCGGATCTACTGGCCGCCGGCGTTCGACGCGACGACCTTTACGTCGACCAGGGTGTCTCCGGAGCGCGTGCGTCGCGACCACAGTTCGATCGAGCACTCGACGCGCTCATGGAGGGTGACACCCTGGTCATCACGACTTTGGACCGGCTCGGGCGATCCACCCAAAACATGCTTGCCTTCGCCGACGAACTCCGCACTAGGCGTGCCGGCCTGCGCGTCCTGAACCTGGGCGGAGGCGACGTCGACACAGCAACACCGATGGGCTCTATGTTGTTCACGATCATGGCCGCCCTTGCGCAGATGGAACACGAGATCAAGCGCGAACGCGTCACGGATTCCATAATCAAGCGAAGAGAAGCTGGCAAAGACCTTGGCGGCCGACCCCGCCGGGTCACTGATAGTCAGATCAGAAGCGCTGTTCGCCTAGTCAAAGGTGGCGAGCCCACAGCGCAGGTTGCCCGGGATCTCGGTATGTCCCGAGCGACGTTCTACAGGCGGTCACGAGCGCTTGCCGACTAGCAAGGCGACATTTAGCGCCGCAAAAAGACCGCCATTTACCGCCAACAGTCACAGACCAACGATATGAGTGTTTTTTCGAGTTTTTTCGGAGGCGTGCCGAAGGTAGGTCAGAAACGGTCGTTATTGACCTGTCGGGATCTAGTCTCCGAGCTGCGTCATAGCCACCCCACACGAAAACCACCACCCCCTGAGGGACCCCTACTTCAATGACGGTAGGGGGCACTGCCGAGTGATGCGTGCCCGACGTCCGGTGCGAGTGCGCGCCCGAACTTAGAATAAGACGCGTGCATCAATCAGATGGAGAAATTGACTGGTCCGCCCCTTCTGCTTGGAAGGCGACAACGCCCGCACCTCCTAGCTGGGGCGAGCCAACGGCCACCACAGTTCCCTCCACCTGGGAAACGCCAACACCCGTCCCAATTCCTTCCGCTTGGGGTAGCTGGGGAACGGCAACACCCGCCCCACCCCATCCTGGCTGGGGCAACTGGGAAACGACAGCACCCGCTCCCGTGTCCGTACCAGCTCCTGCCCCCGCTCCGGTCTTGTATCAGACACCCAGTCAAAACAAGGTCTTGCCCAAGGTCCACGTATTCGTTGATGAGTACGGCGACAGGAATTTCAAGGACAACCGAGAGTCAGATTGGTTCACCATGACCGCGCTCCTGGTCGAGCAAGAACATGTGGATCACATGCGGGCGGCGGTAGCTGGTCTGAGGTCCGTCTACAAAATCCCAGCGGGCAACAAGCTGCACTGGGTCGATCACTTCAAGGCAAAGCAAGAAGCCAGGCGTTTCACCGCACTCCATCTTCTGACCTCGATCCCCAACATAAGGTTGGTCAACGTTCTGCTGCACAAGCCTTCGGTGGGATTGGGGGCTCACATGCGCAACGAACAAGCGCGGTCATACCACTTGATGACGCTGTACCTCATGGAGCGCATTGCCCGCGCTGCCGCAGCCTGGCCTGGTGGTCCGCGCCTTGCCAAGGTTTCGCTTGGCGTCGTGGGAGGTGTCGACCACGACGACACGATGACGGAGCTTCACGCAGCTGCACTTGGCAGTAATCCCCGAACACCTTTCGGTAACCTTCTCTGGCCTTTTAAGTGGTTCGATTCCGCGAAGCTCGATGGACTCCAAGCCGCCGATATATTTTCCGGGTTCTTGACGGCTGCGCTGGTTAGTGGCGACGGACGCTACTACTCCCGAGTACTAAAGCTGGTCAGCACAGATCCCCGTGGAAACCACTTAGGCGAAGGTATGAAGATTTTCCCGAACCACGCCATTCCACTGGTGACCGGGTCGACTTGGTGGAGGACTTGCCCGGGCGCTCGTTACTGGGTTCAAGGTGAACTGGGCGCTCGGATCGTTCCGGAACATAACTAAGGCCTTTGGACGGGGCTCGGGTGGCGTTTCTCGTGTGGTGACGAGTGATCCGGTGTCCCGGCTCCGGCCATTTCCTCGCAGCCCCTTCCAAAGGCCTTAGTGGTCCCAACCCTACTGATGCGCGCGGCCCTGTGCAATCCTGCGACTGCCTTGCTCAGAAGCGGCAACGACGGGACCATTAGTTACAGCCCGGCTACAGCCCGGCATCGGCCCTGAGACGTTCCGTCTAGGCCTTGTCCTTGGCCCACCACAGGAATTCGGCGGCGTGCTGCTGGTGCCGGAAGCCCTCTCCGAGAAGTGCCAGCAGTAAATCATTGCTCCAGAGGATGAGCCGTCCAATAGTCCAGTCAACGCGCGCAGGGTCCGGCAGTTCGAGACCCCAGAGAGAGCGTGCAATCTCCCGTTTTCCGGCCGCGCCGGTGTACATGAGGATGGTTAGAAACCTGTCTGGGTAGACAATGCACAGAACCTTCGTGAGGAGCGACTCCTTAAAGCCCTTCATGCCGAGGGACGTGGTGTCATTAATCAGGGCCGTGAGGCGGTCCTCCAGGTCGACGGGCGATGTGCCACGAAGCAGATATTCGACTGCTTTGCGGACCTGCGCCGCGCCGGCATCGTTCCCCATGTCATTCCACGCTTCATTGAAGACGGACATGTTCCCTGGGTTCGCGCCGATGTTCGAGTTGGCGAAGTCCTTGAGATCCCGTGGGTCCGCTTTTGCCAGACCATTACTGCTGAACACTTGCTGGTATTTCGCCCAATAGGGGGCGATGCTGGGTACAGGCTCGGGCTCGCGTCTGAGAAACTCAGCTTTGAGTTCGTTGGCACGTGCGAGCCTCCCGGGATCGACGTCCCCTGGCTTGGGGAACCTTTTTTTGATCTCTTCCAGAGTCGGCAGTTGAACCTTCTGCCGGGCAGGCTCGCCGCGGAGCCACTCGTGTCCGCAGGTTGAACACTTGAGCTTCTTCTGTGTTCCCGTCAGCCGTTCGACGAGCTTAACGTGCTCGTCGGTCTCGCAGTTGGAACACTCGACGAGATCAATTGCCATAAGAATTACCTTCCGGGCGCGCTGACGACATGGAGCGACCCCACGTTAGCAGCCCGCTCCTACCCTGCCCGCAACATTGCGAAGGAGAGCCGCCTGCTGCTGCAAATGGCTTGGCCAAAGGTGAAGCTACCAAACTCATGGTCAGAAACAGTCGTTCTTGATTGCGCGGCCAGTCTTGGTTTGCGAGTTGAACTAGGCCGCGAATTGCCTACTAGTCTTTTGGGGACCCTTCACCACGGACAGGGCCAGAGACATGTGCTTTGTCTCTTACGATGAATTGGGGACAGCGATGAAAAACACAAAGGGCCGCGGCATTCAACTGCTTCTTGCCGTTATCGCTGTATCAGCCATCTCCGTAGCCATTGGTTCCGGCCGACAAAAAACTTCACAAGCAGCTACCCCCGCATCCACGCCGAATCTGGCTCAGCCTCCGGCAAGAGTCCAACATTCGCGACGCAAGATCCTCTTCCTCTCAATCGCTGCGTTTTTGATTCTGGCAGTGGACGCGTTCCTCGTCTGGAAGGCTGGTGACGTCGCAGCCAACGCGGTTGGCTCCACGTTGGTTGCTATCGGCGCGACGCTTCTACTACTTTCTGACACCGACGCTATGGGTGTGAGTAAGCGAAACTGGCGGCGGTGGGCCAAACCTGGCGGAAATCTCTTTGCCGCGTTTGGAGCCGGGGCCATTCTCTGCGGGGCGTGGCAGGTATTTTTTGAGCACTACCCTTGGCCTTGGCCATGGTTTGAAGGAGCTGGGGACTAAATGCCTGTATGACCGGGCACGCTGGAGTGGTCCGCAGTCGGCCGTTTCTGACCTAACCCTTTGGATGCTCTGAAACCCCGCCTATCCCTTCAGACTGGGCTTTCTTCTTGTTTTACTTGCTCTACTTGTGAAACAAGTAAAGCAAGTAAAACGCAATCCCCCTCGCGCGGGTTTCCTTTCCGGGAGCGGCAATAAGGATCCCCGTGTCAGCTCTCTTTAAGGCGTCGGCCGCCGGGAAGTTTCTCTCCCCATTCCGGATACATCTCGCCCTGGTTGTGTTCAGCTTCGCGTCGGCAGGTTTCTGCTTCTATCGCTTTAGCTATGAAATGCGCCCAAGTGTTATCTCCTTCGGCGTAGCTGGTCGCCTTGTATGCGGCTTTGGCACGATTGCGAAGGGCGGTGGGGATGCTCACTGTCATGGGCGAACTCTGGGCATCCTTGGGTTCTTCAGTCTTCGCCGGCACCTCTTGGCGGCGGCCGGGGAGCATCCGGGCCAACGGTGCATCCGTAGTTGGGGGTGCTGCGGTGGGCCGTGGCGGCAGCCCGAGTGCGGGCCGGCTAGAGTTTTGCGCGGTGCTCATGCGCTAACCTCCTGGGATTCTGTAGCGGCGACGCGTCGCGTTACTTCCATGGCGACTGCATGCAAGTCTTCAGCGACGCTGGATGCTGATTTTGGTCCTGCATTCGTGGCTTTGGCTTCACCGCGAAGAACCTCCCACCATTTGGGAGCTTTGCTGAGTTCCCGTTCGAGTTCGTGCGCCAGTAGCCCCCGTTCCCTGCAGGCTTGGGCAGTTGCTTCTGCGTGACGGATCGTCATTGGGAACAGCACTTCGTCTGTTCCGAAGTCGGCAATGAGGTGATCGCGGGTGACTTTGTGGACCTGTTTTGAGTTGGTTCCCGTTCCGACCAGGACAACACCCAGGAGATCCAGTGCTGGGTTAAGTCCGACGACGCTATCCATCCGTGCTGCGACCGCAGCGACGCCTTTGCGGCTGGACATGTCTGTCTTCAGCGGTACCAGTGCGTACCGTGCAGCAGCGACGGCTGCCGCCTGCAAAGGCTCATTACCCGGCGGGCAATCCAGTAGAACGAGGTCGTACTCCCCCGCCACGGTTGCGAGCATCTTCGCAAGGGCTAGGTGTGCGGCATCTCGGTCTTTCTGGGCCTTGGCTCCAAGAAATGCGGCTGCGTCATCGAGCTCGGCACCGCCAGCGATGACATCCAAGTTGGGTCGAACACCTGTTAGCAGGGACGGCTCGGCGCCGAAGCAGAGAGCGGCCGCCAAGCTCCGGCCGCCGTCTCCTTGGTCGGAGTAGCCTAGGTCCTCTGCAAGATTGCCCTGGGGATCGAGATCCACAAGGAGTACACGTGAGCCAGCCTCCGCGAGGAGCCCTCCGACGTTGGCTACGAGGCTGGTCTTGAAGACCCCGCCTTTGCCGTTGATTACCGCAATAACTCTGCTGAGCGTGCCACGGTCTAGGTCGTGTTTCATTGAGCCCTTCCTTCTCACAAGTGTTTACAGCGTAATCAGCAGAACTTGTTTCACTTGTGAAGCTGAGTACTGTGTCTTTACTTTTTTCACTTGTGATTGAAGTGAAACTGGTAAACCAAGGGAAACCCCCCTGCTTTCTAGGCGTGGTGGGGGAGGCTACTTGCTTCGCTTGTGAAACAGGTGGAGCAAGTGAAACAAGCAAAGCCAGTTAAGCAATTTTTGCTTCTCTCGCTGGTTTTCTTTTGTGCTATGCGAGCCGCGGGGGGACGCCGTACGCGTGGAACGACGGCCACGGTACGAAAGGGATGGGGGACAGGCCCTTCATACCATGAGAACAATGCCATTGCGCTGTCCTCACTGTGGGCCGGTGGAGACCGCAGGATAGATCTCAAAGCGGTCCTCATTGGGTGTCAGCGCGTGGTGCCACAGACACGCAGCTCGTTCCCGCCGTCCATTATGTGCCCGCAGAGCACGTACGAGGGGAAACCCTTCTGCTCTACGCCTGGTGGGGGAGAGGCTACTTGCTTCGCTTGTTAAACAAGTAGAACAAGTGGAACAAGCAAAAACAGTTAGCCAATTTTCGCTTCTTTTCTGTTGTGCGCTGCGAGCCGCGGGGACGCGGTACGCCTGGAGACCGCAGGATAGATCTCAAAGCGGTCCTCATTGGGTGTCAGCGCGTGGTGCCACAGACACGCAGCTCGTTCCCGCCGTCCATCCAGCGGAACGCTGGCGCTTGCCGGCGTCGAACATGGCACGGATCTTGGCCAGAGCGGTGACCTTGGCTGGAGAGTCGCTGGCGTCCAACTGGGCTGCGCGCGTGGCTTGGCGTTTCAGGATCCTCTGGCGCTCGGCATGCTGCTCACGACGGAGAGCGGCAGCGCGCGCCGCTGCCTGCTGATCGCGGGAACGTAATGGCTCGCCGCTTGCGGTGCGCCAGGCATTGAGGCGGTGTCGCAGCCAGCCGCGCATCCGCCGGGCATCCTTCGTGTCGGGTGCTCCGCTGTGAGGCCACAGTGTGCCGTCGGGGCGCCAGTCCAAGGCGTGCATAATGTCGGCGACTGTCCAACCTGCCAGGAAGAAGTCCCGGCACGAGCTGGCGATGTCCTTGGGCGTCATGCAACGCAGGGGAAAGCTCCGGTACCGGATCTCGGACGAGGCGGCCACACGCTGTACATGGCGGTTTGTCGTTCGGTGAGTTGGCCATAGCAATTCTGGACGCCATGGCACTTGGGGGGTAGAGGCGCCGCTGGCGGCGCCTGTCGGAATGTGTCGTGGCGGAGCCACGTCGGTGTTGAAGTATTTTTCTCGCGCGCGTGTATGGGTTAACTCTTTCTTATTAAGGTGAGAACCGCCTAGGGCGGGAGGGGTGCCAACTTTGTGCACAAGCGCCAGCGGCGATGGAGCGCACAGAACATAGACAGCAGCTTCATTTATGCGTCGCCCGTCCGGTCCCACCGCAGCGTATTTCGCCTGCCTGCCGGTGGCTACGCGTCCGATCAGCCCCCAAGCTGCCAGGAGGCGCAGTACGCGAGCCACAGTCGTCCTGGATGTACCCGTGGCCTCTATGAGGGCTTCCCAACCGGGGCGTGTGGTCATTGAGTCGTAGTCGGCGCGTGCAATGAGAGCACGAAGTACGCCGGCAATGGTGGCACGACCATTGCGGTTGCACTGGGCAAACTTCTCGTGGGTAAGAAGAGCGGCCATAGTCTGTCGGCCGTGGGCGGCCCGAACCATGCCTTCTGGAACCGCAGCCAAAACTACGGCAGCGGTCGTTTCACGGGACCTATTGACCCTTCTGAGCCGTCCTGAGGGTTTGCTGGAGACGACGGCTCCGGGGTGTCTCGTGGACGTCAGGGCATGCGCGTGTACACTTATGGGCATAACGGAAGGACCCTCCTAGAGGGTGTGGAAGTAGGAGCCCTTCACCGGGAAACTTGCCGGAGACGCGGTGGAGAGCTTGAATAACTTAATCTGAGGGCCCGCTTATTGCGGGCCTTCAGTGTTTAAGAGGCCCGGGGGATCAGCGCCTCCTGGGGGTTGTCGATCTTGTTGGGAAGGCCGCTGTCGCGGTCGATGAGCGCACCTAGGTACTCGCTCAGCGACAGTCCGTGGCGGGCTGCTTCCGTACTGGCGCGAGCATGTTGGTCGGGCAATACGCGGCCGCGCAGAGCGACGCGTTGGCCGTCGAGCTTCGGGGTTGCATATGGCTGACTCATGCTCTCATCCTTGCCCATCCATAGGCGTCGGTACCGGTACCGCAACCTTTCGGCGTGTCGCACTTTCTTAGAAACCTTTTGCGACGGCGGCGGCTGCGGCGAGCCACGCGCGTTGGGTGGCGGGTTGGAGGGCGTCGTAGCGGATGGGGCCGTTGACCAGGGCGGGGTCGTAGGGGATGCGGACCACGGCTCGTACATGGGGGGCGAAGCCGTCAGCGATCCGCCTGGCCTCGTCCTTGGCGCGTTTGAGCGCGTCGCCGCTCATGCTGCGTTTGGCGTCGGTGGACTCGGACACGATGACGACGGCGTTGCGGGCCAGTTCGGCGTCGTGGCCGCCGCGGGATTCGAGGGTTTGGAGGGTCAGCCGGGCGGCTTCGGCGCGGTCTTCGATGGCTGTCACGGGGACCACGAGCTGGTTGGTGTGGTGGATCATTCGCCGCCAATTTGCGGCACGGGCGGTGTTTCCGGAGTCCATGACGATGAGCCGGTAGTAGCGGGTGAGTACCTGGTGGGCGATGTCCACCTCCTCTGCGGTCACTTCGTGGTCGCCTTCCTCGTTTTCGTCTGAGCGCAGGACGTCGAACTTGTCCGAGGTCTGGTGGTGGACGAACTGGGCGATCTCGGCTGCTTGGGCGCTGGGGGAGAGCAGCGCCTTTGATGAGTCGATGAGATCCAGGACGCTGTTGTTATGGCCGCCCTTTTCGGTGCGCCAGCCGAGCGTGCCCTGTGATTCGTTGTTGTCCCAGGCCACGGTCGCCGCGCCGCTGTAGCGGGCCAGGATCGCGCTGAGCATCACGACGGTGGGGGTCTTGTTCGCTCCGCCCTTGCGGTTGACGACAGCTACGGTGCGGGGGCCGGGCCAGTGCTGGCTCACTGTCCGAATATCTTCCCGTTCGGCCAGTTCCTCGGCTGATGGGTCCATGCGGAAGCCCAAGCGGCTGAGAACGCCGCGCCAGCCGCGCGTAGCCGGCTGGAGCACGGGCGCGCTGATGAGGAACGAAGTGTCTTTGAGGCTGCGCCGCGTGGCAGGCTCCACAGCGGCTGCTGTGGCAGCCGGTGCGGGCCCCTCGGCGGGCGCGGCTGTAACGGCTGCACTGAATGTCACCGGAGCAGCGGCGGCAGCTTGTGCCGGCGCCTCCTCGGACGGAGACGAAGCAGGGACCGAAACAGGCGTAGGTGCAGGCGCGGCCGTGGTCGTGGCCTTGGCCGTCTCCAGCAAAGGGGCTGCCGTAACGGGCAGAGGTTCCTGCTCCCGCTTCGGGGTGGGCTTGATCGGAGAGGCCTCGCTGACCACACCCTCGGGGGAGACGATGATGAGGCCCTGCCCGTCGGGGTCAGTGGTGCTGACGCGGACGGGTCGGCCGAGCTGAGCAGCGGTTTCAGTGATGATTCGTAATGCATCGCTGAGGACGGCGGCTTCGTCGGCGGCCTCGATCGCGTGGGAGGTCCCGTTGATGGTGACTTCGCCGGTTCCGTTGGTCCGCAGAACGGCGTTGATCTTGGGGAAGTCGAGCGCTTGAGTTTCCATCATCTGTCCTTACTTTGTGCCGTTCGGGGGCGTGAAACGGTTGACCTGCCAGGGCTTGTCGGCTGCGCTGCGGAGCAGTTGCACCTTGTAGTCGCCGGCATCGGTGGGAAAGACGACCTGGCAGCCGAAACCGTTGTTCTCATCGATCCTGAGCTGGCCCGTTCCGGTCATCCTGCTGACCGGGATGTTGGACGGGTCAACGTATTGGTAATCAGCGGTTGCTTGGGCGGTCAGCAGCTGCCCGAGCTCCTGGATCCATTGCTTGTCCGTGACCGTGGGACGGGCATACAGCGTCATGGCGTTGGTCGCGGTTTCCAACGCGGCTGTTTTGCTTGCCTCGTCCCAGAGGATGCCCAGGGTGGGCGGTGCTGTGCCGCCGGGAGCTTGGGGCTTACCGCCAGCGCTGAGCGTGGCCGGGCTGGCGGCGGAAGCACTGGGCGATGGTTCGGCGGATGTTGAGCTGGATACCGGCGCGCAGGCCGTGCACACGAGCAGGGCCGCGAGGGCTGTCAGGGCGCGTTTCATGGTTCCTCCGGTGAGTCGCTGCCGGGCAGGTAGAGAAAGGCGCTGGGAGTGCTGTTCTCTACGGTGCGGGTGTAGTACGTGTGGTCGTTCGGGGCGGGGTTGCCGTTGTAGCCCTCTTCCAGGAAGCTTCCGTCTCTGTTGACGGCTTTGACGACGGCGACGTGACCGTAGGTGCCGTCGGCGCCCCCGGTGCCGGGGGAGTACCAGACGACCGCGCCAACCCGTGGCGTTCCACCGGTGGGCCAGCCCTTGGCGTCCCAGCCGTCTTTCCAGGTAAGGGCAGAGCCGAGAACGGCACCGTCAGGCCGGAAGGTGCCGTTCAGGACCTTGTAGGGGGTGGTGGTGCTGCCAAGCTGCTGGTTGACACGCCAAAGGGCGAAGTCGACGCATTCGCGGTTGTACATGCCCAGCGGGGATGGCTCGTAGATCTTGGCCGTGCTCCACGGAAGGTCATCGTCTTTACCGGATTGGCCGGGGATCCCGCAGGAGCTTTCCCCGCCGGCATCGGTGATCTGAACGTCGGCCAGGGCGGCGACGACCTCGACGGCGGCCGCCCAGTAGGACTGGTAGTGGAACGGGTCGGCGTTGCGCTGGACCCTGTGCGCGGCCGTGGTGGGTTCGAGCTGTTCCCACCCGCTGACCTTCTGCAGGGCGGTAAAGAAGTTCGTCGCTGAAGTCGTTGGGTTCATCCGGTCCGGGTAGGTCCCCCACGCGCCGTTGTCGCGCTGCTGGAACAGTCCCCGGGAGTCAGGGCCCGGGCCGTCGCCGTAGTCCAGGACCCGGAGCCCGGATTCGCCCATGGCCGTCATGACACCGATCGTCTGCCCCCTGGCCGACAGGCCAAGGGCTTTGCCTGCGTTGATGATCACGGCCGCATTCTTCAGCTGCTCGCCCTCATAGCCGGCGACAGCGACCTTGGGCAGCTGGCTTGCGTCAACACTGACGCTGGACCCGGTCGGTGAGCAGACATCGGCAGCGGCCTGAGAGCCGCCGCCGAACAGGATGATGGACAGTACCAAGCCGACGGGCGCAAGGACGGCGCCGGCGACCAGCGCAGGCGCGCTCGTTCGTGATTGCACGTGTCCCCCTCACATCTGCTCGGCTGCTTTGCCCTAGGGCTGGTCCTCGTCGTTCACTTCTGGTGTCTGGCCCTTCCTGAGCGTGTTCCGGTTCTCCCAGACCCAGTCCTTGACTTGATCTCTGGCGATCAACCATGTCTTCTCGACTTGGTAAGCAGGAATCACTCCGGTTTGGAGCCAGCGGTAGACGGTGTTTCGGGACAACCCGAAGATCTCTTCGAGGTCCTGAGGCGTAAGACGCTCCGGGTACTTGGCGAAGAGTGCTTCCAGGTACTTGGGGTCCACGCTCAGTCCGTCCCACCGCATAGAGCCATCGTAGACCACAAATTGGTACTGTGATGTACTAGAAGTGACTGAAAGGTACTAAAGCTGTTGTTCGCGGTCACTTTTGGCCTTTCGTGTCGGATGGTACCGATACGATCTTTGCGGACATTAGTAGGGGAAGTGAAATGCCGGTCTCAAAGAATCGCTGGGTGACGCTCGGCGCAGAAACTATCGACGAACCCGTTCCCGCCGTCCCGGAAGAGCCGCCTTTCATCCCTACGGGGGCGACAAGGCCGCAGCTGAGTGTTCCGCAGCCGGACCAGGCGGACCGGCTTCCCCGAAGGAACGTTGCGGGGAGGCAACCGAATTTTTGGTGGCTTGGCGTCCACGGCGGCGCGGGCGAAACGTCGCTTGCACGCCTCGACAAGAGCTCCAAGGCAGCCGATCATCAGTGGCCTTTGACGGCAGCCGGATCCGTGATCGTCCTGGTTGCCCGGTCCAATATCCCGGGCCTTCGTGCAGCACGGCTGGCGGCAACTGAATGGGCATCAAGGTCACTTCCCGGGATCCAGGTCGCCGGCCTCGTGGTCATGGCTGACGCTCCCGGGCGGCTCCCCAAAGAGATCCGCGACTTCGCCCGCGTCGTCGGCGGGGGAGTGCCCCACATGTGGCATTTCCCCTGGGTGGACGCATGGCGCTACGGCCATGACATCGGGACCGAGGAACTTCCCAAAGAAGCCCGCACCACCCTCGAGCAGGTGCAGATCGCAGTAACTGCCACCGCCGGACTCCCGGCCAAATAGAAAGTAGAAACTCATGTTGTTCTCCAAGGCCTTGGAATGGTCAAGCTTTGCCATCACAGAGATACCGAACCCGGGCACAGGTGAGGCACCTCCCGGCTCTGAAGGCGTACTGACGATGCTCAAGTGGCTCGCATGGATCGTCTTCGGCCTGGCCGTGGCGGGCATCCTGATCACAGCCGGAACGATGATGGTCAATAACCGACGTGGCGAGGGCGGCGAGCATGCCGGCCGTCTGGCATGGGTCCTCGGCGGGTGCATCCTGGCAGCCTCCGCCGGCGGCGTCGTAGGCGCCCTGGTCTAAGGAGCTTCAGCCATGACTGAACCGACAGTGAACGAAGACCAGAATCCGCTGACCAAACCTAAGTTCATCATCTCGGCCGTTGTCGTGGCGATCATTGTCGCGCTCGGGGTAATCCTGGCCCTGGTTCCCAAAGGCGGCGGAACGGCGTCCCCTGAACCGAGCTCCACCAGCACGAGCACGAGCAGCGGCCAACCTACGGCGACGTCGGCGGCCAGCGTGTGCGGCCTGCCATCCGGCGACCAGGCCAAGCCGGCCACTACACCCGCCGACACCAAATGGGAATTGGTTGGGAAGATCGCCGCACCAACATCGCCCAGTCAGTTCGGCCCCGGCAAGACCGAAGCCAACGGCCTCCGTTCCTGTTTCGCGCACTCACCGACCGGTGCGTTGTATGCAGCGGCAAACATGACTGCGTTGTCCTCAGCTGGAAAAGCGGACCTCGTTTATCAGCAGTTGGCTGTACCCAGCCCGGAGCGAGATGCGGTGCTGAAGTCATCCCCAACAGCCGCCCCAAACTCCGTGACCGCCCAATTGGCCGGCTTCACGTTCCGTTCTTACGAGGCTGACCGAGCCGTCATTGATCTCGCATTCAAGGGTGCAAACGGAACTTTCGTCTCCATTCCGGTTCCGCTCCAGTGGTACGAGGGCGACTGGAAGTTCGTTGTGCCGGCTACAGGGGACACTGGGGCGCGACAGCTCAGTGACCTCAGTGGTTACGTTGAGTGGGCCGGTGTCTAATGGCTGACTGCTCCGGCTTGAATGCAATAAATCCCTTTTGCCAGGCAGGGGCGGCCATCGAAGATGTCGCCAATGATGCCGTCAAGAACATGGCGAAGGCTATTGCCGATGCCGTTGGACAAACAGTCCAAACACTCGGGACATTTTGGGTGAACGTGGGAACTCCCGCTCTGACCGCAGCCCCGGGAGGGTCTGCCGCGAGTGACCCGGTGTTGTTCCTGCAGAACAGTCTCTACTTTTTTACGGCTTCCCTGGCGGTGATGTCTGTCCTCGTGGGTGCAGCCAAGATGACGATTGAACGTAGGGGTGCGCCTTTGCGGGATCTGGTGCGTTCGCTGGCGACCCTAATCGTCGTCTCCGGTGCCGGTGTGGCAGCAGTGGGACTGCTGACAGTCGCTGCGGATCAGTTCTCGGCCTGGATCATCACTAATTCCACGAACGGGACCTCGTTCAACGAAAACATCACGGCCCTATTGGCGCTTTCGGCCACCAGCCCGATCGGGTCGATCATGATCATTCTCCTGGGGCTGATTGCGATTCTGGCCTCCGTAATGCAGATCGTGCTCATGATCATCCGTGGGGGCCTGCTCGTCATCCTGACAGGGATCTTCCCTACGGCTGCAGCTTTCAGCAACACCGAGGCAGGCAGGGGTTGGTTCCAGAAGTGCACAGCCTGGCTGATCGCTTTCATCCTCTACAAGCCCGCGGCCGCCATTATCTACGCGACGGCCTTCCAGCTCAGCGGCAGCAAGATCTTCGGAAACGTTGGTGACGGCAAGGACTTCGGCTCCGCGCTCCTGGCAACGGTCACCGGACTGGCTCTGATGATCATTGCCTTGTTCGCCATGCCAGCCCTCATGCGGTTCGTCACCCCGATGGTCGGTGCTGTCGCTGGCGGCGGTGGCGCTCTCGCAGCAGGGACGGTCGGCGCACTGGCTTCCGGCGCAATCAGCATGGGCAGCGCCGGACGCGGCGGCGGATCATCCACCAGCTCGACGACAACCAGCAGCACCTCGACCCAAAGCCCTGGATCCCAGGGTCCCTCGGGCACTGGCAGCCAGGGTACAGCAGGAACGTCCGGCACAGCAGGCAAAACCGGTACCCGGAGCACCGGAGCCACTGGCGCGGCACCATCCACCGGCACCGGCAGTGCTGCTGCAGGCAGCGGAGCAGCCGCCGGCGGTGGCGCCGCGGCCGCGGGCGCGGGCGGTGTCGCCGTACTGGCCGCACAAAAGGGCGCAGAAGCAGGCCAAGCCGCTTCCGGGGCCATCAAAAACATGAGCGAAGAATCAACGGGGGGTGCCTGACATGGCCGCAATCGAGAACACATACAGGGAACCGACCTACGGCAACTGGCGGCGTCCGCGTAAGGCAGGCATCGGCACCCTTGGCGGGCTGGCAACAGCCGGCTTGTTTGTTGGCCTCATCATCACGGTGATCTGTCTCTTCGTCGGCGGCTGGTTCGCCGGGCTCATTGCCCTGCTCATCCTTGGGGTGGCGCTGGCCGTCGTCTCGGTGACCGACAAGCACAACAAGTCTGTAGGGGAGCGGATCTTCGCCCGGCTGGCGTTCCGCTCCGCGCGGCGCAGACGCGCCAACATCTACCGCTCCGGTCCGCTGGGGCTGACGCCTTGGGGTGAGTTCCAGCTGCCTGGGATCTCTGCCGGCTCCAAGCTTTACGAGTTCACGGACTCCTATGGCCGCCCGTTCGCGCTGATCCACCTTCCGTCCACCGCGCATTACAGCGTTGTCTTCGGCACCCAGCCCGACGGTGCGTCCCTGGTTGATCCCGAGCAGATTGATGCCTGGGTGGCTAACTGGGGCGGCTGGCTGGCCTCATTGTCGAATGAACCTGCTGTCGTGGCTGCATCCGTCACGGTCGAAACCGCACCCGATTCCGGGGCACGGCTGCGCCGGGAAGTTGAATCGAACATCCACGACGACGCTCCTGCCATCGCCAAGGCCATGCTCCGGGAGGCCTTGAATACCTACCCGCAGGGGTCGGCCACGATCCGTGCCTGGGTCGCGCTGACGTTCAGCGCCGCTGCCCGGGCAGGCGGCAAACGACGCACCGCCGAGGAGATCGCAAGGGATCTCGCCTCACGGCTTCCCAGCCTGACCGAGCGTCTGGAATCCACCGGCGCTGGGGCATGCGCACCGTTGAACGCCCAGGAACTGTGTGAGGTCGTTCGGGTCGCTTACGACCCTGCAGCGGCCCGGCTCATCGACGAAGCCCACTACCAGGGCACACCCGTTGACCTGGACTGGGGCGATGTCGGACCGTCCGCCCATCAATCAAACTGGGACGGCTACCGCCACGATTCCGGGCACTCGGTGTCCTGGACGATGACCGGCGCACCCCGCGGCCACATTCTGGCATCGGCACTGGGCCGCCTGGTCGCACCGCACGGGGAGATCGACCGCAAGCGCGTCACCTTGCTGTACCGGCCGATCGAAGCCGGCCGCGCGGCTGCCATCGTCGAGTCGGACCAGACCAGCGCCCTGACCCGGGCCTCCTCGACCAACCGGCCCACAGCCCGCGCCCTGGTCGATGCCCGTGCGGCGCAGGCCACCGCAGCGGAGGAAGCCAAGGGTGCCGGGCTGGTCAACTTCGGCATGGTTGTCACGGCCACGGTGCTGTCCGCACGGGACCTTGAGGACGCTGTGGCCGTGGTGGAGGGAAACCTCGGCCCGTCGGCACGACTGCTGCTGCGCCGCGCTTACGGCTCACAGGATTCTGCCTTCGCCGCATCCCTGCCACTGGGTCTGGTCCTGCCCAAGCACTTGAAGGTTCCCGAAGAGATCCGCGAGGCCATGTGATGTTCGGCAGCAAGACCAAGCACCAGCGCACACCGGCCCCTGCCGCGAAGCTCGCGGCCGCGGTCACGCGCCGCCCGGGCCTGCGGGGCTGGCGTGGCCGCGGACAGGGCGAAGCTGTCTACGTCACGGCAGCAGACGAATGGCGCGGAACCTCGGTCCAGGTCTGCGGACTCTGGCCGTTCGTGGGCGGGTCCGGCACGCCGATCCTGGGTGTCCCGATCGGCGTTCACACCGACACCGGAGCGCCCTTCGGGGCCGATCCGATCAGCTGGTTCATGCACGGCATGATCAACAACCCCTCCATGTTCGTCCTCGGCCTGCCGCACTACGGCAAGTCCACCCTGGTCCGGCACATCGTCCTGGGCCTGGCAGGCCGGAGCATCAACCCGTTGATCCTCGGCGACCTGAAGCCGGACTACGTTGACCTGATCGAAGCCCTCGGCGGGCAGGTCATCAGCCTGGGTCCCGGCCGCGGCCACTTGAACGTCCTGGACCCCGGCGAAGCCACCGGAGCCGCCGTCAGGCTGCTCGCCTCGGCCGAGGAACACCGGGCCAAGGCGAACCGGACCCTGAACGATCCAGATGGCGACCAGACCGCGGCCGCGCAGCTGCTCGCTGCAGCGGTGAAGGCGGAGAAGCTGGCCGAACAGCTGATGGCCGACTCGCACAACCGGCGCCTGAACATGATCACGGCGCTGATCACCATCGTGCGGAACGCCAAGCCCAGCGCCCACGAGGAATCCCTGATTGACCGGGCACTGCACATCCTGGACGAGCGCCTGGACCGCGTGCCCCTCATCGGGGACCTGATCGAGGTCATCAAAGACGCCCCCGACGAACTGCGCGCGATCGCCCTCGACCGTGGCGACATGAGCCGCTACCTCGACGCGACCGACCAGCTGCGCCAGTCGCTGTACTCCCTCGACGGCTCAGGCCGCTTCTCGGACATGTTCTCCCAGCCCACCGACCAGCCGATGGACCTGACCAAGCCCGTAGTCTTCGACCTCTCAGGGATCTCCGACACACAGCGGGACATTCAAGCGGCCTGCCTGCTGGCCTGCTGGTCAACCGGGTTCGCTACCGTCCAGGTCGCCCACACCCTGGCAGACGCCGGCCTGGAGCCGCGCCGGAACTACTTCGTCGTCATGGACGAACTGTGGCGGGCCCTGCGCTCCGGCGAAGGCATGGTCGACCGGGTCGACTCACTCACCCGCCTGAACCGGACCGAAGGCGTCGGGCAAGCCATGATCACGCACACCATGAGCGACCTCGAAGCCCTGCCCACCGAATCCGAACGGATGAAAGCCCGCGGATTCGTCGAACGCTCCGGCATGGTCGTCTGCGGCGCGCTCCCCGGAGCCGAAATGGAAAAACTCAACAAAGCCGTCACCCTCTCCCGGGCCGAACAAGCCCGCCTCATCTCATGGGCTGACCCCGGGTCATGGACCGACGTCGGCGGATCCCGCAAACGTGTACGCCCAGGCCTGGGCAAGTTCCTCTTCAAAGTCGGCGGCCGCCCCGGGATCCCCGTCGCGCTCAAACTCACCAGCGTCGAAGAAAAACTGCACGACACCAACAAGCGCTGGCACGATGAGGGGCGATAGATGAAGCGACGGCGGCACCCTGCCGTTAGGAGAGGGCGCATTTTCAAAAAGGCGCGCCGTCGAGAAGCGGTCCGAAAGTCGAAATTGGCCGCTTTCTGGGCGATTCCCTGGTGGGTTCCTGACACCCTTTGCGCACTACTGCTTCTGTACGGATTCCTGTGGCTAGCTGCGTGGTTCCATCAAACGACAGCCTCGCCGGCCGCCCCATCCGCTGCTGACCAGTCAATCCTGATATTCACGGATAAGCCGCACGTGCCGATCCAAGCGTTAGTTAGTTTTGCGGACGGGACTACGGGAAGCGGGCAGTTCAACTCCGTTTACATCAGTCTGATCGTCGAGCCAGGTTACGAGGAAGACAGCGTCGGCTTCAGTGTTGCGCTCACGGGGGACAACTTCCGACGTCCCGAGCAAGAGTTCGTCCCTAAAATCGGGGACTGCAGCCTCGAAGTTGATTTCCATGGTGACGACGTCGCACCCAACTGTACGGATGCTAAGAATCTGCAGGATCCTCCTAAGTTCCCTCTTACTCAAGCTCAAGTGCTCTCTGGAACTCTGGTTCGTGAGCAAAACAGCATCCTATCCACCGCCTTCACCGTGGCTGCGACCAACGGATGGACATCAGCAGGGTCATCCCGTACCGCGTTCGCCCTTCCAGACGTTGGCACGGGCTTCAGGGCACCTGACTGGACACCCACGAAAGAAGTTTTTGACGGAAAAGAATTGTTCGACTCGGATCTATCACAGCTAACAGTCGACTACCGCGACCTTCAATCTGACGAAAAACTTGAAATCACCGCGCCAGAACCTAATGGTGACGACGACGATTTGACCTGGGTACAGCACGGAAGCAATTCCTTCCGTGCCCATGGATCCACAATCCTGCTCGGCATGCAGGAACGCCAAAGCAACATCACCTTTATCATCGGCGTCCTAGCAGGCCTAGTACCCCTCATCGTTGGCTGGATACACACGCAGCTGAAACAACGAGCGCTCCCCAAGCGCACGAGAAAAAGAAAAAAGGAGTAGACGTCCCATGGGTGCACCAAGCAGCGGCAAGCGTTCCCAGCTCGACACCGAAGCGATCCTGCTCTGGATCGTCATAACGATCGTGGTGCTCGGGGTCGGCTCGGTGGCCGGCGCCGTGCACCTGGGGTCAATGCTCTCCGATGATAGGCAAAAGCTGCCAGTCAACCCGTTTGAACTGGTCTTCGGCCTGCTCTCGCACAAAGTCACGTGGCCTGCAGCCGCCACAGGGGTAATCATCGGCTTCGGCGTCCTCGTCATCGTCCTGGCCGTCTTGGTGGTCGGGTCGGTGATGCGCAAACGGTCCAAGCGTTCCCGCGTGGACGCAGCCGCCCAGCACATGGCCAAAGGCCGTGACCTGCGCGCACTGAGCCTGCGCGGTGCAACGGCCACCGCCGAACGTCTTGGAGTGAAAGGCTCACCCGGCGTCCCGGTCGGCAAGACCGTCCTCGGCGGGCAGATGGTCTATGGATCTTGGGAAGACATGCACATCGACATCTGGGGACCCAGAACGGGCAAGACGACTTCCCGGGCCATCCCGGCGATCCTCGCCGCCCCGGGAGCGGCGTTGGTGACATCGAACAAGCGGGACATCGTTGACGGCACGCGCGACGTCCGTGCCGCCGAGGGGCCGGTCTGGGTCTTCGACCCGCAGTCCGTCGCACTCGAGGAACCCACGTGGTGGTGGAACCCCCTGTCCTATGTCACGGACGAAGTGAAAGCAGCCCGCCTGGCGGATCACTTCGCCGCCGGTTCCCGCGGCCCGGACGCCAAAACGGACGCCTACTTCGATCCCGCCGGCCAGGATCTCCTCGCCGGGCTCCTGCTCGCCGCCGCCCTCGACGGCCGCCCGATCACGCAGGTCCACACCTGGCTGACCCGGCCCGCTGACGACGAAGCGGTGGACATCCTCAAAGCCCACGGCTTCACCCAGACCTCCAACGCCGTCGGCGGCGTCATCAACGCACCCGAAAAGCAACGCGGCGGCGTGTACGGCACGGCGCTGCAGATGGCCTCCTGCCTCACCAACCGCCAAGTGGCACGCTGGGTGACACCCCAGAGCGAAAAAGACGAGCGGCCGCAGTTTGATCCCGCAGCGTTCGTCCGATCCAACGGGACGCTGTACAGCCTGTCCAAGGAAGGAAAGGGCACCGCAGGCCCGCTGGTGACGGCGCTGACCGTGGCCACGGTCGAGGCAGCCGAAGAACTCGCCGTCCATTCACCCGGGGGCCGGCTGGCCACGCCCATGGTCGGTGTCCTGGACGAAGCAGCCAACGTCTGCCGGTGGCGTGAGCTGCCGAACCTCTACAGCCACTACGGTTCCCGGGGCATTGTCCTGATGACCATCCTTCAGTCCTGGTCCCAGGGCGTGGAGGTGTGGGGCCGCGACGGGATGCGCAAGCTCTGGAGCGCCTCCAACATCAAGGTCTACGGCGGCGGCGTCGCCGAAGCCGAATTCCTTAACGAGCTCGCACAGCTCGTGGGGGAGTACCGCTACTCCAACATGACCAGAAGCCGCTCCAAACAGGGCACTTCCTACAGCCACGACGACGACCGCAAGGAGCGCACACTGGACGTGTCGGACCTGGCCGCGTTCCCTCGCGGCCGTGCCATCATGTTCGCCTCTGGTGCCCCTGCGGCGATGCTGGAGACAGTGCCTTGGATGAGCGGTCCGCAGGCTGATGCAGTCCGAGCCTCCATCACCGCACATGACCCTGCCAACAGGCCGGCGGCCGCGGCCGGGAACCGGTGGGTCACCGCGGGTGCCTCTAATGAGTGAAGGCCTGGGGGAGTGGGACGACGAGCTGGGGGACAACGCCGCAGCCTCGGAGCCAGCCGAGGAGGACGCGGACGCCCCGGAGCTGTTCTACCCGAACGTGGCTGAATTCGTCAGCAACAAGCTGGCAACCAGCTACCGCCGGCAGCTCAACGTGCAGGGCGGTGTGACCTGGTGCCCGCAGTGGTGGAAGCACGCCGAAGCGATCAGCCGCCTCGAAGCGCTCTGGCGCGCTTGGGAGTTCCTGCGCTTGGACGGCACCACTGGGATGAGCGTGTGGTGGCGCGACCACGCAGACCACCACATGTCCGTTCTGCTCTCAACAGATGGACCGTTCAAAGGCTGCACCCCGGACGACGGCCACCGCGCCAAACTCGCCCCTCTACCCTGCGAGGAACCGCCCTCAGGGCTGTTCTAAATCGCGTAGTGGTAGCCAACGCCCAAGGCGACCACGCGGGCTGTCCATAGTTGGGGTCAATCCGGGTTATCCACGGCTGGAAATCGGGAGCCATCGGGAAAGCTCCCTCAGCAGCAGTAGCGGTGGATAACCCATCAGGATTTTCCCCGGCTGTGGGCAGCGGAACTAATTGTCCGGGCGCAATTGCCGAAGCGCCCTCCCCCTTCTTGCCGGTATTCCGTTCCCCTCCCGCAGCGGGGAGAGACGACGCCGCTGGCGGGTCTCCGTCAGCCCTTCGGTAGAGGCTGACGGCCGTCCCGGCGGCCCAGCCCGGGCTCCGGCCTAGGACTGGGCGAAGAGCCGCCGATGAACCGGGCCGAAAACATCCGAATGACGCAGTGGATAGGCCCCATCTGGTGGTCCGATGGAGCGAACCCGCCCATCCCGACACATACTGTCGCCCTGACCAGCGTCCTGAACCCCGCTTCAGCCCCTGACGGGCGGTCGTCCTGCCGCTGCACCCTAAAAGGGGTCAGGGGTTTCCAATGCAGAGAGGATCTCGACGGGGTCTCCGGCCCAGGAACATCCGCCCCAGGGACTTCCCGTCTATCTAAACCCTTATGACCGAACCTCCGGGTCATGTTGTCGATGACGCCCGCGGCGGGGCGTGGCCGGCTTCCCTGACCTTGACTTCCTGTCCCGGCGTCAGCGTGTGCCAGCGTTCTATGAGGCTCACCAAGGTCGCCCCATTGCGCACCTGCTTGTCGAGGGTGCCTTACACTCTGATGCTCTTTGCCATTGATGATCTTGGACAGTGCGATCCGAGTGCCCTCCTCGACCCACAAAATTCCTTCTACAACCGCGACATCGAAGAACAACCAAAGAAAGCAACTCGCCGGTGGTTCCCTGACGTGAGAACTCTCGACTTGGAGCCGATTCAGCACAGGCCCGACTCCCTCCCGCAATGGTTCCATTTCCAGACGGGCGAGGATAGGGTGCGAGTTGGGTGAGATTTCCCGAGGTTCTCCGTCCAGGAGGTGAAGGTTCAGTCAGCAGATGGGGGAGAGCCTTGAGTCAAGAACTCGCGGATGAATACGTTGATGCGCTTATAGGAGCGCCTGCGATGCCCGGGGGGAAATCACGGCGCCGATGGAAGAGGCTGACAGCTGAGGGGGACGACGCTGCACTGGTTCCGGATATCTTGTACCGCTACGAGCTTCTCGATCCGGCCAATGAAGTGGTGACCCTAAATCTCTATCTAGGAGTGGGCGGTGTGGGTGGCCTGCTCTGGGAGCAGGAGGTACGGACACTTGAGCGGATTGCAGGGCTTGACCATAGGGCACTGCCGCGGTTTGTGGATGGAGGGCGCATCGAGGGAATCGACGGTGACGCCGGAGCTGCGTTTGTCCGCATGTACCGTGAGGGCAGCCCCATGTCCCAACATGAGAATCGCCTACTCCTGCGCGCGAATCGCGGGGAAGCCCTGGAGCACCTTTGGTACCTATCTGACGCCCTTTCTACCCTCCACGACGCGAAAATATCCCACCAAGGCCTGTGGCCGGGCGCGCTCTCCATGAAGAGCACAGACGCCAAAATTGGCAATATAAGTCTGGCCCGATTCGAGATGAGCGCTCTTCTAGCGAACATGTTCCGGATGCGGGGATCTACAGTCCACCTCGCACAATTGCGAAGCCTGTATCTGAGAGAGGATCCCTCGTCGCGAATCTACATGCCTCCCGAAAGGTGCAAGTTTGTTTTTGATCTCCCTAACGGAACCTTGGGAGGACCGAAAGGAGACATATTCTCACTCGGCATGGTTGCGGCGGACTGGCTCCTCGGGATAGGGGACACTTCCGCGCCGGTCGAAACCATCGCGGATGTAAGAACAATTCAAAATGATGTTCGGATAGCTCTGGTGCGGCGCTCGAACGAACTGCCCGGACAATTTGCCCAGACTCTACTGCGAATGCTTGACGAGGAGCCGGCTGCCCGCCCGACCGCCTACGAAGTAGTCCGATCCATTTCGGCGGAATTCTCTGACGCACGCGCGATTTTATCGGGAGAAATGCCCGACGTTCCCTATCTGGTCGGCGTTATGCGAGACGAGACAGATCAGACCCTCCTTAAATGGAAATTTGTGGAACATTCGGCGCTCACCGATGATGGCCTGGACGAGCTCACCGAGCGGGTCGAATTGGACATGCGTGGAGCTGAAATCCTTCATTCACCGACGGGTGCGGAAGGCTTCGCCGGCGGAAGCGTCGAAAAACTGCGTCGCGCGAAGACCGTAATCATTGGACGTGAAATTACCTGGTTTTGTGAGCGCTTGCGGGTCGGAAGCAGCGAGTTCAATGAAATGATGATTGTTAAATTTGTGCGGAAGTCGTCAGATATAAGCGCAATGATCAACCGGCTGCGGGTGGGCGCCCTCGTTGATAAAGTGCCAATGGTCGATGTCGAACCCATGCCAAAGGACATCGATGTTGCCCGTCACTTGTGCAGAGGTAGGCCCGATTGGCAGGTTTTAGTCAAACCATCCGGGGCTTCCGACTCATGGTCTGAGGCGGAGCGTGATTATCTAGGGACCCTCGAATGGTATCTCCAGTATCAACGGGCGCTTCTCGATTCCCGAACTTATGCGTATGTACTTGATCCCGGCCGTGCGGGCACTGCGACAGTCACCCTTCGTTGGAATATGGAAGACGATTATGGTCGGAAACTGACCAGTAACGAACTTCTGAGCGGTAAATCGATTCATGACACCCGGCGTCCTGATTTAGCTTCATTTGTCCGAGACGCAGACGAGAGTATCCAATATGGCAGCGTACGGCTCTTTGAGTACGGCGAAATGTCCTTCGGGAATCGTGGTCATGTCTATGAAGTTGTGGATGTGTTCGATCCAGATACCGTAGTTTTAGCGCTTCAGGGGAAGCCCCTTCCAGCCGAACGTGGTTGGCTTCGGCTGGAAGGTGATTCCGGTACCGAGACCCAGATCGCGAGGCAGAAGGAGGCGGTGAGGGAGCTAGCCACTAACCGCACTCTCCTTCGCCAACTCATTGAACCCAAGGCAGTGCTAAATCGACTAGCACAGAGCCCTGAACCTGCAATTTCTGTTCTCCAAGGCGAAGGCCGGGAGGCTGTGCACGACATCCTTATTCATGATTCCCTCTTCGCGCTTCAAGGACCACCGGGAACGGGAAAGACGGAGGTGACTTCAGAAGCGGTGTTTCAATTTGTCAAAGACGATCCCGGCGCTCGTGTGCTCGTGTCGGCTCAGTCGCATGACGCGCTAGAAAATTTGGCGATCCGCATCTGTAAGAAGCTTGGAATCATCCCTTCATCAGGTTCGGAAGGCGCCCTGCAGATGGACACGCTTGCCTTGCGCATCCAGACCTCCCGTGCTGACCGTAACCCTCATCCGGAACTAGCCGTTCTCACACCATCCAGCATGGCCGATCGCGTCATTGCCCATAGCGTTGCCAGAGCACAAGATTGGCTCCGTACTGGCAGAGCAGAACGACCCAGCCTCGTTCCCGTCGTTCAGGACTGGATCGCCCGGGTCAGGTCCGCTCACCCTGAAATCTCCCGCAGGGTGAGGAGTGCGGCCAACATCGTATTCGCCACTACAGGGGTGGCTACCCGGGAGAGACTAAACGCGGACGTTTCCGACGAACCTTTCGACTGGGTTGTAGTCGAGGAAGCAGGGCGGGCTTGGCCTACCGAGCTTGCGTTACCGCTCGTGAGGGGTGTGCGGTGGACACTTGTCGGGGATCACGCGCAGATCGGAGCGTATCGGCGAGGTGACGTTGAGCGGTTCCTCATGGATCTGGAAAACTACGAGGAGCCACAACTCCAGGCGATGTTTGACGCGAGGGAACGGCATATCCGTAACTTCAGTACCTTCGCGCGCTTGTTCGACGGCACGCTTGCCGGCGCTGCAGTCCGTTCCCTGACAGAGCAATACCGAATGGATGAGGCGGTTTCCTCCATAGTTGGAGACGTCTTCTATTCCGCGAGCGGCGGGCTAAGGGCGCTACGCGCGAGAGCCGCGCACCCGCTCAAGGAACCGGCGCAGTTGCGGGGACAGCGGCTGGTGTGGGTCGATACTGGTAGGGCTGAGCGTTCGGTTGGATTCTGGGCCAACGAGTACGAAGCTGTGCTCTGTTCAAACATTGTCCGAATGATGAGCCCTTTCCCTGGAGGATCTCAGGGACCCAGCCTCGCAGTGCTCACGCCTTACAAGGGCCAGGTCAAGGTTCTTCAGGGCCGTCTACCAGAGCTCGTTGAACGGATCCACACGGTTGATGGGTTCCAGGGCCGCGAAGCCGATATTGTTTTGGCTTCCCTCGTGCGGGACCGACTGCGCCCCGGGGCCACCGCTGTCCAAACCGTCGGGCACGTCTCCTCGCCCGAAAGAATCAATGTAATGCTTAGCCGGGCACGAGAAATGGTCGTTATTGTCGGCCGTCTGGATGTATATGAGAATGCGGCGGGTCCTGAATGGGCCGCCATAGTCCAGAGATTCCGCGCGGATGGCGCGGTATTTTCCGCGGCCGAGTTTATCAGCGAGGAATAATGGCTTTCGAAATTTGGGCACAGGCTGACATCGTGACGGTGCGGCTATTGTTGGCGCCGCTGAACCGGGCCGGGAACATTGAGCGTACGATTCTGCGGGCAATTGGAAAGGGGGCCGCGACCCCCAATGACCTGGCTGACATCTTTGGATTGGCCCATCGTCTGGTAATCGACATTCTTGCCGATCTTTGGAAGGCCGGCTGGATCAGCGTTCAAATGGGCACTGACACCGAGTCTCTTGCCCTAACGGATGATGGACGGAAAGAGCTTGAGTCGGCAGGCGAGGACGGAACCGCGGCCAGCTTTATCCGGGGGACGGAAGAACTCGTCCTCGAGCGCCTGACGGGCAGAGTGCTCCCTCCCACGCGAAGCCGCAGCAGCCCCAGGGATCGATCTGCTGTCGTACCGATTGGGCCCGAAGACCGACATCCTTTGAGCGTGTCCTCGGCAGAACTGGCCGAGGCCCTTTCGGATGTGCTTGAACAGCAGAACCGGAGTGACGCTTATCAGGGGCGGAACCTGCGTGTTGTGGAAGCTCATCTCGAGCCCGAGTTCCTACACGTGGTATCCCGGCGGAGATATGTTCCAATCAGGATTGATGCGCACCTGTCGGCTACGGGCGAACTTACTGTCGCCGTTGTGGACGCGGCATTATCCGTCCGCGACCGGACTACGGCTACTACCAGGTTGCAAAGGATTCTAGACGAACTGCCGAGGTCTGAGTTTGCCGTTCGGGTCAAGTCCCAGGCAACACGCGCGCCGCTCGAGGACCGCGGCATAACCAAGGTCGTTGCTGAACTGGAACGCACAGTGGCCGGCATGGCAACGTGCGCTCCGAGCCTGCGCCAAAGGGCACACGACCGTGCCTTCGACTTGACTTCTCAGGTGCTTAACTACGCTCAGTGGCTCGCCAGACAGGAGATGGACCTAACCCTCCTCAGCTCTCTCGAAGATCACAGACGCTCGTTGACCACGCTGATGGAATCGGCAACCCGGCAGATCGTACTTGCAGTGCCGTGGGTCACGGCAGCCGGGCTTCAGTATTTCAGGAAGCCGATCCTTGGCGCCCTCGAACGAGGCGTCCAAGTAATACTTCTCTGGGGTATTGAAGGAGGCCATCAGAATCTAGAACAAAGTGTGATCAACTGGCTCGATTCAATGGTTGCCCATATCAATCGGGCCGGGCTGCCCGGACGATTACTTTTCAGCAGGCGCAGGGGTGCTCGCAGCCACGCCAAGGTTGCGGTAGCCGATGACCGGCAGATGCTAGTTACGAGCAAGAATTTCTTGTCGACGACGGACTACACCGAACTGGGAGTACTCCTTGCGGCACCAAAAATTGCGGAGAACAGCGACACCGAAGCTGCTGCTCCCGCGATAGAGGCAGCTTTGGCCTATTTGCACTACAAGATGCCCGAGCCGATTCTGGCTAACAGCCTAAACCGGATCCGAGGTGCATTCGGGCCACGTGTCGAACCTGAGAGAGCCCAGCTGCAGCTGCCCGCGTGGAGGGAGGTGCTCGGCGAAAACAACGCTCTCGATGCTCAGGTAAATGCCTGGGCACTAGGCTGGATCGACGCTGTCCAAGTGGCCCGGACTAAATTATCGAGCCGGCGTCCCTCCGTGGAAATCGTGACAGACCTCCAACATCGCGGCATTCTCCAAGGCGCCCTCCAAAAAGCTGCTTCCCGGGTTCTTGTAACTTCACACGGGCTCAGTGACAGTGCACTGACAGGAGAGATCGTCGAATTGGCCCTCGCCCGTGCGGAGAAGGGCCTGCAGATGTCCATGCGCTATTGGGAGGTCAGGGGAGACGGGAGGAGTCGGATCGATGAGCTGAGTAGGAAAGACGGATCGTCACCACCCTCGGTAGATGTCCAGTTCAACGGGATGATGCATGCGAAGGTCGTTTCGCATGATGACACGGTTTTGTTGGGCTCATTCAATCCGCTCTCCGTGGACGCAGGTCTCCGGAATCGCCGTTCCACCGGAGAAATGGGCGTCAAAGTAGACTCAGCGTGGTTTGCGGATTCCGTGTGGCGCGCGCTGACCGGCATCGATCCAATTCGTACACGCGACGACGTCCAGGTTCCGCAGCTTATGCCGGCTATGCCTGCTCTCGCCCAGAACCTCTTGGAGGCAGTCGAGGCCAGGTCCTTTGACGCCATCAGGACCATGGTTGCTCAAAATGGCACCACCCAAGTCGCCGAAGCGTGTAGCCGATTTGGTCTCCCTCGAGAGGTGTTGCGCTCCACAGGAGCTGTGGGACTTTCCGAGAGCCTTGCTGCGGGAAAAGTAGATGTCGAGAGCGGAAAGATTCTCCTGAATTGCATGTTGGAAGACGGAAACTGGGGAGCCGCATGTTTGATCCGAAGCTTCATTCCGGACTCGAACATGCCTCCGCGACTAGAGTTCACTTCTGCGCTTGCGGAGGGCGGCCCCGGAGGACAAGCAATCTTGGCCGGGCTTACCAGCAGCGATGACCTCCGGCCCGAGGAGGTCCAAGCCCTTCGAGTAGTAGACCTGGTGGCCGCGGTTCTCGGCGATATTGACAGCGGATCTACCGATCTCTCGCTGGATGGCGAGATCCTTAGGGTGCTCGATCCGCTCGTGGCTGAATTCGATTCTGTCGCGACCCTTTATTGGCAGAGTTATGGGCCGCTTCCCCGAGTCCTTCCGGTCGAACTTCAGAAAGTGCCTCTGTATGGTGGCGAAGACCTTTGGGAGTCAGCCGAAGCCGCCGTATTGGGATTGCAGCATTACCCGTCGAATTCCGCGTCAGGAACGGCTCTCCAGCAATACATTTTCGGGACGGAGGGCGAGATGACGCAGCTGCTAAAGGCGCTTGCCGGCAGGGACATCGGGGCGGTGGAAGCCTGGCGCGGAGAATTCGTACAGAACGGCAACGACGACAAGTGGTTAGATGAGTCCGCCCGGAAAGCCGGTCTTCAGAAGAAAATCGATGCTAGCCGCCGGAAGTCCTTCCTCCGTCACCATCGCCGCATCAGTGAGGCGACAGAACGATTGATCGCCAAAGGTTACACATTCCAATCCCGCGAACCCCGGCCGGCTTGGTCCCCAGATCAACTTGATCTTTTCAGGCGCATAATCCTTGTTGCCGAGTCAATCCGGACCAAGGCGGAGGTCGCGCCCAATCCCGAGAGCGTTGTCGTCTCCGCCGAGATCACTCGGTTGCTTGGTTGGGCCGAGGAGGGGACCAGTAACACCCCAGTCCGAAGCTGGAAGAGCTGGCCATTCGTGACGGCATACTTCTGTACTACGCGTCACGCGGATAATCCTTCGCCAGTTGACCTTTTGAAAGCCGTCTGCGAGGACATCGTAAAGGACCGAACGGCGTACGAGGCGGTTCTTGAAATAGCGCGAGAGGGTGACTTCATCCAAGCGCAGCGAACCGCCGAGCTCACGGAGAGACTCGAACTCCTTGAAGCAGCCTCCCTTGATGTCCTCGATCGCCAGATAAGGGAGTACCAAGTCGAAGCTCAGGTCCGAGTGGACGAGGCAGTGGAAGAACTGAGGCTACTTTGTGAACGTGCAGATGTCGATTCCAACTTGGTCGGCGTCCGAAGCATTCAAGTAGAAGAGAAATCTGACGATGCAGAGCTTGCTTTAAAAGCCATGCGGGACGCAGTGGCCAGCGCAATCGGTGTCCTGTCTGCTTCCTTGCTCGAACGACTTAACAATATGCGCGCGGATCTCGCACCAGATTGGGCCGCATACATAGAGTCGATAATCGCCCTAGGAGAATTGCGACTGGCCGAGCTTGCCCTTGAGAATCATGACGGACAGCAGCAGCTACCGCGGCCGACGACATTCGCCCGCTGGTCCTGGCGAACTGCAGAGGTCCAGGAGATGGCAAGGTGGTTCGATCCCGCTCAGCCCGCTCCTGCCGGGCTGAGGGCCAGGTTCGCGCCTGACCCGTCCGACTCAGCGGGGCAGGGCGTGGTCAAAGCATTACAGTTGCTGGGAAGTGACGACCGTAATGGAGCTGGACTATGGGTTGCAGCCCTCCAGCGCATGGTTGACGAGGTTGACGATGGGTATCGTCCCGAGGTCGTCCGGGACGGGGACGGACTTGTGGCTGAATTCCTGATGCCTTCCAACAACCATCTTCCGCGCCTTCGCTGGATGGGAGGGGAGCCAGTCCGGATGAGCGTGGGCGAGCGTCGACTTCCGGGCACGTTGCTGCGCCTGTCACTGAGCAACTCCAAGGAAGGCGCTAGCGGTCCCGTGATAACTGTCCCTGACGTCCTCTCGTTGCTCCGGAAGTCTAACGGCGGCGAGCAACCCAAGGCTTCCGACCGCGCCCTTCAATTTCTTTGCCTGGTTTGCTCGAGGCTTCCGCTCGAAGAGGTAATCGCCCCGCGCGATACTCCGGCGGGACGGACTGAGGCTAGCCGCCGTAGGCTTGCCTGGTTGATGGCGGTCTTGGGCATGGCTCCCCAGCCGGTTGATCTCGATAGGATCCGTTTGCGAGCGGGAGGTCATCCCGGAGTGCTCTGGACGCTCATTGACGCTGCCCGAGCTGACGACCCAATCGACGGGATCAGTGCGCTCTGGGCTAGGAAGGACATGGATGACCTCCTGGTGCGAGGCATTGCACGAGATCTGGACCGAGAGGAAGACCTGTTAGTCCTCGGCCTCGGACTTTCCAACGACTACTTTGGGGTTGGCTGCACGACAGCAGAACTATGGATGGCGGTGGGCGACCTGTGGGCTGAGCGCGGGGGGCGCCTGCCCTCGGAGCGCGTCCGCGTTTCAGAAGCTGTGGAGCGCTTGAAGGAAAGCGGCTACGTCGTTGAAACCGAAGGCGAACTACACGTCTGCGACTGCTCGGCCTTGCGTGCTTTGGCCCGAACGGCTACGCCGGCTTGGCTCTCATCGCTTGTGGACAGGGTCGACGCCACAGATTCGGTAGAGGCGCGTGCCTTCGAAACCATACTGACGATGATCCGTCATCAGCAGCAGGCGGCCAATGCTGTCCTGAGCGAGGCTTCGAATCGTGAGGAAGCCTGGAAACGGACCAGAATGTATCTGGCCGAAGACTCGCCATTTGAACTGGGCCGATTGTGTCAAGAAGTAGTGAGTGACTTCAGGGGGCGGCAGAAGACTGCCGATATTATTCTGAGCGATCAAGACGACCTAACCCGTCAGAATGAGGAACTTTGGGTAAACGCTGCCGGACCCCGGATTTGGCTATATTGCCTCCTACACGAGTTGATCACAAATGCCTTGGCTGCCACGGCGGGTCTTCGGGAAGGAGAAGGCACGATCAAGCTCGAAATCAACCCCAGCGCTGAGCGGGATTCCGTCTCGCTCACCGTCAGTAACGATGGTCAGCCGATGCCGATCGAGGTCGTTGAACGATTCAACAACGGAGGATGGCATCGGGACGCGGCCCGCCCCGACCGGGGAACGGGGTTACACACCTACCGTGTATTCGGGAAAAAACACAACGTAAATATGGCAGTCAAGGTCGAGGGAAACCTGACTTCTGTCACCTGCACCATGCCCCTTGGAGCTACCGGACCTTCAAATCCGTGAACGAAAAGAGCACTAGGGCGGATAGCCTACACAAAGTCACCAGCCCAGCGACCCTTGAAGACATGCCGCCCACGCTGGGCCTTTGCCAAGTTATTCTCTGCCGCCGCCTTCCTTAATGATTCAGCATCCTCCTCCATCTGACTGACTTCCCTGATGTTCCCGGCCCTTGCCTCCAGACGTTTGCGGGCAACCCGTCGCGCTCTTATGCTCCATATTTCGATCTGCCTGCAGGCCAGTTCAGCTGGAGACTGCTCCATGAGCGCACCGATCTGCCTTACTAATCCTGTTAAGTCGGCTTCAGGACCGTCGCCCCCGTCCTTGTAAATTAACCTCGCGAGACCGAGGGAAGATTCCCAGTCTCCCAACCCGTCGTCGCCTGGGGGCTTCATCGTCATCATGAGCATCGGGATGCCAAGCGCCTTCCGGTTGAGGTCCTCGACAATCTCCTCACCGCCGCGATCTCCGTAGTCAGCACTGAGGTGCCGGTCGATAACGAACAAGTCGAACTCCTTGAGCTGCTCTAAACTCAGACGGCCGTATTCGTCGAGGTTGTGCGCCACCTTGCATTCGTGACGGTGACGGAGGCGCTCGGCGAGGAGCCCCCCGATCTGATCATCTACGATAAGCAACCGTTGACCGATCGACTGGAGCTTGGCTCTGAGGTCCTTGAGCTTCGCGTACATTTCCGGTGCGGGGGTTGTCAGCTTTTTGAACGTCGGGGGGCCGCCTGCCCACAGTGCGCGCGCGGTTCGCATCGACTCAATAGACCTGCTGCCGTGAAACCCCAAGGGCACATCAAATTCACTCTCGGCGCGGTCGATGAACTCTAGAGCGTCGACTGTGACGTCGGCCAAGTCGATCCAGTATCCTGTTCCCCTTTCAGACTTAATGGGGAGGCTTGCATATTTGCGTAACCGCTCCAGGCGCTTTTTGAGAGCACCGCTGCTCGTGCTCAGGCCCGTACCGTCAGAAAGTCTCGTTGAAGAAACTGTCGTTGATTTCACCCTCGATGCCCAAACAAGGGTCAAGGTCAGCCATCGGTCCTGTTCATCCGTAATCTCGATGGGCTGTCTGCCACGCTGGTCCTCGGGAGCATGTACCGTAATGGTTCCGGCGAGAATCTCTATCCTCATGCTGCCTCCTCTATCCACCGCCCGTGAATCTGGTTTTTCTGATGCACGGACTCAGCCAAAATAGCCTCTGTCGACAATGCCTGAACGCTTCCCCTGCGCCTAGTACCTGTTTGGACCTCAGGGCTTCGATTCCCTAATGGCTCCGCCGGATGCCTCTTTTACAAGCGGACGAAACTTCCCGGGATGCTCAGTACCAAGTTCAAAAAAGCGTTCGCATCGTCCTCACAATATGGGACTTGCTACCGCCGAGAACTGTAACGCCGGCGTGAAGCTTCTCAAAGGATCTGCCAGTCACATCTCGTTGCCCGGCATCCGTGACGGAAGGCACTGCTTTTGTCACCGTTCTCCTTGTGTGCCGTCACCGGGCTCGCCTTAGTTTCTTGTCTAAGTCAAGAACGGCGGCAGCGAGAGGTGACGAAATGAGCAGCATCTACCAGTTCGAGCTTCTGGATTCATTGGACGTTGTTGTCGGCGGGGGCTGGATTCTGGCCCCCAGTCCATCCGCGGCTCTCCGGTCGGCTGAGCTGCTTCTTGGAGGGACATCGAACGTCCGTCTCGCTTCGGGGGCTCGTCATGAGTGACCTCATGAGCCGGCAGCCCTTGGCCAATGCGACTCATCTTTTGCGGCCGTTTCAGATGTCACGAGGAGGCATCCGAGGACCGCCTGAGGTCACCAAGACGATTCTCTGCGGCTTCACGCTCTTGTGCACGGATGGTGTGGGGCTCGAATCACCATTTGGCCCGTCCGGCGTCAGGGCTTACGCACTGGCACAGGGCTCTATTCAGGAGGAAGGAGGTGAAAGCAATGGCCATGTTGCCGCCATACCAGCAGCAGCCGGCTGAAGTCCGCCGCGCGGAGGAAGCCGCGCTGAAGCGGGCTCAGGAGTACCGGAAGCACCAGCAGGAGCAGGAGCGCCGTCGTCGTGAGGAGCGCGAGCGGGCTCTGATCGCGGAGTCCCGCCGCAAGGCGAGCGAAACCAGTAAGAAGCGCTAACGAGCAACTGGGGTACCGGCTAAGGCGGGTACCCCAGCCACTCGGCGAGATGAAGAGGCACCAGGACGTCGTCCGAAGCTCGGCAGGCAACTAGGGAACCAGGTTCGAAGAATCTCGAAACGTCTGACCCTCATGTGCTCGGCGAGCAGTGGGCGTCGTTGTGGCGGCGTTGGATGAAAGCCCCGGCGGCGACCACCGATCCATCAAGAACGGCCTCGGCCAGCACCGCCGGCCCGGCTTTGGTACGCCCACTAGAGCATTAAGGAGAACAACGTGCGTTTCAAGTTTCCCACTTCGCAGGCGAAACCGCCCCTCAAGCCGTCACCAAACGTCTCGACGTTCCGCAACGGCGCCTATAACACTGGCATCTCCGAGCAGGACATCGAAAACAAAGCAATCGAGGACGGCCAGACCGGCATTCTCGATCCCGCAGCCGTTGGGGTGAACTCGCACCCACACGCGATTGACGCACTCGTGCACGGTCATGACGCTGCCACCGGCGTGATTGGGTTCGACACCCGCGATGAGCTCCAGGCGGTCGACGCCCTTTTGGAGAAGGAATTGCTCAACTTCGAGTCCGCTGAGGCCGCCGCACTCAAGGCGAACAGCAACTACGAGTCGGCCGAGCGTCAGCGCATTCTCCAGTCGCGTCGCATGCGGGTGACCGGTCTGCCGATCCCCTCAAAAAAAGCGGGCGTCATCCTCATCGCCGCCATGATCGGGCTGTTCGTCGGAGACTGGGGTCTCATCACTCTCGGTTACCAGATCCTCGGGCTTTCAGACCATCCATGGATTCCCGGGATCGCCTTCACCGATGACCTCCACCTGGCCGCGTTTTCCTCCGTATTCGCTTTGGTCGTCCTGGGCGAAGCCGTCGGCGAGCGTCTCCGCCTCATCGAGTACGCCTTTGAGAACCGCCGCCAGGCTGATGTAGCCGAGCGCGAAAGGCTTCCAAAGCCTGCCGTGTTCGACGTCTTTTGGCTCACGGTCTGCCTCCTCGGCGCCCTCGCCGGCCTGGCTGCCCTCAGCTACATCCGTTCGGAGTATCTCAAAGCCCTCGGAACCGACACCGGCGGCCTCGCCTTCTTCGGCATCCAACTCACCATCCTGCTAGCGGCCATCGCCCTCGGTTTCGCCTACGCCAACCCCGAGGCGAAGCGCTGGCGGAGCATCGATAAGACGGCCAACGCCGCCGAGAAGGAGCAGACCACGACGACGGACACTTACACCGCATCGGGGAGCCGAATCAATGCTTTGATCGACGAGCACGACGCAACCGTCGCCAAGAGCGGACATCACATCGGCACTAACGCGGCCAATGTCGGCGTCCAGACCTCCGCCTACAAGCGCCGTTACCTCCTCTCCCAACCGGAGCCCGCGCAAGAGTCGTTGTTCGGTGAACACAAAGTTCCCAAGCAATACTCCGACGAGGAGCTCCTTGCCCAGGTCACCGGGATCAGACCGATTGCAGCGTTCAGCAAGGTGTCGACCACCAAGGTCATGGACGCACGAGAGACGACCCGCATTAATCTCGACAAGCTCAGAGCCCGCATCGACCAGTTCGAGATCAACAAGCTCGACTTGCCGCAGCTCGACGAGGATCCAGACCTCACCAAGTCGGCTACGGCGGAGAAGTCTACCGAGGCCACGGCCACCCCGCTGCGGCCCGTGAGGGAGACTTCGCCCGTCAACGAAACCGAAGAGGACGATGACATTGCCGAGGAGACCGCGTGAGCAGGGGGATCGGGTGCCGCCCTGTGGGCAGCACCCCTCGTCTTGAGATGGTCCGCCCCGCGACCAGCGGCGTCCACATCCCTGGACCGCCTCGACAGACCGGTGTTGCTCAGCCCATCGCACTCCCCGCCCTCTCGGGAGCAGACCCAGCCGAAATCCGAACTCGTGTGCGCCACCTGCACTTCGAGACTGCCCCCGATTGGAGCGGCTCCACCTTCAGTGTCTGGGGCGGGGACCCAAACGACGTTATCGGCGCCGTAACCATCTCCGTCTTCCTGTGGTTGCGACGGTACGGCGGCGGCACAGCGGGTGTCGTCCCTTGGGGGACCACCCCCGCTACCCACTTGGCCGTCGGTCCGCTGTCGGTTAAGAAAAACCTCCGGCCGCTCAAGGCAGCCATCCGCAACCGCGTCAACCTCGGCGGTAACGACCTCCCCGCGGCACTACGCCTCTCGGCAAGTCGGACCTCCGGGCTTCCCACTGGCACGGTCCCCTTCTACTGGATCCCGACGGACGGCATCGAGAGCGTGACCTCCTCCACGCACGATGCCGTAAACGCCCTTCCGCCCGGGTCGGTCCATCTCATCCTCATCGACCCCCTCCGCGGCTGCAACCCCGAGATGGAGGACGACTGGCGCTCCGTGCCATTCGGGTCGGTCACCCGTATCGACCAGCTGTCCGTGAAGAACGTCGCCACCACAATCGCGGAGCTCTGCGCCGCCGCCATCGGTTTGCATCTTGGAATTGCAACACCCCACACCGTCTGAAAGAAGGAAATAATGCACACCTACAGCTTGCGTGCCGCCATTGCCATCGGTGTCGTCATCCTGTCTCTCTCGCTCGCGGCGTGCGGAAACGCCGACAACGAGTCTGGAGCCAGCACTGCCAGGGCCAGCACCTTGAACTGCCAGCTCCCGCAACCGACAATCAAGTCCGACACTCCGACGATCGCCATCCTGGGTGCGGAAGGTGCGGCGCTCCAGCCCTACGCCCAAGACACCGACGTCGTCATCAGCACCGCCAAGACCACCAAAGCCCGCGTCATCGTCAATGGAGTATCCGGCGGCTCTGAGGCCCTGAACCTCCTCAGCAACGTCATTTTGGAGGGCGAGGGCGATAATAACCTCGCCCGCACCAAGGACCTAAACTGCAAAGCAGCAAAGGTCGGCGAGGCTCTAGATACCCTTGAACGAGGCAAGACTGCGGAACGCCTGAACGTCTTCGACGCGCTGAACGCCCTCTCGGGAACTCTGTCTGGGAACCCTTCCAAGCAGCCCGTTGACGTGGTGCTTCTGACGCCCCTGGTCGCCCAAGGTGGCGGCATCAGCCTTACGGACTCCAAGACGCTAGCCGATCCCGTCAGCGCGATCAACACCCTAGCCGCCAAGGGCCTCATCCCGCGATGCGAAAACTGGCGCATCTATGGCGTCTCTCCCTCTACCGGTCTCAGTGACCAGATGGCGGCCCAGCTCAAGGAATTCTGGATCCGCTACACCCGAAAATGCGGTGGGACGCTCGTTGCCTGGACGGACCATCTTGCGACGTTCCCGGCCACCAACTCCATCGTTTCGGCCGACACCAGCCAAATCACGGTAGAGCGCACTGCCAAGGAGATCACCGGAACGCTCGGCTCCGATGTCCTCTTCGGCGCCTACAGCGCGACCCTGCTCGACTCGGCGGAGCCGGCCCTCGCGGAACTGCTGGATCTGATCACTAAATACCCCGGGACGATCGTAATCACCGGGTACGTAAACCCGGTCGATCGCGCCGACCCCGAGATGAATCGGACTCTGAGCCTGCAGCGGGCCACCGCTGTTAGGGACTGGCTCATCGCTCACGGCGTGGATGACAAGCGCATGACCGTCATCGGGCAGGGAGCTGCGGACCCCGTCTACCCCAGGCCAACGACCGACGCCCAAGGGGCCGCGAACCGTCGAGTAGTGGCTGTCATTCACTCGGAAACCTGAGGGTTTGGCTCGCGGAACAGAAGATCGAGTGAAGAGAGCAACTGACGCTGGTGCTGCTATCGCCACAGGGCCAGCTACCTAAAACACCGCGCATACGAACAGGGGAAACCACCAGGTGGTGGTGGGGTCCCCTGTTCGTATTTCCTGTTAGCAGGCGCTCGATCTATCAGGTTGGGACCTAGGAACTCTATGCGTTGTTGTCAGCAAAGCAGAAAAGGGACCCTACTCTGGTGGGTTTTGGTGGGCTGCCTGACGCCAGGTTGGGGTGTAGGTCAGCCATACGCCGCTGTAGTGCTGCCGCCCTCACCATCGAATGCTCAGCCGCGAAACGCCGGAGGCATCACATCAAAGCGGGACGGGTAGATTCTGAAACCCCGGCTTAACAGGTGGGCTGGCGGGAGCTACATCGAATCGCTGTTTCCCCACGGAGAGGCCGCACTGCAGGAGTTGCGCTAACTGTCTTCGTCATACCAGCCAGCCCATGCTGACGATGTCAACGTGACCCTACTGCGTGAGAGTTCCTTCTCCCAAGCCGCGAAGTCCAAAGTCTGCTGATCGAACAAGAGGGCAAGGTATTTTGGTAGGTCCAAGATGGCTTACTTCCTTTCAAGTTATGGGCCCTACGCATAGCGGCGTCGGACGTAACCGGCGGTGCGGTCATTGAGAACAGTCGAAAAGGTCCAAAGAATCTGGACGAATGATTCCGCATGGGGCAGGCGACCTGTGGCTCCTCCGAGGGTAAGTACTGGTACCGGGCCTGGCAGGCCGGCCCATGGTTAAAAGCGGATTACAGCCCGTCCACGAATTTCCCTGCTCATGAGCAGGTGGAGTGCGTCTGCTGTCTGTTCGAACGGGAACTCGGTGAAATCGACGCGGATAGTTCCATCGGCGATCTTGGGTAACAGCTGCGCTATGACTTCCTTGGCGCGTGCTTGCTTGCTTATCAGACTCAGGGGCACGATGCTGACGTCAGTGAGTAACCAGTTTGGTAGATCGATAGTGAATTTCGCGCCGGCTGTGTATCCCACGCAAATTGCCCTTCCTCCTGTCCTTACCCATTTGATTCGTTGGCTTAGGTTGGAGCCGCCGATAGTGTCTAAGAGCAGGTCGGCCGGTCGTTCGGCTGCGAGAAGGGCGGACGCTGCCGCATCATCTGCTGTTATCCCACGTACGCCGTCGGGCAGGTGCGCCAGACGTGAGGACCGTGAGACGAGTGCGATCACGTTTGCGCCCGCTTGAAGCGCGAGTTGGACGGCCATTGAGCCCACGGCTCCGGTAGCGCCAGAAATGATGACGGTCTGGCCGTTTTTGAGGCTTCCGAGGTCGTGCAGGGCGATGTAAGCAGTTGCAGTCGGGACAAAGAAGGTCGCCGCGACGCTCGGATTTACACGAATTCTGAGTGGAGTCAGCGCAGCGTCAGGAACAGCGGCCCGTTCGCGCCAGGTGCCGTTACGGTCCACGCCTATCGTTCCGTCCCGGAGAATTACTTGAGTCCCGGGCTCGAACGTGTCCGATTCAAGCACAGTCCCTGATCCCTCCACGCCTGGGACATAGGGCAGTGGCGGCTGCAGGGTGAACTCGCCGGTTGCCACGGTGATGTCAAGGTGGCCTACCGCTGCAGCATCAATTTGGACGAGAGTCTCGCCGGGAAGACGGTGCGGTTCGGCAACATCGCTAATGAGGGGGGGAGTGTTCCACTCGTGAATCAGGGCGGCGCGCATGGAAAAGCCTCTCACGCTAGGACTAAGGGTTCTCATAGCCTGCATCGTCCGACTGAAGGATTGGGCGCCTCGGTTCGTTGAGCGGACCCGCCATCTCCGGGTGACTGCCACCAGCCGCCTCTGAGTGGTTATCCCCGTCACAAAAGGCTCCGGCCCAGCTGTTTGGTCCGCTCAGCGAACCTGTGTGTTGAGTTCAACAGGGATCGAGGAGGACCTTGATTCCTATGCCCCGCTCAGGTCAGCGCTGGGCTGGCCCAGACAAAGGAATTGAACCCATGCAGACACGTCATCGTTGGGTGCTAAAGATGCTCTTTGGTGCTCTTGCCATATTTTTGCTTGCCGGGTGCGCCAGTGGTGCGGATGGGGCTAGCTCTGGCACATCCGGCTCGACCAACCAAATTACTATCGGCGTAGGTGCCGATGCCACTTATGGGCAGTTTTTTGTAGCGGATGCCCAGGGGCTCTTCAAGAAGGCCGGCCTGAACGTCAAGATCAGGAAATTCGCCGCTGGCGGCGACGCGATCCAAGCAATTGCCGGCAAAGAGGTCCAGCTCGCGGGCTCCAGTCCGACGACGCTTCTTTCGGTTGCAGCGGAAAACCCGGATCTGCGCGCCCCATTTGTTTACTTGGATTCAGGTTCCTACACGAAGGTAGTCGCACGGCCGGCCATCAAAGCGGCCGCTGACATCAAGACCTTCGGCGTAGTTCCAGGGTTGAGTACTTTTCTCGCCCACGCTTATCTGCAATCTGAAGGCATCGATCCCGCGAATATTAAGTTCGTTTCCAGCGACCCGGCGACCCTTCCCAGCCTCGCCCAGAAAGGCGATGTGGACGCGTTCGTGCTTTGGGAGCCCTGGCCTAGCCGAGGAGTCGCGATGGGGCTGACAGTCCTGAAGGACAGCGGATCCTTTGGTCAGCCGATCATGCAGGTCATGGCAGGCAGCCAGGGGTGGATTGACCAGAATGCAACCGAAGTGGTAACGATCGCGAAGGTCCTGCAACAGGCTTCGGACTTCATTCGGAGCGAACCTGAAAAGGCCTCTGCTGCTATTGCTAAAGCGACCGGGGGCGATAAAAACCAGAGCGAAAAGGATATGGCGATTGTGAACTATGGCGCCCGAGCTTACAAAGAATCAGATTACAGCGCCGTAGCACAGCAGGCCGACTTCTTCGTCAAGGCCGGAACCTTGAAACAAGCACCAGCGTTGAAGACAATCTTCATCCCGTCCTGGTATTCGGAAAATGTGAAGTGATTGAGGTCAGTATGATGCCCGAAACAGAAACCCTTCCGACGAAGGCAGGAGCGGCCCTTGCCGCCGAAGGAGTCCAACTAGGCTTCGGAAACTTCATGGTGGTTGATGGCGTTGATTTTGCCGCGGCGCCCGGCGAGTTTATCTGCCTTCTCGGTCCAAGTGGGTGTGGGAAGTCGACGCTCATTACCGCTGTGGCCGGTTTTGACAAGATCAAGGGTGGTTCCCTCCTCATTGACGGCCAACCGGTTAATGGACCGAGCCCGGAAACGGGCATGGTCTTTCAGGGGACCGAGGCGCTATTCGACTGGCTCACCATCCGGCAGAATGTCGAGTACGGCGCCAAGATGCGGGGCGTGGCTTCTTCGGAACGGCGTCGAATATCAGAGCGGCACCTTGAGTTGGTGGGTTTGACGGGAGCCTCGGATAAATTTCCTTCGCAGCTTTCCGGAGGGATGCGCCAAAGAGCGCAGATCGCCCGGGTCCTCGCCAACGAACCACGAGTGGTCCTTATGGACGAACCTTTCGGCGCGTTGGACGCCCAAACGCGTCACATTATGCAGACCGAATTGGATCGGATATGGCAGCAAAGCGGTTGCACCATAGTTTTCGTCACGCACGATATTGACGAGGCAATTTTACTCGCCGACCGGATCCTGGTTATGTCTGCGGGACCGAAAGCGAAAATCAAGTCCAGCTATGAGGTGGATCTTCCCCGCCCGAGGGACGAGACCTCGGCAGGGGCAATCGAGTTGCACAAGAAGCTCCGTTCAGATATTGGCGAAGAAGTGCGAGCAGCGCTCCGCAACCAGGGGCTCGCTAAGGAGAATTCATGACGCAGGTACAGGTGGCCCAACGGGCTACGCCGCCGATCGCACGACCGAGTGCGCGGTATGGTTTTCAATTTCGCAAGCTTGCAATCCCTTGTATGTCTATCTTGGCCGGGTTGGTCATTTGGCAACTTCTGTCTCTGCAGTTCGGGCCGGCTCTGGTTGCTTCCCCCGTCAAGACGGCAGAAGCAGCTTTGGAGCTCCTGACTGATGGGACGCTCTGGGGGGCAATCACCGCTTCAAGCTATCGGATTATCCTCGGATGGCTGCTCGGCGTTGCCGTTGGCGCACCGTTGGGGCTGCTTATGGGACGTGTGAGAATAATTCGCGAATTCGCCGAGCCTTATATTGAGTTCTTTCGCTTTATCCCTCCGATCGCGTTCGTGACGCTTGCCGTCGTTTGGTTCGGTCTCGGCGACATATCTCAGATTCTCCTGATTTTCTATACTTCCGTATTCGTTGTGGTTATTAATACAATGGCTGGCGCAGTAGCAACGGATGGGACGAAGCTCCGGGCGGCAGCCAGTTTGGGTGCAAGCCGTTTCCAGACGCTTTATTCCATTGTCCTTCCGTCCGCTGTTCCGCATATCGTCACGGGCGCGCGCCTGGCACTGGGAAACAGCTTCCTGACCATCGTTTCCGCTGAAATGGTCGCTGCTGATCAAGGGCTCGGCGTCCTGATATGGACCTCCCGCAACTACGGCCGTATCGATTGGACATTTGTCGGCATCATCACTCTGGGAGTCCTGGGATTCTTCTTCGACCGTGCCCTGCGGTTGCTGGTCAATCCTCTCGCGAAGTATAAGGCAAAGATCTAATCGCTGCACCAGTCCGCTTGTGTTTGGCTGCAAATCAAGTCAGTCGGCGCTGCGGGACCGGCATTTCGTGGTGTTCCTATCCAAGTAATCCCGTCCCGCGTGCTGAATAAACCGCGCAGGTATGCCAGCGCGCAAAATGTCAGATCTATCCTCTATCCGCCGCCAGAATTGAGTTGGCGGGCATCGAAAAAGGCACGCCGAGCGTGCAGCGACAAAGGAGTCAACATGACGACCGAAACCCAAGCGACCGCAGCAGCTTCGGGAGCTGGAGCAACCGCGCGCTTCAGAGAAAATAAGAAGTTCGCGGCTGACGCAAGCCAAGAACGCGTTGCTACTCTCGCAGGGCGCGTCATTAAAGCGATTAATGAAACGGTCCTTGAAGAAAGAGTGAGCTACGACGAATACAACGCATTCAAGGCTTGGCTTATCCAGGTGGGGGAAGACGGCGAGTGGCCGCTGTTCTTGGATGTCTGGGTCGAGCATTCGGTGGAGGAAGTAGCCAACGCCAATCGCCACGGCTCGAAGGGCACTATCGAGGGTCCCTACTACATTCCCAACGCGCCGACCCTGCGCACACCGGCAACCCTTCCGATGCGAGAAGATGAGCCGGGCACCGCGCTGTTGTTGCAGGGACAGGTGCGTAATACGGCCGGCGAACCGCTCCTTGGTGCCCTGATCGAGCTGTGGCATGCCGATGACCGCGGCTTCTACTCCCAGTTCGCCCCCGGCCTGCCGGAGTGGAACCTTCGCGGCTCTATCGTTGCGGATGAACAGGGCAACTTTCAGATCAGCACTGTGCAGCCAGCGCCCTACCAGATTCCCACCGACGGCGCCTGCGGAGCACTCATCTCAGCAGCGGGCTGGCATGCGTGGCGCCCAGCCCACCTCCACGTCAAGGTTTCGGCGCCGGGACACCAGCTCATCACCACACAGCTGTACTTCCCGGGTGATCAACATGTTGATGACGACATCGCTTCGGCCGTAAAGCCCGAGCTGATCCTTGTCCCGACGGAACGCGCTGGAGGAAACGGCCGCGAAGTGACCTACGACTTCATCCTCGACCCTGAGGACTGATAGACAGGGAAGACCAAAACGCTCCTGACAAGGTGAAGCCTCCTCGCGAGGCTTCACCTTGTCGTACCCGCCAAACGGAACTTCTTTGGCGCCCGCGAATGTGGTTTCCCCAAGACGCCGATCCCGCGGTGCACCCGTTTCCGCCTGCCAGGGTCCACATCTGTTGCCTGATGAAAGGCTTCCTGAACGATGAAGATCGCATCCATTGAGGCGATACCCTACTCAATCCCGTACCTCCAACCGCTGCACTTCGCATCCGGTTCCGTGCACGAGGCAGACCATGTCCTGATCCGGCTGCGCACGGACGACGGGGCAGTGGGCACCGCGGACACGCCGCCGCGCCCCTACACGTACGGTGAAACGCAAAAATCGATTGTTGCCATCGTGGAAGACGTTTTCGCCCCTCAGCTGGTCGGCGTGGACATTTTCGACCGCGAGAAGATGCAGACAACACTTCACCGGACGGTCCACAACCAGACAGCCAAGGGCGCCGTTGATATCGCGGTCTGGGACGCTATCGGCAAAACGCTTGGACAGCCCGTGACGAAACTCCTGGGCGGCTACTCCGACTCGTTGCGGGTTTCTCACATGCTCGGCTTCAAACCAGCGGAGGAACTGCTGGCATTGGCCTTGGAATTTCGTGGGACATATGGCATCAACACATTCAAGCTTAAAACCGGACGCAACCCGCTCCACCTTGACATCGAAGCCGCCCGAGTCCTTAGGGAAGGGCTCGGCGCGGACGCCGAGCTCTACATGGACGCCAACCGCGGCTGGTCCGCCAACGAGGCGGCCGAGGTATTGCGGCGCACGGCCGATCTGGGCCTGCAGTTCCTCGAGGAACCTGACGACGCCCGCGAAGTGCTGGGCCGCCGCCGCCTGGTGGAAAATGCGCCCATTCCCATCGCTGCTGATGAATCCGCTGCCAACCTCGGTGAAGCAGCGCGGGAAATCCTGACCGGCGGCGCAAACCTCCTGGCAGTGAAGACAGCGCGCTCCGGTTTTACGGAGGCCGCCAAAATCGTCGGGATGGCTGAGGGCATGGGTATCGATGTCTACATTGGGAACCAGATCGACACCCAAGTGGGTACGGTCGCGTCCGTTGCCTTCGGCGCAGCCTTCGCACATACGGCAAAACGCGCAGCAGAACTGTCCAACTACCTGGACATGTCCGACGATCTTCTGGCCGAGCCGTTGGCCATCACCGGCGGACGCATCCGCGTTCCCGAGGAACCGGGCGTAGGCACTGCCATTGACGAGGACAAGCTGGACCATTACCGCACTGACCGCTAACCATTGGGAGGACACCATGAAGTACCTAGTCCACATGGACGTCAAACTGCCCGAGAACCTGGCGCCGGCCGAAGCCGCCGAAGTTAAGGCCCGGGAAAAGGCCTATTCCCAGGATCTGCAGCGCACCGGCAAGTGGCCGGAAATCTGGCGCGTAGTGGGGGAGTACGCCAACTACTCCATCTTCGACGTCGATTCGAACGATGAACTCCACGAGGTCCTGCAAAATCTTCCGCTGTTCCCCTATATGGACATCACGGTGGTGCCGCTCGCAAAGCACCCATCGGACGTCAAATAGGCCGGAGTCTACCTGCATCAGTCAGGTTAGGCCTGGCCGAAGTGAGGCAGCCAGATCACCCCGAAAGCGGATTTCCTTTTCCGGTATAGCAGCGGCTCCCTCAGTTATCTGTCTGCCGACCAGAGCTCGGCAGCAGCCACGTACCCCGACTCTTGCCGGACGGTCGCTCCCCGCTCGTCGTCGCCGGTGCGGTAAACCTTCACGCAACTGTCTGTTGCATGCCTTGGACGCCCTGCCGAGTTGGAGAAACCTTCTAAACCCGTGGTTCCCGCATAGAGATCCGGGACCGCTCCGTCGCCTACTGCACATACAAACGAATGGGATTCACCCTGATAGAGGGGCCACACTTTGGCGGATTCGGTCCCGGAGACGGAAACCAGGGTGCCCTTGGCACCACCGGGGAGAACGACGGCACGAAGACGGTTTGCAGATCGATGCGGGGTCGTTCACCCACAACAGCCGGTGTCCATTACCGCACCTCCGCCCACATCGCCATCCAGCCGAATGTTGCCCGGCTTCACGAGGAAGTAGTGGATGCTGGAGTCCCGACCCCCGCCATGTCGCCACGAACACACGGATCACATCGAGTAGACGCTGGGTGAACGAATGAAGCCGGTAGTGGGAGCGGACAAACGCGAGTGACCGTTGGCATTGGCGCCTCTGTGCGGGATCTGCGTCTTGGCCTTGGCAGGGTCCTGGAATGGTGATGGGCCCTGTTCTGACGCTCTTTGGGTCCGGATCTAACACCACGTAGGGGGAGCTGGCCGAGCCGACAATTTATACAGCGCGGGAGAACCCGATGCAGCCGGGGTCCCCGATTGTTTTTGCTTTTACTACAGCTGCTCATCGTTGACCCCGGCCGGTACCGGTTCATTACCCACGTGATTGCTTGACGAGTTTCCTAACGGACTGTTTTGCCTGCGTTTTGGGAGCCCTCCCAGTGCTGCTGCTGGGCCCATCCACTCCACAGTTTCAGGCCGGCGTGAGAAGGGGGGGCGTAGCCCGTGCCCGGGGAACCTTTACCCGTTCCAAGTGAGGCCTTCGTAGAGGCTCATAATGGAACGCCGCGAGTCTCGCCGCCGGATGCGGGTTCTTTCCTCAAGAGCTATAGGAGCCTGCACTGGGGTTCTGCCCTGGCTCGTTCAACGCGGCCCGGACAGCTTCGATGATCTCGGGGGAATCCGGCGGCACAGCGGAGGCAAAACGTGCCGCGACGGCCCCGTCGCGAGTGACCAGAAACTTCTCAAAGTTCCATTGCACCTGCTCCGGGAGTCCAGTGGACCGGAATTTTGTCAGCTCAGCATAGAGCGGGTGCTGATTCCCGCCATGGACATCGGCCTTGGTGGTCAGCGGAAACGTCACACCGAAGTTGCGTTCGCAGAATTCGGCGATTTCGGTGTCGGCGGCTGGTTCCTGCCCGGCAAACTGGTTACAAGGAACTCCAAGGACAGTGAAGCCCTGCTCCCGGAACTTGTTGTGCAGCGCCTCCATCCCGGCGTACTGCGGGGTGAAACCACACCGGGAGGCGACGTTTACCACCAGCACCACCTCGCCCTTGAAGCGGCCGAAATCAGTGGCCGATCCGTCGATGAGGGTCAGGGGAATGGAGTGCAGAGCGGTCATGGTGCTTCCTCGCAAATCGTTCGTCTGAAAGTGGAGTGAAGGTCTGTGGCCACCACGTCCACATGGCGTTGAGCAGCTCCGGCAACCCGCGCATGGGAAGGAGCGGGGTGTGGGCAGGTAAGTATTCGTTTACGCAGGAGCACGATGACCCCGAAACCTGCCCAGCACTAGCGACTGCTACTTGACTCCAAGGCCTAGTGGAAAGCCGCCGTATTGGTGCGGACCGGGGCCTATGCTTGTGCGGTTCATTGCCTTTAGGGCAACTGGATAGAGTAATCGCTAGGGGCGCGCCCGCCGATCTTATCCGTTAGCCGGGCCGCGCAATCAAGGGTGCGCGATACGATTTCCCGGAAGCGTTCCCTGGTGGCGCCAGGTCCGAATCCGCTCACCACGATTTCGAAGGCCACGCATTGGTCTTGTCCAAAGACTGGTACCTGGATCAGGGTTGCATGGGCTGCATGTTCGGGGTGCCGGCAGTATTCCTCATAGGCGGACACGAGGGAATCCCAAACGGGCGAAAGCGTGCCCCAGTCGCCTTTAGCTGACGAAAAGGCTGCGCTGAATTGCTCACTTCTCGTATGTCCAAAGGAAATTGCATAGCCGTTTTTCCGCACGAGCGTCAGGATTTCCTCGATCAGCGCCGCATCTACCCGCCCTCTCAGATGTCGGGAGCCTTCGGTCCACGTGCGGTGCAGTGCGGGCGTTGACCAGGCCGCGAAGCCGGGATCGATTGGAGCGACGAAGGGAAAGTAAGTGCCGACGTACGGTGATCGGCTATCAGATGCCGTCAGCACGACCACAGTGTCCTGAACTACCGTTGAGATGGAGCACTCCAGTCCCAAGCTGTGAGATAACTCCTCAACCTCATCCCCGAGGCTTGTCGCGAGGCGCAACTGGCCGCCCAGGTTGTCGAGGTTGAAATCCTGCCGGGGGATCGTGAATGAACCATACCCGCCGTTGAGGAAGACCAATGGCAGTCCACCTGTTCGAGGACCCAGCCCGAAGTCCATTACCTCGCCAAGAACCATCACGTGGTCACCGGCAGGGTGGATGTTGTGGACGGTGGCGTCAAACCAGGCAACAGCGTCCTTCAGCCTGGGGATGCCGCCCTCGTCGAATTCCCACTCCTCGCCGGCGAAACGGTCATTGGGTGCCGCGCGGAAAAATGCGCGGCACAGCTCTTCATGTCCAGCCCCGAGGACCGACGCGCGGAAGCGACCAGCACTCTCAATTTTGGCATAGGTAAATGAGGTTTTTTGAGGCAGGAAACCGACCAGAGGAGGATCTTCGGAGACCGACGTAAACGTCCCGACAATCATCCCGACTGGTTGTCCGGCCTCATCGACCGTTGTGATGATCGTGACGCCGGTGGGGTACTTTCCGAGAACCTGACGCCACTGCGACTTCCGCTCCGGGTGATCCCTTGGAGGAGTATCTGTCCGCTCTTTCTGGCTGCGCATTCTGACTGTCCTTCTTTGTTCAGGCTTAATAGAGTTCGATGACAAGCTTGTCCGACAGTGCGCGGGAGACGCAGAGCGCAATGTCCTTCCCCGCCGCTTTATCCGCCTCGGAAAGACAGTGGTCGCGGTGGTCGGGAACTCCTTCCAGCAGCCCGGATACGCACGATCCGCAGACACCTTCTCCACACGACTTGAAAACTTCGATCCCGTTTTCCTCAAGGACAGACAGAATCGAACGATCCGCCGGTATCTCAAAGGACTCACCAGTATCGAGCTGGACATCGAAGGCCCGGTTGCTCGAAGTCTCAGTCTCCTCGGCAGCGAAGTGTTCGATGTGGACGTGGTCGGTGCCGACCACCGGCGTGAAGGTTTCGGCCACCTTGGCCATGAAACCGGTGGGGCCACACGTGTACACGTGGCTGGATCCCGTGAGGCCTTCCCCTATAGAGGACAGTGTTGCAGGAAGCTGCGTGCGCGGAGTGCCGAGGTGAATCGTGACTCGGTCACGGAACTCCGCACGGTTCTCCAGGAAGTCTGCGAAGGCAAGCTGGTCCCTTGACCGTGCAAAGTAGTGGAGGGCAAACTCTTCGCCGCGGCTGTGCAACTCATAGGACATGCTGAGTAGGGGAGTGACACCGATGCCCCCTGCAACGAGCAGGTGGCGGTCAGCGTTGGGGGCGATCGAGAGCAGATTCCGGGGCTTGCCAATCCTGAGGTGATCGCCTACCCGAAGTTGGTGCAGCGCCTCGGACCCGCCTCGCGAAGCTGGCTCGCGCTTGATGGCGATCATGATTGAAGAGGAGTCGCGAGGGTCGGAGGCCAGCGAATATTGGCGCACAATCCCGGTCGGGCCGGCGACGTCGACATGGGCCCCGGCTTCAAAGGCCGTAAAGGGAGCCCCGTTGAGCTTTCTCAACCGCAGTGAGCGGATCTCCTCGGCTTCGTGGAGGATCTCCGCGACCTCAACGACCAGTACGTCCCTCATAGGAGGAATCCGGCAGCCGGCACCACGTCCCCGGCGTCGATAAGGCGGATGGCTTTGCGGACGATGCGGTCATCAACGGGAGTCTGTCCCAGCCGGATAACGTAGTCGACATCGGCGGCCCACAGGTCATAGTTGCCCCGCTTGTGTGCCACCAGCACTTGGCCGGCGCGAAGGGAAACGATATCTTCGCTTACCTCCCCGGGGACGAACCTCGACACCGTACGAACTGTCCGCGCTGAGTCCACTGCTGAAATCGCATAACCCTCCACCAGACGCTGCACACGGAGAGCTCGCATGCGGGCATCGTCATAAACCATGTTGAGGTTGTTGTCGAAATCATCAGTCTCTGAATCCACGGGGATGACGTAGATGCCTTCGTCGGCGTACAGCTCGTTCCAGGTGATGTAATCCTTGCGGTCAAGCAGGTCGGCTTCGCGCCAAATCAGCTGGATCGCCCGCACGACCCGGGCGTCGTCGATTGGGGTGTTCAGCGGGGTTGAAATCGTTACGGCTTCAGTCATTGCTCATCATCTTCTTCCACATCTGGTAGGCGGCTCGCATGCCGGTTTCGTCGGTGCTGTGTGAGGTGGGCCAGCCTTCGGAAGTGCTGACCTCACGGTTCAGCCCTCGGTTGACCAAGATCGGCATCTCCGGAGATGCTTGCGCTCCTCGCTGCACGCGGTCCCATCCCTCTGCATCATCGGGGGTACCGAAGCCGAACGGGCCTTGGAAATGTTCGTGGACGCGCAGCCGTTCACGGCTCACCGGGCCGGCGATTTCAGGTGGCGCGTCGGGGCCGATGGCAAGGTGTTCGATGATCGTCTCGTTCGCGCTGATTGGCCGCAGCACGCGGAAAAACGCTGAAGAGAGCCCGATGTTGGGAAAGAGAACGAGGTTCGAACCTGTGCCGTGCATGGCGTGTACTTGTTTTCGAATCTGACTGTCGTCAACGCCGGCCGCTTTCAGTTCGGCGACCAGGTCGTCAAAGCGCGGTTGGAGCGGTTCGGTTCCGTCGTCGGCGCCCAGATCCATGTGCTCGGGCACCATGTGCATGACGGAGTGGCCATTTCCCAGGTCGTGGCATGTCGAGGCGGGGTCGGTCATGAAGCTGAGCATGTTGGCTGTTTCCGCGTCAACCGTGGCCATCCAGGATCGGTGCACGATGGGGAAATGGTATCCGTCGCTCGTGTTCTCCAGCTGGATCTTCCAGTTGCCGCTGTATTTGAAGCGGTGGGTTCCAATGACCTTGATCGGGTAGTCGCCACCCTGTTGCAGGAAGCGGTCTATCCAGACCTTGGCGTCGCCGAGGAACTCCTCGAGGGGCTCTGCTTCGGCATTGAATGTCGCGAAGATGATGCCGCGGTAGCTCTCGGTACGGAGCTTCTGCAGGCTCATCTCCTCCTTTTTGATAACTCCCTCGTATCCCTCGGGGTATGGGATGCCACGAAGCTTTCCGTCAAGGCCGTAAGACCAGGCGTGGTAGGGACAGGTGAATCCATTGGACTTTCCTGTGCGCTGTTCGCAGAGGCTGGCGCCACGGTGGCGGCACCGGTTGACCAAAGTGTTGAAGGTCCCCTTGCGGTCCCGGGTGACGATGACCGGGTTCCGGCCGACGTAAGTCGATTTGAAGCTGCCGGGACTGGGAAGCTCGCTCTCATGCGCGACCCAGATCCAAGTCTTCTCGAAGATGTTTTTCATCTCGAGTTCAAAGATTTCCGGGTCGGTATAGACCCGTGCGGCCACACGGTCAGCCTGGACAAGGTCTGCTGGATGTACGTCATGAATGTTCTCTGAGGTGAATTCAATGGTCATGGTCTTAGTGCTCCAGTGTTGATGGGTGGTGGGCAACAGGATTTGATGTCACAGGAATCCGGGAGTGGTGGCCTGCAAACCCAGTAGTACGGCGCCTGCGTCGTCGTACATGTGCTGGCTGAGTGATGCGTGCAGCTGCGGGACTTGGGCATCCATCCGTATCGGGTGCAGTGGATGCCAGTTGTTGATGACTGCAGCGCCGGAGACCTTCGCTACGTCGTGCACCACCTGGCTCGCGGTATCTGACACGTTGACGGCGCTAAGCCGGACGCGGGCCTTCTGATCGTCGGTCACTTCCTGCCCTTTGCTCACCGTTTCCCACACTTCCTCCGCGACATCAAGGAGGTAGGAACGTGCTGACTGGAGAGCAACGAATGCCTTAGCGAACTCGACGCGATAGTAGGCGCGTTCCCCCACCGGCGGGGCCCCTGTGATTCCCCGGTATGAGCCGGCAGACTGCGCGTAATCAAGAGCACCCTGGGCGACTCCGAGACCAATGGCCGCATGGCATTGAGCCTGGTATCCGATGAGCGGGTAACGGAAAAGCGGCTCGTCAATGAGTGACTCGCCCCCGCGGATGAAGGTCCATTCCAGGGGAATCTCAAGGTCTTCGACGACGGTGTCGAACGAGCCGGAGGCGCGCATACCGCTCACGTCCCAGTCCTGAACGATTTTGACCTTGTCGGCGGGAAGCACCGCAGCTCGAGGTTTGCCCCCTGCGGAATCGTCAAGCAGCCCTACGCTGATGTAGTCCGCAGCCATGGATCCGCTGGCAAATTTCCAGCGACCAGTGGCCCGGAAACCTCCAGGAGTGCGTTCAGCCTTCTGCATGGGGAACAGGCCGCCAGTGAAGACAACGTCAGGGCCGTTCTTGTAGATTTCGGCCTGCGTTTCGAGCGGAAGGGCCCCGCAATAGGTGTTGCTCGACGCAAACGCCACGACCCAGGCAGTAGAGCCGTCAATCCGGCCTATGCGTTCGATGCTCCTCAGGAAGTCCGCAGGAGGCATAACGACCCCGCCGAATTGTATTGGAGTCGCGGCACGGTAGAGCCCCAGCGGAAAAAACTTCTCGATGAAATCGCGTGGTACGTAGCCAAGAACATGGAATTCCTGACGACGCTCTGCGAGCTCTGCAAGAACCGCATCCCACATCTCCTCCTTCGACGATGTACGCATGCTGCCCATGGTGGTCCTCCTCGTTCGCAATCTGATAACCCCATGGTTAGGCATCAGGGCCGATCAAGCGCAGGGGTTGGACCGCTGAGCGAACCACTGGCTCGTGCAGCAAGCAGATTTGCGATGGCATGGGTCTATGGCTGATCCGCGACCTCATATGACCCTCACTTGCTACAACGACACCTACGGCTACGGGTGGAAACATGTTGACCTCTTCGTGCGGGAGGCAAGCGGCCTCGAACTGAACTGGGTTCACTGGGGGGTGCCGGCTGATGGTCCCGATGCTGCGGACGAGGTGACAGCAACTGTTGAGCCCACCCTCCTACGGACCTCGGAGTGGCGTCACCTGAAGAGCGCCAATGGCATGGACTACTGGGAAGCGGACGCAGCCTGGGGTGACGAATGAACCTACTGCAGCCGTGGTCCCTTCGAGAATTCGTGGCGGACTTGGCGGCGCACCGTACAAGTCCCGAAGAAGGAACGCAACGGGCACTGAACCGCATCCGTGAGACTGACTCCGCTGTGCAGGCTTGGGTCGATCTAGTGCCGACCCCCGCAATTACCGGCGTCGGGCCGCTCCGAGGTGTCCCCATGGGGGTGAAAGACATCATCGATCTCGCCGGCATGCCCACCCGGTGCGGCTCAGTCCTACGCACAGCGGCCAAGCCGGCACTGAAGGACGCAACGATCGTCGAAGCCTGGCGGTCTGCAGGGGCCATCCCAGTGGGCAAGACGGTAACTACCGAGTTTGCCTATTTTAAGCCCGGCCCCACCCGGAATCCGGCCAATCTCGATCACACACCAGGGGGATCCTCCAGCGGCTCTGCAGCGGCGGTGGCTGCAGGCCAGGTACCGATCGCAATCGGATCACAAACCGCCGGATCGGTCACCCGACCCGCGTCATACTGCGGCGTGGCCTCACTGGTGATGAAAAATGGGCAGTTTCCACTCACTGGCGTGGTTGGCCTCAGCTCGAGCCTGGATGCACATGGCATATTCGCCGCCACTGCGTCCGACCTTTCACTGGCGTGGTCGGCCCTCAGCGGGGAACCAGATCTGCCGGGGAAAATGATGGCACCACGGATTGCCTTCTGGACCGCCGACCCGCTAGGGGTGGTCACCGATGAGATGAGCACGGCCATGTCCGCCACGTGCGCTTCGTTCTCCGACAATGGAGCACAAATCCACCCCTTTCCGGATGAGGCGCTGATCGCCGACGTGACGGCCGCCCACCGGGTTGTCATGGCTTATGAAGCTTCGCGGGAACGCGCCGCGGAACTTGAACACATCGACCAGCTCAGTGAACCCCTTGCTACCCTCCTCACGACCGGATCCTCGATGCCCGAGGCACATTACACGGAAGCAAGACGATTGGTGACCGACGCGCGCCGGAACGTTGACCGTGTACTTGCGCATCACGATGCCATTATCGGTCCCGCCGCCCCTGGGTCTGCACCGCTCGGAACCACAAACACCGGAGATCCTGTCCTGAGCCGCGCCTGGCAGGCTTTGGGGTTGGCTGCCGTCGCCGTCCCGGGCCTCCGCAACGCCAGCGGCCTTCCCCTGGGATTCCAGGTTGTTGCCGCAACCGAAATCCAGGCGCTGCGTGCAGCGGCGTGGGCTGAGCGGCACCTCTAAGACTCGTCCCTTCCAGACAAACCTGGCGGCCATTGTTGCGAACCCTCTTCACCAGTAATGAGACATCATTGTCGAACTCCGTCTGCGGTTGGTCCTGCAGCAGCGCCAGCACGCAGGCTCAGCCGTCGTCTGCCGGCTCACTGGCATCAGGGGCACCGGGACCAGGGCGGGTGTCCACGGCCGGAACACCTCGTCGTCGCCGATACGGTTAGAGAAGGGTGCACGTTTCCTGGGTCAAGCTGCCTTCATCGTCGCGGGAACCATGAAGGTCTGAGCGGCTGCTGGCCTATATCGGCGCTTGTTGGCCGTTTTTCGCCCAGCTCCGGTAGAGGTGCAACCGGTTATGCGTCTACTTGGACGTGGTTGGTGCTTTGGTTCGTTTCCGCAGGCTTCATGAGCACAGACTTGCCGGGGTAGCTCGTGGCGAAGAACTTCGGAAGGTCGACGATCGCGACGTTCTCTGTACGGGTTCGGGCGATCTTCCACACGCCGTCGACCTTGCGGAAGGCGTTGTTGAGTCGACTGCTCCGGATCAGAGACGTTCCGTCTGTGAAGAGCCACGGTTGAAAGTGGATCCACTGCCCGTCCGCTTCGTCGCCGTGAACGTGGATCTGCTCTGAGGTCAGAAAGTGCGCGTTCAGCAGGAGTTTCGGGTCCTGGTCGGATGCCCAGAACCGGTTCAGATGAGCGCGCAGCTCTTCCTTCCCGACGCAACGGCCGAACTGGTTTTCGTAGTATTCGCCTACCCCCTCCCACACCGCATCCTCGGTGTACAGGTCGAGTATTAGTTCGATACGCTCCTGATCGCTTTCCACTCCGAACTCCGGACATGGCGTGTCGCAGAGGAACATGTAGCGGGCCTGTATCCGGCGGATTTCCGCTTCAGCCTCAAGGATCTCGATGCGCTTAACGAGGGTGTCGATGGTGGTGGCTTTTTCGTCCATGCCCCCACTCTCCCTACCGTGTGGGTCGAACGGAAGTGCCTGGTCCGTTGGGCGGATTGGCCTTTGATTTCGCCTGACAGCTAGTGGTGGCTTTTCGTTGACTGATACGGCATGCTGTCGTCGTACGTCCGCAGGAGACCCCCCCTGATATCGCTCGACGTTGCCCACAGAGCGCGCAACAAATGCTGCTCGTCACGACGCTCAAGAGGCACAGTGACAGAGATTGCTGCAACCACCTGCTCCGAGTCCGGGTAGACAACCGGAACTGCCAGCGCCTTGGCCCCCCGGAAGCATGTCGATCGTTCTTCCGCATAGCGACGGGTCCTGATCCCGGCTAGTACCGCGGTGGCCTCAGCGTGGTTGCGCGAACCGAGTGCCGCCAGGCCGGCGGGGTCAAGCTGATCGATCGTGTCCGGATCCGAGTGTGCCAGGAAGATACGACCTGACGCGGTCGTATGAAACGGGACACGATCACCTACGGAACTGATGACCACGACTTCGTTCCGTCCAGCGATCCGGTCGAGATACACACACTCGCCACCCTCAGGGACCGCGAGGTGCACGATTCCACGAGTCACAACCCGGAGATCCTGCATTGCTGGCCGCGCTACATCGCGGAGGATCGCTGGACCGGGGACCATTCGACCCAATTCGAACACTTGCAAACCCAACTGGTAGCCGCCAAGAGTCCGCGTGAGATAGCCCAGTTCCACCAGTTCCTTAGCAAGCCGGTGCGCGCTGGCTTTAGAGACGCCGGAACGGCGGCTAAGCTCCGTTAACCCCAGCGTCGAAACACCCTGCCTAAATGCGCTCAGCAACAGATGCGCCTTGGAGAGTACAGAGTCGGGCTGACTGACGTCCGGCCGTCCCGGTGCTTGGACGTTTCGCTGCACAGTACTCACTTGCATTCTCCTAGTCCATGGTGGCGCAGCGGTTCGAGCCGCTATCCAGATTGTTCATTATTTAACCACGGATCCTACGCGAGCGGTCCGGTGAGCGGACCACTCGCTGTGTAGAGCAGTAACAGCAGGGCGATGCTTGACAGCAAACATCGAAGGGAAATCCATGTCCGAAGTAACACTCCGCTACGGGTACGCCGAGACGCCACTCGGTCAGTTGCATTACGCCGAGGCAGGTGAAGGTGAAGCTGTGATCCTGCTTCACCAGACGCCGCGTTCTCTTGATGAGTTCCGCGAGGTGCACCCACTGCTGGCGGCGAAACGCAGGGTGATAGCGATGGACATGTACGGATTCGGCATGTCCGCCAAACCCGCGCCAGGCTGCCCTCAGACCATTGAGCAGTACGCAGCTGGTGTGATCGCACTCGCTGACGCCCTTCAATTGGAGCGCTTCGCTTTAGTCGGTCATCACACAGGAATGTTTGTGGCCTCCGAGGTCGCTGCCGCCTTGCCTGACCGCGTCTCGGCGTCAGTCCTGTCAGCCGGGGCCTTCGCCGATTCGCTTTTTCGCACCACCCGCCAAATGAGCGAAAGCACGTCCCCGGGCAAAGGCGTAGACGTGGTCACCGGGCAGGAGGACGGTGAGCATCTCAAGGAACTGTGGGCGAAGCGGTACTCCTTCTATCCGGAGGGGCGGCCCGATCTCCTGGACCGCTTCATCAGGGATGCGCTGACGCCCGGCGTCGACCCAGCCGAGGGCCACCGTGCTTGCGCACGGTATGTCATGGAAAACCGTGTTGGGCTCGTCACCGCTCCAATCCTGTTGCTCGCCCCCACTGAAGACCCGGTCTCTTACCCGCACACATCCAAGATCGCGGCCGCATATACAAACTCAAAATCTGTTCAGATAGTGGAAATTGAAGGTGGCCGCATCCCTCTTATGGAGCAAAAAAGTACCGAAGTAGTTGCCATGATCGAGCAATTCCTCGATTCTTTAGCTCTTTGACGCAACCAAAGAAACTCACTCCAGGTGCGGACAAAATTCGTCGATGACCTTCAAGTGCCAGCAATGAAGAGGGCGCCGCAGCGAGAAGAAACGGTCAACGAAGTCCAAACGGCCTTCTGAACAGAAGTCCTATATCTTCCGCCGTCCGGAGGTAGGACTACCGATAACCCTTGAGAACAAAGTGAAAGCCGAGAAAAGTGAAAGAATCATGGGCCAAGCATGGACACCCTCGAGGCATTCCTAAACCCTCCATGAGGGTGGAGGCGGGGCCGGCCCTTCTTGAGAACGGCTCGGCTGTATCGCGGCGCCGCCACCTCGACCGACATAGCAACCTGCGAAAGGTGGCGGTGGTCAGTGGCATGTCATCACGGATCATTGAGCCCAGCGCACGGAGCGGCGATTCCCGGCCCGGTAAGGAAGCAACGCAAGCCCGCTCTCGGGTCTGTGATCAGCTGGAACTGATCCCGATAACTTTGGGGAGTCAAAACCTGGTTGAGTTTGTCGAAAGTGTGAAGCAGGTCAGCTGCTACGTTGATGCCGTTTGCCTCGACAGTATTTCAACCTTGCAATGCTATGAGATAGAAACCATCTTGAATGATGAGCTGCAAATTCCCGTTATGCACAATGAGCAACACGGATCTGCCATCGTTGTCTTTGCTGCGCTGATTAATGCTGCTCGGCTAAGGGGCCGAAAGGTTGGGCAACTCAAAGTGGTCATAGCAGGAGATGGCCCCGCCTGCACCGGAATAGCCGAACTTCTCCTCGCCCAGGGCATCGCAGACATCATTCTCGTAGACTCCCAAGGCATTGTTTCCCGGGAACGTAGTGAGTTGAATGCCGTGAAGGATGATCTAGCATGGCTCACCAACCCAGGTAATCGGATAGGCGGATTGCAGGAAGCGGTCAACGGGGCAGACGCCATTATCGCATCGGGCGGTGAGGTGATCACTGACCTGCACCTTGACGGGCTAGCCCCGGACGCCGTTGCTCTTGAACTCGTTCCGTCACACCCCTTGTTTGTTCCCGCCACGGAGCCGACCGCTGGGGCTGGGAGGCCCGCGATCTCCACCCGGATCAACAAGTTCCTCGCGTTCCCAGGCACATTTCAGGGTGCCCTGGACGGCGGTTCCAAGTGCATCACCCTGGACATGAAGGTCGCGGCGGCGCGCGCCATAGCCGACATCGTCGCGGAGAAGGACCTAGAGCGTGATCAGGTATTTCCGGACTGGCAGGACAGCGGCGTAACGCGTGCAGTGGCAAGAGCGGTTGAAACTACCGCGCGCAGATCGCTGGAGCCTACAGTTCTCCTGTCCAAAGGATTCCAGCTGTCCAACTCACCTACGTAGCACGGATGGRACGCGCCTGCCGGACGGGGAGGCTGCGCTCGAAGCAGTTGCCGAGAACTCTGGCTTCGGCATGAATGAACCCGCGGCCATCGCGGTCTACCTTCTCTCGGATGCCGCCAACCGCACTCGGGGTTTCCGTCATCCGCCTCTCCAACGAGTACTAACCGGTTAGCCAGGCCGCGCCTCTTCCGCTGGTGGGCAACCAACGTAAGGCGTCCGTACAGTGTGCCGGGCACCTGCCCCTCGGAAACGCCGCCGTCGATATCAGGGCGAACCAATCGTTGGCGTAACAGCGCTCGAGCTACCATGGCGTCCAATTCATCCATGAATAGGAAGCTATTGCAGCTACCTATGCTCCGGTGCCGGACGCCGATAATGGATATTCGGTCAAGTAGCCATCGAGTTATGCCAACGGGAGCAGAAATTATAGGAGATCTCGTTGGTGTCAGAACAGCGCGGAATTCCGTTTTATAGACAGTGGCTCATCATGTTCTCAGATTTCACCCTGACAGTCGGAGGGCAGGGAACCGGGGTGCGGTAGCCCGCGACTCATCGAAATAGTCCAAGAATCGGGACTCCAAAGAAATTGAACTGGTCCCCGAAAGTTGGACTGGCTTAGTAAGAGCCTAAACTGCAAGGGCCTGAGCACGGTATTGCACCGGGCTCAGGCCCTTGAGCCTTGTTGAGATTCTTTCGGTGTTGTACCAGTGGATGTACTCGTGAAGTGCTGCGGCCAGTGCGTCGGTGTTGATAAATCGGACGTGGTGGAACAATTCTTCCTTGAGGTGTCCGAAAAAGTTTTCCATCACGGCGTTGTCGTAGCAGTTGCCTTTGCGCGACATGGACTGAACTGCGCCGGCTTTCTTGAGCAGGTTCCGCCATGAGACGTGCTGGTACTGGAAGCCCTGATCTGAGTGCACCAGCACGTTTTGCCCGGGTTGAAGGATGTTCAGCGCCTCCCGAAGCGAGGTGTTTGTTAGCTCCAGGTTTGGTGACAAGCCAACGGAGTAGGCGATGATCTGCCGATCGAAGAGATCCATGATCGGTGAGAGGTAAAGCTTCCGGTCGCCGACGCTGAATTCCGTCACGTCCGTCACCCACTTCCGGTTGGGCCCATCGGCCTCAAACTCCCGATTCAGGACGTTCGGGGCAACCTTTCCCTGATCACCCTTGTAGGAGCTGTAACGCTTCTTCCGCCGGACTTTGCAGACGAGCCGCAAAGAACGCATCAGCTTCAGCACCGTCTTCTTGGCGATCGTCCACCCTTGCTTGACCAGTTCGGTATGAACACGTCTGTGCCCGTACCGGCCGTGGTTCTTCTCGAATATCTCTATGACTTTGGCCTTGAGTTCCTCCCGGGGGTCGGGAGCTTGGAGGCGGGCCTGGTGGTAGAAGAATGTTGACCTGGCAATACCCGTGATCTGAAGAAGTATCGGGAGGGGAAAGTCAGCCTTGAGGGCGATGAGGGCTTGAACCTTCACCGTCGTTCCTGCGCCCTCAAGGCCCGCAATTTTCCCAGGTAAGCCACTTCCGCCCGCAAGCGTTCGTTCTCCCGCCGCAGTCGTTCCAGTTCGGATAGCTCCACTGGTGGCGAGGCGTCGGGCCTCCTGGGTCTGCCTTTGGCCCTTGGGCGCAGAACATCCGGCCCTTCTCGGCGGTATGCCCGAGCCCACGTTTCGAGAAGTTTGGGCGATGATAAGCCAGCTTCTGAGGCGAGATCTTGCGCACTCTCGCCTGCGGCGAAGCGTTCGACCAATGCGAGCTTGAAATCAAACGAGTACGCACGCTTTGTCGGCTTGGTCATCAACGCTCCCCGGCCATGGATCCTCCACCGCCGATAAAGACGATCTACCGGCGAGCGGGCAACGCCCAGCAAGCTGGCCGTGGCCTTGTCCGCGATGCCCTTCTCAAACCACGCTACAGCTGCCTCGCGCTGCTCCTCGGACAATGAACTAGATGGACGCATAAAACTGCTCCCCGGAAGTCGGAACTGAATTTATCAGTCCAACTTTCGGGGAGCAGTTCATTCGCTGGGCGCGTCCTTCGCGGTGGTCTGGTCAATCCTTCTTGAAGGCGTCCTTGACCTTCTCGCCGGCCTGCTTCAGATCGCCTTTGGCTTGGTCGGCCAGCCCTTCGGTCCGCAGCAACGTCGTTGTGCGCCTTTCTGGTTACAAGGACCAATATAAATGTCGCTGACTGCAACCCCTCTTGAGCCGCTCCCCCACGCTTTCTAAAGCGCCGATAATTGTGATTATGTCAACTAAAGTTGCTATAGCTATTACTCTTGTCAACAAAAGTTGCTAGCGTTCATACTGTCACTGTAGCAATTGGCGGGCGGTGAAGGGAAGCGCGAATGGGCTGGTTTACTGAAGGCAGCGAGCATGAAGGCTATGTGGTTTCTGTCTTCGCGGACGGTATGTACGGGTCGGGTGGCAGGTGGATGGAGATCAACCTGATGACGCCCGACGGCCGGCCGGTTGGGCATGAGGAGGATCCGACCCGCGAGGCGTGGCGGCCGCCGTCGCAGGTGGTTGGCTGGAGGGTTGCCTGCAGCTGTGTTCCGTTCCGGGAACACGTCATCCTGGACCCGTTGTGGACGCGGGTTTGGGATCCGGCTGACGAGGACGTCGCCGCGGGGCGCATCTACGCGGGACCGCCGGCCAGCGCCGACGCCGCTGATATCAGTGACCGGGAGGACTTGGAGCCCGTGTTCCTGGATGTGTGGCACCGGCATGTCGCCCCGGACCTGTCGCTGCACACCATCGGCACCCTGAGCCGGAGCCTGAAGGATCTCGAAGCCCAGCTCGACGACGCCGTCGCCTCCGCCAGGGCGGCGGGCGTCTCATGGGACAAGATCGGGCGAGCGTTCGGGATCAGCCGGCAAGGAGCCCAGAAGCGCTGGGAAACTATGTCCGCCGCTGCGACCGGTCGGTCCAAAGACAACTGAATACCCCCGCAAATTGGGATCTGCCATGTGATCCTGCTTGTGTTTGCACCATTGATATTTGGTGTTGTGCAAGTGAGAATGAAGTATGACTGCAGTGACAGGAGCCCGGGGCGGGCTAAAGGCCCATCAGGACTCGATCCGGTTACCCGAGCCGGAGCTGGTCCGCGATTTGCGGGATCTGTTGGGAGCGAAGCTCGTCGCCTACATCGGTTCCGTGAAGGAAACGCGCGCCGTACGGCAGTGGGCGGACGGGGAACGGAAACCCTCCGCGGAGGTCATGCAGCGGCTTCGGGCCGCCTACCATGTGGCTGCCCTACTCGCCGAGCGCGATTCAAGGGCTGTCGTGCAGGCCTGGTTCCAGGGGATGAACCCGCAGCTGGACGATACCCCGCCGGCGCGGTTGCTCCGCGAAGGACAACTCGAGGACGCAGGCCCGCTGGTCCTCGCCGCCGCCCGGGCATTTGCCGCGGCGGGCTGATCGGGTGGTTTCTGGAGAATTGACCGCGCTGGCAGCCGCGGGACGGGTTTGGCGTGTCGGATTCCGCCCCGAACCGTGGGCATGGAGCGGCTGGGAATGGGCCACCGACGGCCGGTTCCCGGGCCGTTGGGACGATCTGCACGGCAACTTCCGCACCGTCTACGCCGGCTCGAGTCTGCTGGCCTGCCTGCTGGAGGTTCTGGCGCATTTCCGCAAGGACACCAGGCTCAGCCAGGAACTCGATGACATCGTCGAGGACGATGAGGACAACGTCCTGCATCCCACCATCGCACCGGGCAGCGTTCCCAAGGAATGGCTTGATGAACGCACGGCAGCTTCCGCGGCACTGTCCGGCCGGTATTGCGCGGTGACAGCCTCCAGCACTATCGCTGCCCTGCACCCACACTTCATTGGCCTGGCACTGAGCCTGGGGCTCGATGATTTTGACGCCGCGGCGCTGAAGGACGCACGGCCGCGGCGCCTGACCCAGGCGGTTGCCTCCTGGCTCTACGAGACGACGGACTTCGACGGTGTGACGTTCGCGTCCCGGCACGGGGATGATCTGCAGCTCTGGGCAGTGTTCGAACGCCCGGGAGACCCAGCTGTCACTCCCAACATTCAGGACGTGGAGGTCGAGGATCTGCAGCACGATAGCCCGGCGCTCCTCACCGCATTCGACCTCCTCGGCATCCAATGGGAGAACGACTAAGAAGAACGTGCAGACACTGTCTGCACAAACCATCCTTCCGTCCATGGGCCACCGCCCCTCGCGGCGGTCCACCTGGTGAGGTCTCTCCCCCGCGTTTGTCGGCTGCCGGGCCGTGTCGGACGATGTGTCCGTAGGCTACCGTGAAGGGCAGAACCGTTGGGGGGTGACCGTGGCTCAGACGAAGGAAACGGTGCCGCATGCGCGGCGCTCTGCTCCGTATTGGGAGTGGGTGGAGATGTACCGGCGGGGCATCGAGCCAACGAAAATCGCTGACGTCTGCGGTGCTGCAGTGACAACTGTCCGCTATCACCTGCAGATCGCGGCGAAGAGAGATCCTGGTCTTCGCGACGAGTATGCCGCGGCCAGGCCTGCAAAGGTCCCGTCCGATACGGCTTTGCAACGGATGTATGACCTGCTCTCGTTCTACCGGACGGAAGGGCGTTTGCCGGCAGCCCACGCGAAATGCTCCAGTGAGCAAACCCTGGCCGACTGGTTGTACCGTCGGCGGCGGGAATCAGCAGCGGGAACCCTCTCCCACGCCCTTCGCGAAGGTCTGGGCGTCATCCCCGGCTGGGATCAAGCCTCGCCTCGTAGGGCGGAGGACGAGGCCCGGTGGCAGCGGCGGCTGAGGGAAGTAGAAGCGTTTCGTAAGGCCAGTGGTGAATTGCCGCGGCACCAGAAGACTGATGATCCGGTCGAGCGCACTCTCGGGGTGTGGCTGCACGGCCAGCGCATCAACTACCACCACGGCAAGCTGGCGCGGGAGAAGAAGTCGCGGCTGGATGGAGTCCTGCCGGGGTGGCGCGAGGGCCGGCCACGCGGCCGCCGCCGCGATTTCACAACCGGACGTGCCGGGCGGCACTGACTTGCCGCTTTTTATCGGCTGAGGTCCTTTAGCCTGTCTTGCCTCCGATGCGCCTTTGGTTTTGCAGCCTTAGGTGCCTGCTGTTCCTCGGCCGCGGCGGTCCCGTACAGGGATCACCCTCTTGTGCGCGTCTTCAGCGGGCCATGCCTTTTTGCAGGAGCTTGGTCTGGCCGTTGGTTCCGCGTGTCTTGCGGGCCTTCGGATTACGCCTTGGTCCCTTGGCCACGGCGGCGCTGGGCGGGGTGCCCTGGTCCTGGTCGGCGCTGAGCCGTGCCTGTACGGCTTCGTGGTCGGATATGCCTTCCAGGCTGGCGGCTAAGTCCTGGCGCCGTTCGGCTGAGTCGTGTTTGGTGCCGGCCTCTTCGCGCAGCGCCTCAGGGTGCTGGTTGTCTTCGGTGACGTCTCGTTCGCGGTTGCGATCTTCCCGGTCGGCCTCGGCCAGCAGTTGCACAGCTTGGGCGTTTTCATCACGGCCGGTACGGCGTTCCTGTTCTGCCTGTTCGCGGTCCCGTTCAGCTTTAGCCAGGGCCTCCGCCACCGTTGCTTCATTGGCACCGAGGTTGTCCACGTCCAAGCCGTAGCGGCGCTGCACCTGGTCGCGGATCAGCTCGGCCGCGTTGCGCGCCGCGGGGTCGTGGTCCTTCCACGCGGTGGCCGCTTCATGTGCCCTTTCGACGTCGCGGCCGGTGGCCGTGTCCCACCACCGGTTGTCCATGACCGGGGCGAGCTGTGCACGGGCCGCCACCCGCTCCGCGTCGAACCGGGCCTGCAGTTCGCGGGCCTGCTGTTCCTCGGCCGCTTGGGCGCGGCGCAGCTCCTGCTCGCGTGCCCTGGCAACCTGCTCACCGAGCCGGCCAGCGACAGTCAGCGCAACGCGCGACATTCCCTCAAGAGCCTCATCAATGCCGTCAGATTCGCTCATAGTTCCCCTCCTTGGTGTTATCTCTCAATGTCCGGGCGGGTACTCCCGCTTCGGGTGCTCGCGTGGGTGCGTGCCTGCACGTATTTCGGCGGTAGCACCGAGCCAGCGGACCGACCGGCAACCTGGCCGACTGTACTCGCGCGTACCGCGGCGGCCGCTTCGCTATCCGCTGCGGGTGTGGCCGCAGGGACACTGGGTAGTGCGGCCGCGACCTGGCTCAGGTGGTGCTTCACCATGTGGCTGATCTGGCGTGCTCGGCGCAGATCATTTGATGCCTTGTGCAAGTCGTGGACGGCCTTGGCGACGTTGAGCAGCTGGCGCAGCATGACTGCCTGCCCGGCGGTTCCGGTGCCGCCCATCGAAGCTGCCATGAGCATGAGCGAGGCTCCGCGGGCAGATGGTCCTGCGCTGCGGATGGGCCGGACGGGGTACCGCCGCAGTTGTGCTGTCTTGGACAGCTCGTCAGCTGCTGCTGCGAGTGGTCCGGGCGTTGCCTCAGTTGCCGTGGACCAGGCTGCGAAGGCGCCGGATGTCTCGCGTGCAACGTGCGCCCAGGTCGCGTGATCATCCAATGGGACCGAGCGCAGCGTTTCGCGGAGCCGTGCAACTTCGTCGCTGTATTGCTCCCACATTTGCGGGTCCGGTTCGTGTGCTTCGCGGCCGATGGTGACGGGGCGGCGTCCACGTGCAGCTGCCTGCCATTCTGCGACCGCTTCGGCGGCACCTTGTGGGCTGTCTGGCCACTCGGCACGGAGCTTGGGCAGGGCAAGGTCTTTGGCGAGGTGACCGCCTCCGAACCAAACGGGCCGGCCACCTTTGGGGGGACGTTCTGCCACGCTGTAGCCGACCACGACGTCGTCACGTCCGGACGCGTACCGCGGCCTGACCAGGGCACCGGTGCGGCGCAGGCGTCGAATGAATTCGGCCTCATCCTGGGCGGAAGTCGCGCAGGCACGGACTTTGCGTTCCAGGGACCGGCGTTCCGGTTCCGGGGCTCCCCGCCGCTCGGAGGCTTCACGTTCACCGGGCCGGAGGCCACGGGTGGAATGCGTGGGTGAAAGTTCTTCCAGGCCGTACTTCTTCTCAAGCTCCCGGGCGGCTTGTTGTGCCCGGGGGAAGTCCCGCCAGCTGCTCCACTTCGTGCCGTCCTCACGGGCCATGGAGGCGGCGATATGGATGTGGTCGTTTCCGGCTTTGCTGTGGCCGTGACGGATCGCGACCCACTGGGCCGGGGCCCGTCCGCTGGTCTCGGTGAACCCCATCTCGTCCATGAAGTCCTGCGCAATTTCAGCCCACCGCGCATCGCTCAGGTCGCCTTCCTCGGCGCGCAGTGACAGGGAGCAGTGCCAGACATGCCCGCCAGGAATCTCCACGCCCAGAACGCTCCTGGCCCGGTCCAATTCCTTGGCAATGGCCTGCGCGGCATCGGCGTTCAGTTCGTCATCGTTGTGCCAGGCCATGATCGACGGTGAGCCCGCAACAAGGTGCGGGTCGGTGTGTTCGTTCGCCCGGCCGGGACCGGCAAGGTACGCGATGAGCCCATGCATGCGGGTGCCCTTGGTGATGTTGGGAATCATCAGCGCACCATCGAATCCAGCATCGTATTGATCCGGTCAGCGACCGCACGCACCCGAGTCAAAACGGTGCGGGCCGCTTCCGGGAATTCGTCCTTGGCGTTCGCGTGACGGGCGAGCTGGTTGACGTTGTTCGACAGGGCAGCAAGATAGCGGCGGGCCGCGATGAATTCCACAGCCATCGCCCGCCGCTCAGCCAGCGACTCCGAGTTCTCCGCGTACAAAGCAGCGCTGACAAGAATCTCCGACGGGCTGCGCCCCGTCCGCTCCTCCAGCACCTTCAACTGAGCACGCTCGAACTCCGACATCGACACCCGCACGTACTGGGTGTCACCGTCAATGTTCGCGCGGCGGCGGCGGGAGAACCGGCGCGGCGACTTCGCCTCTTCAGTCATCCCGATCCCCCTCCCCCAATGCCCAGCGCAGCGCCCCGGAATCTCCGGGCCACACTCACGAGTGTGCCGCATCCAGGACCGCAGGCCGTGGATCAACACGCGGGTTATGGCACATAACCGCCTAGCTTGCTCCGGCTTTTTCAGTTGGGACCGCCGCGGCGTGTTGCGTCGGTGGTCATCCAGACATCGGGCTAGGGTCGAGGCACCGGCACGACACTTTTCCAGGGGGAGACAATGCGTCCACAGGAAACGCACACCGACTGGCTGCCTTCGGGCAGCCTCACCTACGAGCCCGATCCCGAGTCATTCTGGGGCGGGACGATCACGATTGACCTTCCGGTCGATCCGCCGGCCCCGCGTCAGCATCTGTTCAAGGCGGCGTACGAACGCCTGCCCATCGAAGCCTCCGATGACTGGCCGGACGAATGGTTCGACGAACGGCCAGAAAACATCGAGCACTGCCTCGACAAAGTCGCAACTCACCACCTCCGAAACGCCACCAGATCAAACGCGTACATCCGGCAGGGTGCAGAACGACTCACTGCTCCTGTCTTCCTGCCCACTCCCCTCCTCGAGCGTCCGTACGCGCAGTTGTTCGCGCCCGTCTATGAGTCGAAACCCGTCTCCGGCAGGTACGGGCAGGCGGCAAAGTATCTGGACTACACAAAGCCCAGGGAGCTGACGTCCTATCAGGAAGGGATCCTCCCGACGGTCATCGAATCAGTCCGCGATATAGTCCCCACCGCACTGCAGCCCCACGTCGATGACATCGCCCACCTGGTCGCCCAGGAGATCCCCTCACAGGCAGACCTGCTGCACGCCTACCAGCGGACATCAGTCCCGGAAGTCCTCGCCGAATACCACCAGGAAAGCCAACCCCAACAGCTCCCGCCCGAGTACCAGCAAGCTGTGAAAACTGCGCAGCTCGACTTCCCCCGCCACGCCGCCGAAGCGGTCAGGACCGCCTCTCCCGCTGTGGCGTCCTCACCTGCAAGGACTCACGCCGGCATCAGCACGGGCCGTGCCTTTGACCGCTAACCGCACGACGAAAACCCATGCAAATAGCATCGGGATCCCTGAAACTCTTAAGCCCCTCGCACACCTGTGCACGGCAAAAGCGACAGACCTTCGGGCTTTTCCCGCACACACCTGCACGACGGGACCCACCTGCCCGGCTGCACACAATCGCCAGGACACCACCCGCACGAACCGCACCACCGTGACCGGTGAATATGCACAGCCTCGATCAGTGCGCACCCACCAACGGGCCAGTCCACACGAGGCAACGCGTGCGGCCGGCTCCCCAAACCATGCTGCTTGGGAACTGCCCTGCTGGACGCTTCGCGTCTGACTTATTCAAAACGACTGCGTCGTTCCGTTTCGGCTGATTGAGGCTACTGCCCGGTCCTTCCTTGGCAAGTCTCCACAGCCGGCTTTCGCGGCATATCCTCGCTCCGCTCCGGTATTCCACGGTCCGGCCGCTCCAACTGGCCAATTCCTTCACCGGCCAAGTTTCGGCAAGCGTGCCGAAAGGAACGCGGCATAGGGCAAGCGAAAGGTACAGTTTTGGCTCTCATCTCACCTACCACAGTGGCCAGGCAATACGGAGTCTCCCCGATGCAGCTGCGGCAGTGGCGGCGGCGCGGCATCGGCCCCGAATACTTCCAGTTCACAGCACGAACCGTCAGCTACTCGGACGACTATCTGCGGGACTGGTTCAACGATCCACGCAACGCTGACCTTCTGATGGAGGAGCCCCCGGTGAACGTGAACATGTCATGCCAGGATGGGCGCGTCCGGCGGGGCCGGCGTCGGGATGATCGTTAGGCTGGATCCATGGCTACCCTCGACATTGAACAGACACGAAACCAAGCCCGCGCGCTGCTGGACTCCCGCATTGAATCCGTCACTGCCCTGGTGAAGAGCCGCCATCGGATCACTGAATTACGGGACCAGCTTGTTGCCGCTGAACGCGATGACAAGCGCGCCTACGTGCAGGCCACCCGGGACGGATGGAGCGCGGAGGAACTGAAGAAACTTGGCCTTGAACCCTCCGCGGTAAAGCGCCGGCGGACAGCAAAGCGCTCCGCCGGATCCGACCAGGATGCCGCCCAGGAATCCGGCACGTCCTTCAGCGAAGAGTGAGCCTAAAACCCACGCTGTTGTGAAACCCAAGCCGCAGCGCTGACACCCCTGAAAGGTCGCTGCAGACAAAAAAGGACCGGAACATTCCGGTCCTTTTTTGTCCTTCGGCAAAAGGAAATCTTTCATTCACTCTAGCGCACCCATGGAGGGTGCACTGCGTAGGAACCGTGTGTTGGCGGCGGCCTTTGAACACCGCGACCAGGACGACACCAGGTACCCGTCACGTTGGTATACGCGGCACCCCTGGTGTGCTTCTGCCCAGGCCGCGCCTAACGGCGGTCCGCCGCTGGTGAGTGGCTGCCGTGGTTCGCCCCCGGGCGGCGGACCGCCCGACGTTTGCGAGGTTCCCGGCCCGGCCGTGGTGATTGGCGGGAACCCTTGCCGGGCGGTGGTGTTCCGCCCGGCAAGGGTTGATTTAGGCCGCTTGGGTTTCTTCCTCGACTGGCTTGCCGCTGTCGATGATCAGCCCTTCAACAGTTGAGGGCTTGTACCCCCAAAGAACCAGTTGGTTCAGGTAGTCCCTGTGAGTCTGGGACGGGGACCGCCACGAGTCCTTCGCGATCGTCTTCTCATACCCCGCGCAGACCAGCGCGATCAAAGAAAATTCGGGCCGTGTCGTGGACTTCGCCACGTACGTCCGGAGCGGGTTCCACGCCCAGGTCTTCGCCTCGTCAACCTTCGCCCCAACCATGCCGGCAGCCACCTCGCCGTCGTAGCCGCTGGCCGTCTCGGGGTGGTGGGTGATCGCGTGGACGGTGAAGTACTGCCAGCCCTTGGGTGGCTGCTTCTTCGCCAGCAGGCCGGTCACGAATTCACGGCGCACCACCTGCGCGGACAGCATCGCCTTATTGTTCTCAATCAGGGTTTTGCGCTCGGCCTTTTGCTCCTCGGTCATGGGGCCTTTCTGCGCTGGGCGGCCGCCGTCGTAGCGTTCGTACTTCGGGGCGAAACCCGTCTCCTTCCACCCCGCGATCACGTCGTGGGTCCGGTGCTGGCCCCGATAGTCCGTGGTGATCAGAACGGCGTTGGCGTCATCCTCGGTGGCCGGTTCCCCGTCCTCCCTTTTGGCGGCGGTAACGTAGAGGTTGTCGTCGTCCGCGTAGTGTCCGGCGTCCTCCACGACGGTCTTGCCCTGGGCTTCCAGTTTGGCGATCAGCACGGCGAGGGCAGCAGCGCTTTCGCGCCGGTCCCGCAGCCGCTGCGCGACGTGCAGAAGCTGATCAGGTTCGTCCATGATGACCGACTCGAGCTCCTCCGTGGCCTCTTCATCCGACTCAATTATGTGGACAACTCGTGGTCGTCAAGGGTCTAAGCAGGAACCTCGGATTGCAAGATCGCCACGATATATGGCCGGCGCTCTTGCAGTGCTCAGGTTCCAGCTCGAAAGCAAAGTCCTTCGTCGGGAGGAAACCGACGGTTCAAAAAGTGTGGCTGCTGGTGGCCCTGCCGATGTCATCCGTGGCCGGCCAAGCGTGTCGGGCTCTAAGCTTTGCGCTTCCCTGTGTAGTAACCGGCAAACATCAGAACTAAGCCACAAACAACGATTATGTATGGCATGACGCCAACTCGCTCCGGTGCGATTTGAATGGCGAGCATACTCCCGATGAGCACATTCAGGGCACCCACGCAGAGAAGGAATATGCCGATCCGCTGGGGTGCCATTGCGACAGCATAATCGGCGGCAACGGTGCCTAGCCAGAGTTTGATATGAAGTCTTCATCAAGATCGCTGAGTAACTCTTTGATGCGCCGCTGAGTGGCTTGATGACGTTCAACCTCGCGCGGCCACCCATGGGTCTCCGCATCGATAACAAGCTCTTCCTCGCGATCGAGTCGTGCGCGGAGCCGTGGAGCGTACTCACTCGTGGTGAGGAATTTCGGGCAGGTGAGCATCAGCTCGCATTCGCAAGGCCCTTCGGCGGGCAGCCGTAGGCAGTGGCCGAGTTCGAGTTCGGTCTTGAGGAAGTTGGTTTGAAGCCAGTGAACAGACTCGTCGTCGAGGGTCCCGTTCATCAGGGCTTCCGCGGCCGGACCGGCAATCCGGTGACCTGAGGCCAACGCCTCCTCGTACTGGCGGCGGACTTCCGGGTCGGAGATCCTGCTGTAGATCATGGACATCGAGGCGCTCTTGTGGCCGAGGATTGTCATGATGGTTTGAATCCTCGCTCCCCCTTCGGCGAGTTGTGTGCCCAGAGTGTGACGCAGTCTGTGTGCGCTGACGGTCCTGGTTCCCTTGGAGTCGACGAGGCCGGCGGCGGTGCAGGCCTTCTCAAAAGCGTCATCGAAGAGGGTGGCCGAGGACAGGAGTTTGCCCTTGCGGACGAAGATGTAGTTCTCCAACCGGCCGGTGGTGGGATCACGCCGCGCCACTGCCTTCATCGTTTTGGCCTGGTTGATTCTCTCCTGCAGCGCAACGGCCGCGTCAGCGTGCAGAGGTATGAGGCGTTCAGAATGGCCTTTGCCGACGGGGATCCGCAGCCTTGGGTGGCCGCTGGCATAGGTGTCGAGGCAGTCCCAGGTAAGCCGCCGGATCTCGTCCCGTCTTGCACCTGACCATCGCAGCAGCAGCAGAGCGGTTCGCTGCAACGGGTCGGTGAGGCCTTCTATCGCGCTCATCAGGGCGTCCAGCTCGTGCCGAGGGAGGTATCGGGGAATTGTCTCCTGCCTGCGAGGTGCGTCCCGGGTCGTGAGCAGTGGCCCACCGGGAACATCGTCCCAGCCCCACATGCTGGTATCTCGGCAGAACGCTCCGATGGCATTAATCTCGTGCTTGCGGGTGGTCACATGCAGCGGTTGGCCTGTGTTCTGACTCAGGTATGTGGGCAACCAGCGGAGGTATTCCTCAATCAAGGCCCGATCCAGTTGAGCCATGGATGTGATGTCTGGGTGTTCACGTCCCAGCCAGTTCACGAAGCGTCGCAAGCCTTCCCTGGCGATCCTGACCGTCTGTGGGCGGTCGAACTGCGCCTCAAGGCGGGTGAGGAGATAGCGTTCAACGACTGCCCGGATCCGGGGTGGGCAGGGTTCCGGGAGCAGGTTTTCTTCCCAGCCCTTGCGGCGCCTCGTGCCGACAAGCGGGGCGTCGGTGACCTGCCCGATGTTAAACAGCAAGACGTGCAGGCAATGGACTTTCGCCAGGTGAGCCCTAGCGAAGCGTTCTCCGGCGTTCTCGCCGGTCATCTGCCAAGGGGACCTCTGATAGAGAGCGGCCCGAAGCTGAGCGAAGTCTTCCCGTTTGCCAAAGGACCGTATCTGCTCAGCCATATCAAACAGGTCCTCGGCGGTGATCGCCGTAATATCAGGGTCACCGCGATGCAGCAGGAGACGGCCGATCGCCCAGGTGAGGTTCGTACGGGCTGACTCCGGACCGTATCCCAACTCCGTCAGACGCTTCGTGTGAGCCTCAAAAAGGTCCAGATCCACCCCGAGCCCCTCGCCGCCTGCCTGGATGCTGAAAAGCCGGGCGTACTTTCGGACGAACAGGAACTCGTAATCCAGCCCGACGCCGTGCACGAGGGCTAAATAGACCAGATAGCCGCTGGCGTCGAAGGTATCCGTCCGCCCAGTGGCGCGAAGGGGTCCGCCGGTGAAGCCGGCACGGACTAGAAGAGGCGCCCGGAACCAGTCCTCCAGATCAGGCCAAGCCAGAACAAACCGGCGATAGGATGCCATTCGCTGGTAGCGGGCCGCGTAGTGGGGGATAAACGCCTTGACCCAGGCACCGTACTCTGCCTCGGTAGCGTGACGGCGTTCCCTGGGAACCTCTATTCGTGCAGTTGCCCCTGCCGCGGAGTTCACTGGAAGGTACCCAGGGCAGCACGATACTCGTCGCGGACCTGTGAATCCGAAACCCTGGTGTAAATCCGGGTCGACTCCGGTGATGCGTGGCCCAGGCGTTGTTGGAGTGCCAACTCGCGCATGCCTGCTTCCCACATCAGGGTCGCGTGTGTATGACGCAGGGCGTGCGGTGTCTTCTCAGGCGCCCGCAGTCCGAGCCTGTTCAGCCGGCGGGCGAACATCCGCACCAGCGCGTCGTACGACAGCGGATCACACGATCGGGCACCGCGGCCGCCGACCAAGAATAGAAACGGGCTCTCTGATTGGGACGGGCGTTCCCGCATGACATATCGGTTGACGGCGTCCAGGGTGCGGGGTTCGAGCACATCAACAACGCGTTCCTGGCGGGATTTCCCCCTCGCCCCGCGCGGATGGTCATCACGTTTGCGGATAGTGACGCGCCGGCGCCCGTACGAAACGTCCTCAAGATGCAGGCTCAACACTTCCCCTGGGCGCAGTCCTCCGTCAAGCATCAGCAAGACCATGGCCAGATCCCGGAGGCAGGTCATGCTGTTCAGCAGGGCCTCAACTTCCGGTGCGGCCAAGGGACGCGGCAGTCTCAGCGGCAGCTTGACCCTGATCTGCCGCCGCATCGGCTGCTGCCGGCTTGCACCACCGGTAAAGGGGTGGTGCCGCTCACTCACCATGGTCAAAGACCGATCAGGTTGTCGGCGCATGGGGTTCTCAGCGTCGAACAGCTCCGCGACGATGGCCCACTCATAAAAGCTCGATACGGCCGCCAGCACCCGGGCAACAGTGGCCGCGGCCAGTAGCCGCCCCGCAGGGCCGGTCACGGCAAGACCAAGCCGCTGGGCTGGGCGCCGGCTCGGTCGCTTCCTCAACCAGCCCAAGAAGTTCAAAGCCACAGCGGGACGGAAATCGTCCCAGTCCGTGCCGGTCTCCTCGAGGAATTCAAACAAGTTCTTCAGGTCAAAACCGTAGGCAGCAGCAGTGTTCGGACTGCCTCCGGAATCCAGGATGTGTTGCAGAAACCTGCAGACTGGGACCACCGCTGAGCCATCCGGATCCAGAAGCATGACGGCTGAAACCGTCCCGGATGACTTGGTCGTTACAACCCGCATCTGCGTCACCTCTCCAGTGCAACACCCCTTGGCCCACTCGACAGAAAGGCGCGCAGTGTCCACATAAGAAAGAACTCAGCCATGATCAGCGCCTCCTCGATGCTCCATCCCCTGTCCAGGGCGGCGGCTCCAGCGTCCGAGGACTTGGCCTTCAATGCGGACTCCACCGTTGTCTTGGTACGCCCGGTCTTCTTCGCGATCGCGGCCGCCGAGACACCGATCAGGGATAGCTGGTGGTAGGCGTCGGCTTCGTCCGCTTCGGTCAGTTCAGCGCGCTGAATGTTCTCCACCACCTGCGTCACGATACGTTCGGCCTCCTCCGGGGAATCGATGATCATCACCGGGATCAGGGGCCGCTGCGCTTCCACCGCGGCGCGGGTGCGGCGCTGCCCCATCAGCACGTGCACGGCGCCGCCGTCCTTGCGGTGGCCGATCACCGGTTCCATCACGCCATGTTCCTTGATACTGGCAACGAAATCAGCGGTCAGGGCGGCGTCCTTACGGACGTTGACGTCGACCGTCAGCGTGGCCGGGTCGAGCATTTCAAGCGTGGGTGCTGCGTTCATGTGGTGTTGCTCCTCTTTTGCCGAAAGGGTTGGTGGGTGGGGCGGCTCAGGTAACCGGCCAGCATCCCCTCTCCCCCGCTGATTTTTGGCTGCTGGCGAAGCTTGCGAAGCTGTGGCCGACGGAGGCCTGTCTACCCGCAAGGCAAGGGGCGGGAAATTCCCGGAGGAAATCAGCGACGAAGGAGCGCCGCAGGGACATTTCCTGCCCCGCAGGCCCCGACGAAGGAGGGGCTAGACCGGCCGGAGCGGACACGTACAATCCGTCAGGACAGCAGCCAAAAAGCGGTAATACTGGAACAGTCCTTGAGCCGGCGTGACCCAGCCAAAAATTGACGTACCAGGCGGCACTGTCTTCCCGACGATCTGTCCGCCGGCTCAAGGTCCGTTAAAAGGGGTGTCGGGCCAGGCGGACATGACCTCATAGGAGCCTGATACGACCAGTCCCATTACCGTTTTGTCTGCCCACCTGGCCCGCGCCCGATCAATCAGCATTCGACGCGACTGAGGGGCAATTTCCATCTTGGCAAGCGAACCAATAAAAGTCATCGCGGGTATCGACACCCACGCCGACACACACCACGTAGCCGTGATCAACGAACACGGCAAACCCCTTGCAGACAGGGAATTCCTGGCCGTGGGATCCGGATACCGGAAAATCATCGACTTCATCACTTCCTACGGCACAGTCGTAGCCGTCGGGGTCGAAGGAACAGGCTCCTACGGTGCCGAACTCGCCCGAACTCTTCGGGGTGAAGGGCTCACCGTGCTGGAGGTAAACCGCCCGAACCGGGCCGCCCGTCGTCTCAAAGGGAAGTCAGACCCGTTGGATGCCTACCAGGCCGCCAAGTCCGTGCTCGAGGGGCGGACCAAGGCGATCCCTAAGGCCAAAGACGGCCCCGTCGAATGCCTGCGGATCGTACGTTCCGGGCGCGCATCAGCCATCAAGGCCCGCACTGCGGCCATCAACCAGATCAAGGCGCTCCTCGTTTCAGCCCCGGACAAGATCCGGGCGAAATACCGGGCGCTGGCCACCTCAGCGCTGATTCCTGCCCTGCAGCGCACGAGACCTTCCGGGCATATGGCTGACCCCGAGTACGTGACTCTGCTGACGCTCAAGGCGTTGGCAGCCCGATGCCAAGCGCTGGGAACGGAAATCGCGGCTGCTGACGCTGCCCTCAAGGAAATCCTGGACGGCTATGCTCCGATGCTTTGTGATCTCCCAGGAGTCGGAACCGAAGTGGCCAGCCAGTTGTTGATCACCGTCGGGGACAATCCGGACCGTCTGGGGAACGAGGCCCAGTTCGCTTCGCTCGTCGGCGTCGCCCCGGTGCCAGCCTCATCGGGCAAGACAACCCGCCACCGGCTCAGCAGGGGCGGCGACCGCAGCGCCAATAATGCCTTGCACCAGGTTGTTCTGGTGCGCATGGGCTCGTGCCAACGGACCAAGGAGTACGTGGCTAAACGCACGTCAGAGGGAAAGAGCAAACGCGAAATCATGCGCTGCCTCAAACGCTACGCAGCCAGGGAAATCTACCGTCAGATCACCAATCCCCGGCCCGCACCCGACAACTCCGACCTCCGCCGCAGGCGGACAGACCTCGGCATGACCTTAACGACCGTCGCCGGCGAACTTGGTCAATGGGTTTCCATCATTTCGCGTCTGGAACGCGGACATATCCGCAACGATGCCCTGGCCGGCGCCTACCGGAAATGGCTCATCGACCAGGCCGAAATGCCACGCCGCACACCTCCGACGACAGCTGCAGCAAGGACAAATGCGTTACCGGGCGCCGTTAGCTGAGACTCAAGGCTTGACGCTTTACTCAAACCAGACTTACTCTAAAACCACAAGGTTATATAACGACAAGGTTATGGTTTTGATGGTTGATGAATTGAGTGCAGTGTTCGCGGCGTTGGCCGATCCGACTCGGCGGGCTATTCTGCAGCGGCTCGCTGACGGTGACGCGCAGGTGTCCGACCTCGCGGCGCCTTTCAGGATCAGCCAACCGGCGATTTCGAGGCATTTGAAGGTATTGGAAAATGCTGGCCTGATCTCCCGGAACCGGGTAGCGACTGCCCGGTTCAGTCATCTGGAGCCCGACCGGCTTAAGGAAGCGAGCGAGTACATGGAGCGGTACAAGAAGTTTTGGGGTGAGTCCTTCGACAAACTCGACGGCGCGCTGGCCTCGTTTCAGCGCGACACCCCACCTATGGGAAAGGGCCGAGATGTCTGAGGGGCGCCAGCAGGAAGTCACAGAACACGATGTTTTCATTTCCCGCTCTTTCGCCGCCCCCAGGGACACGGTCTGGCGGTTCTGGACCGAACCCCAACTCCTCGCCTCATGGTTCGGGCCTGAAGGAGTTCACGTACCCGTGGACAGCATCATCGTGGAGCTCGTGGAGCAGGGCCGGTGGGAGTTGACCATGGTCGACAACGCTACCGGGGCCGGCCACCCCATCCGGGGGCGCATCACCGCCTTTCAGGCACCGGAATCCCTCGAGATTCAACTGACAGCGCTGACCGAGGCTGGGCCCGTGGACGACGTCGTGCTGCGGCTTCAGTTCCACGATCACGGCGACCGGACGCGCATGACCCTCCATCAAGGCCCGTTCACCGACGAGATCCGGGACATGACCCACGCCGGATGGATACTGTCCTTCACCAAACTCGACACCCTCCTCGAAAGGCCCACAGCATGAAAACCAGCGCCGCCCAAAGCCAGGTCACCCAGATCACCTCAGCGGACGGAACCCCCATCTCCGTCGAACACATCGGCTCCGGCCCCTCCCTGGTCCTGGTTGACGGCGCCTTCTGCGGCCGGTCCTTCGGCCCGGCGCGGGCCCTGGCCACCACGCTGGCCGACTCCTTCACCGTGTACTTCTACGACCGTCGCGGCCGCGGCGACAGCGGTGATACACGGCCCTACTCCGTGGAACGCGAAATCGAAGACCTAGCCGCCGTCATCACCCATGCGGGCGGAGACCCCTACGTCTATGGCATCTCCTCCGGTGCGGCCCTCGCCCTCGAAGCAGCAGCGGCGGGTATCCCGATGCGCAAGCTCGCCACCTACGAGGCCCCCTACACGGGAATCGGGAACGTCGACGGAACGCCCGTCGACCACGCCGGGCACCTGAACTCACTGCTCGCCCAAAACAAGCGCGGCGCGATGGTCTCCTACTTCTTGGTCAAGATGATCGGCGTCCCTGCATTTGTGCCCCTCATGCTGCGCCTCATGCCAAAGATCTGGAAGAGCCAAAAGGACGCCGCCAACACCCTCCCCAATGAAATTGCCGTTACCAACAACTTCACCGCACCCACCGGCCGGTTCGCCAAAATCACGGTGCCGACCCTTGTCATGGTCGGTGGAAAAGCCGCCCCGGTCATGACCTCAGCTCAAGCAACAACAGCCGCCGCGATCCCCCAGGCCCTTCACCGCACCCTCGAGGGCCAAACACACCAAGTCTCAGACGCAGCAATGGCAGCCGAACTCCGCGGGTCCTTCACCAACTGACCCGTTGACCACTCTCACCAAATTCATTTCGCCCACAGACCGGAATAGACCATGCCCAAAATCAGCTATCAGACCGAACATCAGGGATCCCAACGACGCCCGCCCGCCTCCTCTGCCACGCGGGTATTGCTGGCCTGTGGCATCACCGCCGGCCCCCTATACCTTCTGGTCAGCTATGCCCAGGCGTTTCTTCGCCCGGGCTTCGACGCGGCACATAACGACCTCAGCGTCCTAGCCAACGGCGACCTAGGCTGGATGCAAACCACAAACCTGATCCTCACCGGCGCCCTAACCCTCCTGACCGCCGTCGGATTCCGTCGCGCACTCAACCCCGGACGAGGAGCCACCTGGGGGCCGGTTCTCGTCGGAATCTACGGTGCCGGATTAGTGGGTGCGGGGATTTTCACCGCCGATCCCATGAACGGATTCCCTCAAGGCGCACCTCCCGGACCCCCTATCTCCGGGTCCCTCCACGGGTTTCTTCACTTCGTTACCGCAGGGATTGGCTTTGCCGCCTTCATCGCTGCCTGCTGCGTTATGGCCCGCCGGTTCTACACATCCGAAAACCGGAGGCTCGGAGCATTCTCCCTTGCTACCGGAATCCTCTTTCTCGCCGCCTTCGTCGGCATTGCCAGCGGGTCAACGTCAGCCGTCATCGTTCTTAGCTTCACAGCAGCCGTAGTCCTCGCTTGGACCTGGCTGGCAATAACGGCCGCCCACCTACGACGCAGCCAACCCCTGCCTCCCACCGTCCGCACCAGCTGAGCGAGCCAACCACTAAAAAGCACGATCAACAGCAATTTGACGACTATAGGAGCATCGTCGCAGACACAAAAGGCCAGGGGGTCCGGAGCTCTGCGACGGCGCCACCTGGACCCAACAGCCGGCCGCGCCAGCGGACGCCCATCAACTGGTTGCAGCGCAGCGCAAACCCAGGGCGAGCCCCGCGAGCCTGCCTCTCCCCGGGCCACGGACAACCAACGACACCGCCTCCTGTGGCTTGCCGCCGGCGGACGCCGCCCGGCACCTGGTTATTGCGGTCTTGGCGGTCCGCCGGGGCGACCAGCAGCGCAAGCCGGCCACGACGGCGGACCGCCCGCGGTGACCGGCCCCGAAGGACCGGCCACCCTCGGAGGGTTTAGCTGGCGAGCAGTTCGGTCAGCTCGGCTGCGTCGGTCACCAGTTCCGCGCCTCCTTCTTTCAGGAGCCGGTGGCACCCTGCGGAGTTGGCGCTGTGGACGCTGCCCGGGACGGCGGCGACATGACGGGCTATGGTTTCGGCGTGGTGGGCGATATTCAGGGCCCCGGAGCGCCAGCGGGCCTCCACTACGCACGTCACCCCGGCAAGGGCTGCAATGATGCGATTTCTGTACAAAAATCTTGCCCGGCTAGGGGCGGCTCCCGGGGGCAGCTCGGAAAGCGTCAGCCCGTTGCCGCGGATCGCGGCCGCGAGGTCCGCGTTGCCCGACGGGTAGTCCCGGTCCAGTCCCCCGGCCAGGACGGCGATAGTGGCCGGGCCTTCTCCGGTGCTTCCAGCCAGTGCAGCGCGGTGGGCGTGGGCATCGATGCCGTAGCCGAGGCCTGCGATCACGCAGATTCCGCGCTGGGCCAGGCTGTAGGCGAGGTCACCGGTGACGGCCGCGCCGTAGCTCGTGCAGTCCCGTGACCCTGCCAGTGCAGCACAGTTGGACGGGGCGGGGATCCCGTTCCCGATGTTGCCCCGGTACCAAAGGCCCAGGGGCGCGTCAGGGAGGTCGTCCAAGCCCGTGGGCCAGTGCTCATCGCCGGGGATCAGGAAACCGCCGCCGAGGCGTTCGATGGTAGCCAGGTCCTTTTCCGGGTCCAGGTCGGGCACGCGGGGTGCCCAGCGCTTCAGCGCGTCGGCCAGTTCCTCGGCCGTCACGTCCGGGAGGGTGTGGGCGGGTTGGGCGCCGGTGGCGAGACGCAGCGCGGCGTACGCGCCGAGCCTGCCAACGAGGGTCCGCCCAACGGTGTCGTTTGGTTCGAACAGGCGGGTCAGGGCTGCGCGTGCAATGCGGTCGTTCATGGTGTTGCTCCTTTTTTGCCGAAAGGGTTGGTGGGTGGGGCGGCTCAGGTGACCGGCCAGCGTCCCCTCTCCCCCGTTGTTTTGGCTGCTGGCGAAGCTTGCGGAGCTGTGCCCGTGCAGGCCCGTCTACCCGTAAGGGCAAGACCCGGAAAATCTTCGGAGGAAATAAGCGACGAAGGAGCGCCGGAGAAGACTTTTGCGGGGCGCAGGCCCCGGGAGGAACGACAGGGGCTAGAGGGGGCGGAGCGGGTACGTACAATCCGTCAGGACAGCAGCCAAAAAGCGTCGCAGACAAGACAGGGCCAGGGGGTCCGGAGCTCTGCGACGGTGCCACCTGGACCCCGCAGCCGGCCGCGCCAGCGGACGCCCTTATCGGTGTGAGCCCTGGCGAACACCCGCTCCCCGGTCGACAGCTGCATCCCTGCGCGCATGAAGGAAGGCCGGCATTGTCCGTGCCGGCCTTCCTGAGTTTCCCTCGGCAATAAGGAAATCTGTGATGCAGCGTCAGTGCTGCTTGGGTTTACAGCTCGTAGTGTCGGTGGTCTTTCCTGGGCCGGTCTACCGGGCCGGTGGCTGGGCCTGCGGTGAGCAGGCTCAGTTCCAGGATGTCTTCAAGGGGGCTCGCGTCCGGGGCGACGGTGTCGTCCTCGGTCATGCGGAATTGATCTGCCACGCTCGGGACTCCTTGGCTGTACGGGACGGCGGTGTCCTTTCACAGTATCGGCAGTTCCTGCGCGTGGGCTGGAAGTCGCGGTGCCCGCGCAGCGTTTACGCGGCCGGCGGAGCGAAGCGGGGGAGGCCGCCGCGCACCTGGCGAAGATCCCGCGGGGAGGGCCGGACCCCTCTTTGTAGTGGAGTCCGGCCCTCATCGAAGCTAGCGCTTCAGGCGGCGGTCATAGGCCCTTTTCGGGTCGCGGCTGCAGTCAGCCAGCAGGCCGCGGTTGACCAGTTCGCCCAGCAGTTCCGCCAGCCGATACCCGGCCACGTCCTCCAGTGCGAGCTTGAAGTAGCGGGCAGCGAAACTGGATTGTCCTTTGAGCCATTCCAGCCAGCCGATCAGGCACAACATGGGGGCGCGCTGCCCTTCCGGGGTGGCTTTCATCAGCTCGAACGCGACTTCCTGTGCCGTGTCCACGCGCGCCCAGTCGGGGCGGGTGGGGAACACACCAAGCATGACGGAGGTGAACTGCTCGGGCGCGTGCGGGACGATGTCGCCCATCATGTAGTCCCGGATGGTGGGGTGCTGCAACGCTCCTGCCAGCTGGTGCGCGGTCTCGGTCGTCAGGCTCTTGGGGTCCTTCAGGACCTTGACCCAGGCAGCACGGCTGGCTTCGAGGTCTTCGGGCCAGCCGTCAGGCTTGTGCGCGGTGATGGTCTCGCGGGCCGTCTCGTCTCCGGTGAAGGGTGCCGGTGCGATGAAGCCGGTCACGGCGCTCCCCCGGTAGATCAGGGCGGCGTTGCCGTTGCTGGTGGTGATGCTGTCCAGCGACTCATCGGGGCAGCAGCCGGTGTCCGTGCAGTGGTAGTTCCGCCACAATTCCGAGGTCACCAGCCATGCGTCCTGCAGGGGCATTCCGGCGGTTTCCAGTTCGGAGCGCAGTGCCTGCACGTGCCCGGCGTAGGGGCTGCTGCCGTCGATCGTGCTCTCATCGGTGTAGATGACCAGCAGGCTGCCGGTGGCAGCCTCGTCAGCGGTCAGGTAGCTGACGATGGTTTGGGCGTAACCGACGGGATCCTGCCCGAACGGGGCATCCACGCGCAGGGTCGCGCCTATCTTGTTGCCCTGCATGGTCAGTGCGACAAAGGACTCCGTGGGGGTCTGTCCCAGCGTGTGCGGAATGAAAGCCAGGACGTCGGCCGGGCCGGTGAATTTGATGAAGTCGTTCATGGTGTTGCTCCTTTTTTGCCGAAAGGGTTGGTGGGTGGGGCGGCTCAGGTGACCGGCCAGCTTCCCCTCTCCCCCCGTTGTTTTGGCTGCTGGCGAAGCTTGCGGAGCTGTGCCCGTGCAGGCCCGTCTACCCGTAAGGGCAAGACCCGGAAAATCTTCGGAGGAAATAAGCGACGAAGGAGCGCCGGAGAAGACTTTTGCGGGTCGCAGGCCCCGACGCAGGAGGGGCTAGAGGGGCCGGAACGGGCACGTACAATCCGTCAGGACAGCAGCCAAAAAGCGTCGCAGACAACACAAGGGCCAGGGACGGCGGAGCCCTGCGGAGCCGGCACTGGACCCAACAGCCGGCCGCGCCAGCGGACGCCCTTCAACTGGTTGCAGCGCAGCGGAAACCAGGGCGAGCCCCGCGAGCCTGCCTTCCACCCCGGGCCACGGACAACCCAACGACACCGCCTCCGGTTGGCTTGCCGCCGTCGGCCGCCGCCCGGCACCTGCTCCGGGCGAAATGGCGGTCCGCCGCCGCCAACCACCAGGACAAGCCGGCCACGACGGCGGACCGCCCGCGGTGACCGGCCCCGAAAGACCGGCCACCCTCAGCCCTATTCGCGGCGGTCGTGCAGCGGGACGGCTCCGTAATGTCCGGCGGCGCGGCGGAACCGGGCGTCACTGCTGAAAATGAACGTGCCGCCGAACATGAACCACGGTGCAGGTTCACCGGCCGGGGCGACCGGCTCGGCGTGCACCACGGTCTCACAGTGGAAGTGCTCGTTTTTGACGAGCCGGACGGCGGGCCGTTCCTCGGTGGCCTCGAAAACCGGGTCGATGCCCTCGCCAATGACGGTTACTTCCATGACGCGGGCCGAGATGCCCCGGTTAGAGAAGTCCGTACCCAGGGCATCGCGGTAGATCAGGGCGGTGATGCCCTTGGGGGCCGTGGTGTCGTTGCTCATGTGCTGGCTCCTTTGAAGTCCTTGGGCCGCTGCACTGCCCGGCTCCGGCCGGGCAGTGCAGCGGTTGAAAGTGCTGGTTAGGCCACGTCCGCGAGGGTGCAGGGCATCCGGTACCGGCTGGGTAGTTCGGCGGCGGCCTCCGGCAGGTCATCCGGGCCGTGGGCCTGCCCGTTCTTCCAGTGGAAGAAGGCCTGCTCACTTATCGCAGTCCAAAACCTCGCCTTGGTCCGATAGAAGGTCGTTCGCACGTCGCCTTCGCAGTAGGTGGCCATGCCGAACAGGTTCCCGATCTCATCGGCGGTACGGATCCCGGCAACCATGACGTACGGCCACTGGCCCAGGTCCCACCCGTCACACCCCCAGCTGGGGATCACGGCCCAGCCGTGTTCGCTGATGACGTCCATCCAGTCGTAACCGTCGTTCATGTGGTAATCGACGAGCACGGGCACATCGTGGACCGTTTCGCCGGTGTCGACGGTGGTCACGGCCCTCTTAGTGACTGTGTTCATGGTGTTGCTCCTTTTTTGCCGAAAGGGTTGGTGGGTGGGGCGGCTTAGGTGACCGGCCAGCGTCCCCTCTCCCTCCGTTGTTTTGGCTGCTGGCGAAGCTTGCGGAGCTGTGGCCGACGGAGGCCTGTCTACCCGTGAGGGCAAGGGGCGGGAAATTCCCGGAGGAAATCAGCGACGAAGGAGCGCCGCAGGGACATTTCCTGCACCGCAGGCCCCGACGAAGGAGGGGCTAGACCGGCCGGAGCGGACACGTACAATCCGTCAGGACAGCAGCCAAAAAGCGTCGCAGACAACACAGGGCCAGGGGGTCCGGAGCTCTGCGACGGCGCCACCTGGACCCACCAGCCGGCCGCGCCAGCGGACGCCCAAACAGGTGCGAGCCCCGCGAGCATGCACCATCACTTACCGATGTGGCATGCTCGAAGGCGTAAGCAGCAGGATGTTTACACCCAGGGCAGAGGGCCCATTCCCACCGGTTGCGGCCCTCTGCTTTGCCTTGGACGGTCATTTGAGTGTTGATACGAAGGGAAAACCGATGGGCCTGTGGAGCTGGTTCGCCCGTCGGCGCAAGCCGGCAACGGCTGCTGGTCGCCCCGCCTTCGCAGCGACCATTGAGCCGAAGGAACAGGAGCCGTTGACTCCTGAGCAGGCGGCAGACCTGAAAGCGGCGTGGGCCGAACTCGCCGAGGCAGCGAAAGAATCAGCTGCCACCGGGTTTCATGCCTGCTCACGAGGCGGCAAGCCCTGGCAGGAAGATCCGGCAGCTGTGCGGAGCATGGCGGCATTACTCCGCCGCGTCGACGCGGAGGACGCCGCTACGGAAGGTCCTACAGCCAAGTAAAAACCAGCACGGACGTTCGTACTGGTTTCTCCTTTAGGCTGGGCCCATGGCCGAGTCCCTTCCGCCGGCACTGCACCCACCGGTCGCGGTTGCCCTGGCAAAACTCGTCAAGACCTTCCCCGGCCCCAACGCACTGCCCGGCGGCCTATGGGCCGAACCCAAATGGGACGGTTTCCGCACTACCGCCTTTAATGACGGCGGCAAGGTGACGCTGTGGTCCAGACAGGGCAAGGAACTTACCCGAATCCTGCCGGACGCAGCCGCCGCCCTCGCAGAGCAAGTGCCTCCCGGGGTGGTCCTGGATGGTGAAACCGTCATTTGGAACCGGGACCGGTTGGATTTCGATGCGCTGCAGCAGCGCATGGTCACCTCCAGGGCCGCGCTTCCGGCCGTGGCCAATGAGTTGCCCGCTTCGTTCGTGGCCTTCGATGTGCTGGCCGTTGCAGGGCAGGACACCCGGGGTGTGCCGTTCACCGGGCGCCGGCAGCTGCTCGAGGAGCTCGCCCGGGACTGGGCCCCACCATTGCACCTCTCCCCCATCACCACGGACATGAACCTGGCAAAGACCTGGCTGCGGGATCTTCCCGCGACAGGAATCGAAGGTCTCGTATTCAAAGGCTCCCAGCCCTACGAGGCCGCCAGGATTTGGTTGAAGCTCAAGCACAAGGATCTTTGGGACGTGGTGTGCGCGGCCGTGATCGGGTCCGTGGCCCAACCACAGGCCATCATCGCCGGCCTGCCCATGGGCGGCGAACTGAAGATTGTCGCCCGCTCGACCGTCCTGTCCACAATGGCCGGGCGTGAACTGGGCCGGCACCTCCACCCGGCCGGGCCCGGGCATCCCTGGCCCGAAGAGATCAGCGAGTCCTCCCTGAACAGATTCAGCAAGGACAAAGGCCCCGTGCGGCTGACACTGGTCGAACCAGTCGTGGTCGAGGTCTCGGCCGACGTCGCCTGGTCCGGCACGTCCTTTCGGCACCCCGTCACTTGGAAGCGTGTCAGGCCGGAGCTGGACCCTGCAGAGGTCAGGGTTCCCCCTGAACTGAACAACAGGCACCGCTGATTACGGCGGTGCGGCGGGTTATACCCAGTGTGGACAGCTTTGAGATTCATCCTCCGGTCTCCACCTGCCCACAATGGGCATAACCCGCTCCGTATCCGGGTGCGAGGCCTTTTGTCGTACCCCCACCCCATAGTTGATGGAAGCGGCACTCATTGGATGCCGCTAAAATTTTCCGGTGTCGTTCGAACATATATTCTAGTAAGCGTGGTAGTGAGTTCCGAGCAGGCCAAGGCGCTGCACGCGCGGTACTCCAGGCGTGCGCAGCCGTTCGGGCTCACCTTGGAAGAGCTTGATTTCAAGCACTTCCCGGTCCACAACGTCTATCCGGGAATCCCGGTCAGGGCCTGGCTTCGGTTCCCGAACTGCGCTGAGCTCGTTGAGGGCGAGGTGTTTGCCTGGACGGCGAAGGCCGTCGAGGTCAGATGGCAGGACGGACCCCTTACCTATCGCACATGGGTCTGGGCGTCCGCGGTTACCCGCCGCGCCGGTGCAAACAACAGGAACCTAGGAGAGCGCGTAAAACGTGACAGCAACAGCCAATGAAACATCCCTGAAGGTCCCGGTCGATGTGCGCTTCAGCCCCACGGGCCGGCCCCTGGCCGTCCGGCATGAGGGGCGCCTGTGGGTGATTACCGAAGATCCCGTGCACTGGTTCGAGCGGGACTCCTGGTGGCAGACCCGTACCAGCGCGCCTGTCGGTATCGGGAACATCGTTGACATCGAATTCTGGCGGGTACAGGTCAAGCTCTCGTCCAACTCGGCACTGCGAACCTTCCTGCTCCGCCGCGAACCCGCCTCCACCCAATGGCTGCTGGACGCTATCACCGATGCCGGCTGACCCATACCGCTCCCCCATTCCATCCCAGCTGTGGGACACGATCCGATACGAGTTCGGCCAACCCACTCTGGATCAAGTCCGGGAACGGCTCGATACGAGGTTCCCGGATCCGGAACCGGTGCTGCGCCAGCTCGTCCGCGTCTTCACCGACGAAGGCACCTTTTGCCCTGGATTCCAGTTCCAGCCGGACAGGTCAGTGAACCCTGTGATCGCGAGCCTGTTCCAGCGAGCGATGCAACTGCGGATCCCTCACAACTACTTCGCCCTTTGGATGATGACCCCCTGCCACGCACTGGACGGGATACGCCCCGTGGACCGGCGCCAGAAACAACACCAGGCAGCGCTGCTGTCAACGCTGAAAAGCACCCTAGCCAGGGCAGTTGCCTAAATATGGGAGCGAAAGTAACCATGACCGTAGAGGCCGGCGACGGGCAGCTCAGCTAGGTCGAAGCTGAAAGCACGACGTACGAGACAGCCAAAGCGGCCGCAGAAGCCCAAATCCCCGAAGGATCCAAACCAATCGCGATTCGTACCGCTTGATCAGCTGGGAGGAGGGGCGCTCTCCTGGGAGCTTCGGGCTCATCCTGGAAGAGACAAACCCTCACACCGCACAGTCCCTGATAATGTCTGGCAGGCAGCACTGCTAACCTGCCAATGATTTGAGTCCCACTTGAGTGAACCGTGGCTATCGGTGAACCTTGCTGGGACCACGTTTGTGAGAGAAGAAGACGTTCCATGGTGAAGCTCAACCTGAAAGCTGTCGAGGAGCGTGTCGCCCCACTCGGAAACCGCGAATCCTATGATCGCGAGTTCATTTTCGGCCTGCTGCTGGCTTACGGCAAGCCTCAGGGCAACGTGACCAGATTGCGCAATGGCTCACTCAACGTTGCCCACGACCCCGCCAGCGAGGTCGCACAGAAGAACGTCGTCTACTTCAAGGAGACGACCGGTGACCCTCTCGCGGTCATCGATGAGCTGAAGACTTCGCCGTTGGTCGTTCGGTACAACACCCGCTTCGTGATCGTTACCGATTACACGGAACTGCTAGCCATCGACACGAAGACCGGCGAGAACCTGATGATCCCGATCCGGGACATTGATCAGCACTTCACGTTCTTCCTGCCCTGGGCCGGCATGGAGAAAGCGCAATATGTCGCTGAGGCGCACGCGGACGTCAAAGCTGCCGAGCGGATGGGCAAACTGTTCGATGAGCTGCTGGCGGCGAACCCCGAAATGTTCGACCTGGCGCACGGGCGTCATGCACTCAATGTGTTCTTCACCCGGCTCCTGTTCTGCTTCTTCGCCGAAGACACCGGAATCTTCGATGAGGGCGCGTTCACCAATGCCGTCGGCTCCCACACCCAACCCGACGGATCAGACGTCGCAGAGTTCTTGACCGACCTGTTCACAGCCCTCGATACCGAACGGGTCGAGGACAAACCCAAGCACCTGGCCGCATTCCCGTATGTCAACGGTCGCCTATTCACAATGTCCTCTGAGCACATCGTTCCGGTCTTCACGAAGAAGGCCCGCGACCTGCTGATTGAGTCCGGCACCTTGATCTGGCGCGACATCAACCCGGACATTTTCGGCTCGATGTTCCAGGCCATTGTCACCCCGGGCAAGCGAAGCGACCTGGGTCAGCACTACACTTCAGTGCCGAACATCCTCAAGACCATCGAACCTTTGTTCCTGGATGATTTGAAAGAACAGCTTGATGCGGGATTCGACTCCGTCAAGAAGCTTGAAGCACTGCTCGAGCGCATCAGTGCGATCAAGATTTTCGACCCTGCCTGTGGATCCGGCAATTTCCTCATTATTGCCTACAAGGAACTGCGCCGTCTGGAGCACGCGATCTTGGAGCGCCTAGCCGACATCGACGTCAATCACCAGGTGCTGTACGCCGAGTCCAAGATCAATATCGAGAGCTTTTACGGTATCGAGATCGACGATTTCGCGGTCGAGGTCGCGATCCTCTCGTTATGGATCGCCAAGCACCAGATGAACACCGAGTTCAAAGAGAAATTCAACGTTTCCATCCCACTTATCCCGCTCAAAGAGACCGGACAGATCCAGGCTGGCAACGCCGCACGTACCGACTGGAACACCGTCTGCTCGAACAACGGTCAGGCGGAGATCTACCTCATCGGAAACCCTCCGTACGCCGGGGCGAAGACCCAGACCAAGGATCAGAAGGCGGACTATGACTTCGTGTTCGGACGCCGTCCATATTCGAAGAACCTTGACTACATCGCTCTCTGGTTCGTGAAGGCTGCCGACTACATCGAGGGCACGCGAGCCGAGCTCGCGTTCGTCACCACGAACTCGGTGTCTCAGGGCGAACACGTTGGCCTGATGTTCCCGATGATCTTCACAAAGGGTATAGAGATCGGATTCGCCTACACGTCCTTCAAGTGGGAGAACAACGCCAAGCGCAACGCTGGCGTCACCGTCGCGGTGATCGGCCTGCGAATGGCTCGGACGGAGCCAAAGTACCTTTATACAGAAGACCTTCAGATTTCAGCGGACAACATCAACGGCTATCTCGCTGACGGACCCAATGTCGTCATGGAACGGCGCAAGAAGCCGCTCAGTGCCCAGCTGCCCGACATGGTTTTCGGCTCGATGCCGCGTGACGGTGGTGGTCTCCTGCTGTCTCCGGATGAGCGCCAGCAGATGATCGACAACGACCCGCAGAGCGGTCAGTTCATCAAGCGATTCATGGGAACGTCCGAAGTGATCAACGATGGAGAACGCTACTGCCTTTGGATTCCTGACGGCTTCGCTGCGACTGCCTTATCCATCGCACCAATCGCCAGCCGACTGGCCCGCGTGGCGGAGGAACGAAGCAAGAGCAAAGCGGCCAGCACGGCCGCGTATGCCTCTCAACCCCATAAATTTGTACAAATTAGCTACAAACCGACGGAATCCATCATTGTCCCTAGGCACTCTTCCGAGCGACGCAAGTACATACCCTTTGGCTATCTGGGCCCCGAGACCGTTGTCGGAGATTCGGCGAACGCTGTATATGACGCGAAGCCTTGGGTCTTCGCGTTGTTGATGTCTCGGATGCACATGGTTTGGATCCGAGCTGTTGGCGGGCAACTGGAAACCCGAATCCGCTACTCGAATACGATCGTCTACAACAACTTCCCGGTGCCGCCTCTGTCGGACGCGATAAAGGAGAAGCTGACCGTTGCGGCGTTGCGTGTGCTTGACGTACGTGAGTACCACTGCGAGAGGAACTTCGCAGATCTGTACGATCCGGACTTTATGCCGGAGGACCTGCGGACGGCGCATGACGAAGTTGATGCGTTGGTGGATTCGATCTACTCCAAGCGCGGATACGAGACCGATGAGCAAAGACTGTCGGACCTCTTTGCCATGTATGAAGAGATGGCAGCGGAATCTGCAAAGGGGAACAAGAAGAAGTGAAGAAGCCGATGAACATCGTCGACGTGACCTATGCCCGCACCAAGGCGTCGGTCAACACCGATGCCTTAGGTATGCGAGAGATGCAGCAGCGCGTCTTCGCCAAGAAGGATGCCCAGCACCTCCTGGTCAAGGCTCCGCCGGCCTCAGGCAAATCGCGTGCTCTGATGTTTGTTGCGCTCGACAAGCTCTATAACCAGGGCCGGAAAAAGGTTATCGTCGCCGTCCCCGAGCGATCCATCGGAGCCTCCTTCTCCTCAACGAACCTCACCTCGCACGGGTTCTTCGCAGACTGGGAAATCAAAGACGAGCACAACCTCTGTGACCCTGGTTCCTCGCAGGGCAAAGTCGGAGCGTTCATCAAGTTCCTTGAAGGCCCCGACGCCACCCTGGTTTGCACGCACGCAACGCTGCGGTTCGCCTTTGAGAAGCTCGCACCGGAAGCGTTCAACGGCACCGTGCTGGCGATTGATGAGTTCCACCATGTCTCCGCTGATACTGAAGCCAACCGCCTCGGCGCGCTGCTGCGCGAAGTCATGAACGGCTCGGATGTGCACATCGTCGCAATGACCGGCTCGTACTTCCGCGGAGACTCAGTGCCGGTTCTGTCTGCTGAGGACGAGGCACAGTTCACACCGGTCACGTTCAACTACTACGACCAGCTCAACGGTTATGAGCACCTGCACTCGCTCGGCATAGGGCATCACTTCTACCAAGGCCGCTATACCGATGCGATCGGTGAGGTCCTGCACCTGGACAAGAAGACCATCGTTCATATTCCGAACGTCAACTCGGGGGAGTCCACCAAGGACAAGATCGAAGAAGTGGGGTTCATCATCGATGCGATCGGCCACGTCGAAGACACCGACCCCGATACCGGAATCATCAGCATTCGCCACAAAGACACCGGTGAGATTCTTCGCGTCGCCGACCTCGTGGACGACACAGACCAGAAGAAGCGTGCTGACACGCTCCACTATCTCTCCCATGTCGCCTCGAAAGAGCGCCACGCTGTGGACATCATCATCGCCCTGGGCATGGCCAAGGAGGGCTTCGACTGGCCTTTTGCCGAACATGCCCTGACTGTCGGGTACCGTGCCTCGCTGACCGAGGTCATCCAGATCATCGGCCGCGTTACCCGCGACAGCCCCGGCAAGGAGCATGCCCAGTTCACGAACCTGATCGCTGAGCCCGACGCCACTCAGGGTGAAGTGAAGGTCTCGGTGAACAACATGCTGAAGGCCATTACGGCATCGTTGCTTATGGAGCAGGTACTCGCACAGAATTTCACTTTCAAAACTAAGAAGTTCGATTCGGACGACTCGAAGATCCCCGGTCAGCTGAAGATCAAGGGCTTTAAGGAGCCCTCGACGGAGCGTGTCAAGCAGATCGTCGAGACGGACCTGAACGATCTGAAAGCTACGATCTTGCAAGACGACACCTTCGCTCGCGCAGCTGCCGGCTCGATAGACGCTGAGACCGCCAACAAGGTCCTGATCCCGAAGATCATCCGGGAAAAGTACCCGGACCTTGACGAATCGCAGGTCGAGGAGGTGCGGCAGCAGGTCGTCGTGGACTCGGTGGTCAAGAACGGTGAGGTGCGCGAAGTCGCAGACAAAAGGTTCATTAAGATGGCCGAGAAGTTCGTCAACATCGACGAGCTCACCATCAACCTCATCGACTCGGTGAACCCCTTCCAGCGCGCCTTTGAGGTCATGTCCAAGTCGGTGACTCCCTCGGTACTGCGGATCATCCAGGACCAGATCACGGCTACCCGTGTCGAGTTCACTGAGGAAGAGGCTCTGGCTCTTGTTCCCCGGATCAAGAACTGGATCAAGGTCAACAATCGACGGCCAGACTCCCGTGCCGAGGAACCGACTGAGAAACGATACGCCGACGCGCTGCTCTGGCTCCAGCGGGCCAAGCAGAAACTCGAAGCCCAAAAGCGTGCGACTGAAATGGCAACGGACGAATGATCGATAACGACGAAATTTTCGAGGAAGCACCGGCTTCCCTGCAAGACCTCATCGACAACGACCTCGATGGCCTGCTCAACGTGCCTGAGAAAGCCAAGAAGGTCACCTCGTCTGACCGCCTTGAGCGGGCTTTCCTGGAGATCGTAGAGTTCCGCCGGACACACGAGCGTCTGCCGAGCTCGGCGACGAGGGAGATCGCCGAGCGGAAGCTTGGGGCCCGCCTGGAGGGCATCCTGGCCAGCGACGAAAAGATCGCAGCGCTCAAACACCTCGACACGGAGTTCGAACTCCTGGCTGTAGAGGCAGCGCCAGAGTCATTGGACGAGCTTCTTGACAGCGATGACCTGGACGATCTGCTCGGCGACGACAGTGGCATCCTCGACGTATCGGATCTTCCCGTGATCAAACGGCCCGAGTCTCCGGACTCGGTCGCTCAGCGGGTAAAGGCCGAGGACTTCGACCTGTTCGAACCTTTGTTCAAAGCGAAGCACGCCGAGCTGGCCGAAGGCACATATAGTCTGGTGCCTTTCACCGGCATGGATCTTATCCGTGAGGGTGCGTTCTTCGTTCTCAGTGGCGTTATGTGCTTTGTCGCTGAGGTCGGTGAAGACGTGGACCTGATTGTCGGCGGCAAGCCCAGGCAGAAGCAGCGGCTCCGCCTCGTCTTCGAAAACGGCACTGAATCGGCGATGTACAAACAGAGCCTCATGACCCGCATGTACGAAGCACAGGGCCAGGTCCTGGCGCGGACAGGCCACGATGCTACCGAAGCCCTCGACGCCGACGTGGAGAGCGGCCACATCTACGTATTGCAGTCGCTCAGCAAGGATCCTGTTGTCGCTGGGATGAAGGATCTCCACAAGATCGGCTTCTCGACTACCAAGGTCGAGACCCGCATCAAAAACGCGGCGAAGTCGCCGACCTACCTGATGGCACCCGTGAAGGTCCTGGCGGACTACCGGCTCTACAACGTGCGTGCGTCGTGGCTGGAGCACCTCTTGCACCGCGTGTTCGCCGAGGTGCGTCTGGACCTGACGCAGGTCGACCGGAAGGGACGCGACTACGACCCATCGGAGTGGTTCGTGGTTCCGCTGGAGACCATCAACAAGGCCGTCGCAATGATCATGTCCGGCGAGATCACCGATTACGTCTACGACAAGGCGCTGCAGCAACTGGTCGCGCGTGGCGGAGCAGGGGTCTCAGTGGGTCGCTGACCCGGCTGGCCTCCACTTCAGCGATTGGTTCAATCTAGACCCTTAGGTGCTCCCGAGAAATCACAAGAAGTCGAATCGTATTTGGACTACTTCAAAAAGTAGCCGGAAGTAGTGACGATTCCTGTCGCAGCTAATGATGGAAGAGGTAGCACATGCCGCGTAGCGACAACCCCATTGGAAGCCATGGCGATGACCTTTTGGGTCGACGCAGGCTAGCCGAAGAAC
>NZ_JBFTJD010000017.1:0-100953 GCF_056395245.1 Arthrobacter sp. 10L430 | reverse complement strand
CCGCTACGGTCCTGGCCGAACTGAACACGGACCGGCTGGCAGTGACGCTGGAAAACCACAGCGTCATAGGCGGGCTGTTCGAAACAGTCGCTTCCGCGGTCGTCACGGCCGGACTCGGCAAGCGCGTAGTGCCTGTGGCGCTGCCGGACSAGTTCCTCGACGCCGGCGCCCTGCCCACMCTSCACGASCGCTACGGCCTCGCCACCGACCGCATCGTGGCMAAGGTMCTCGCCGAACTCGGCTAGCCAACCCGCGCTGGACTGAGATCCGAACGAAGCGATCAACAGCAGCGGAAAGCACGGCACCGGTCCCGTCCGGTGCCGTGCTTTCTGCCGTACTATCGAAACAATCACTGTAAACAGTCGACTAATAACATTGAGGACATGCCATGGCCGGACTATCAGCCCCGCTGCTGGGACTGGAGAAGCAAAACCTGCGCGAGCAAGCTCTCTCCGCACTGAGGACCGCCATCACCAGCGGTGAGCTGGAACCCGGCCGGCACCTGGTGGAAACCGAACTTTCGGACATGCTGCAGATCAGCCGTGGCACCCTGCGCGAGGCACTGCGCCAACTCGCGCAGGAAGGCCTGCTCTCCGCCGGGCCCCGAGGCCGGCTCTCCGTCCGGCACCTGGACGAAAAGGAAATCCGCGACATCTTCGCCGTCCGGGCCGCCCTCGAATCATTGGGGGCCCGCACACTGTGCGAACTCCCGGACAGGGCTCAGGCCATCGCCACCCTGCACCGGAAGCTAGAGGACATGGAAGCAGCGCAGGACGCGTCTCTAGCGGAACGGATCGAATCCGACATGGAATTCCACCGCACGCTGTGCCGGCTCACCGGCAACGAGACCCTCCTTCACTCCTGGACCTCACTTGAAGGCTCCATCCGGATGTCCATCATGTTCGCCGGACTGGAAAAAGGCGTCAAAAACATGAGCGTGGACCGCCACCGCGATATCATCGTGGCCATCGAAACCGGGGACGCATCCGTGGTGCGCAAGACCATCCGCGAACACATGGACACCGCCGCCGACAACCTTGTGGCATAACTGCACTCTGTACATTTGCTGCCGCCTGAGATTTGCGCGTGCTGCCCGGGATGGCCCTCGAGGCTGTCTGCCTGGGGCCCAACTTTTGGCAGCTAGTTGCCCTCAGGGCAGATCGGCATGACATGACCACGGCCCGCATCTGGTGCACATGCCGAAATCTACGACGCCGGTATTGCCGTACTGGGTCATAGTCGTTTAAAACCGCACGGCCGCCTCGGCCGCGTGGACCTCGCACATGAGGCCTCTGGTGCTCATAAGGGCACCGGCGTAGCGTCCCTTACGGGGGAAAGTTCCTGGCGGGATCGCCATGACATCCCAGGGAAATGCATTGGAGGGCCTATCATGGCCGGCTGGAATGCTGAGACTGCGGCCGGCCCCTTGGGTGCGGCCGCAGTCACTCTTGTGGAGGGGTCTTGCTTCTGTATCTCGTTGTCGAACGGGGACATTGCATCCCGAGTATCCCCATGGGCTTTTCGTCCAGAACACTCGTATCCTCTCCGGCTGGAAACTTACGATTAATGGCCAAGGGCTTGAGGCGCTGGTTGCGGAGACGAAGGAACCGTACCGTGCATTGTTTGTGGGGCGCGTTCCCCGCACACTGGATCGCGCTCGTCGAAGTGCATGCGCTGACGGCAGCGATTCGGGCGGCAGGTGACGGTGTGTCCGACCGGGGCAACCCTGCGTATCACAGGTCGACTCCGATTCTGTTGACGGGCGGGCGTAGGAACGGCTGGCTCAGTTCCGCGCGATCGGCGGCAGGTCGGCCGTGACCTTGCGGGCTCGTACGGCGCCGCCGGTGGCGGCGAGCCAGCATCCGGCCATCATCAGCGGGAAACCGATCAGCAGGCCGACCGTCAGCGGCTCGCCGAGAATGAGCGTGCCCAGCACGATCGCAACGACGGGGTTGACGTATGTGAACAGCGGCGCCCGCACCGGGCCCACGCGCGCGATCAGCGCGAAGAAGGTGATGAATGCCAGCGCCGTGCACAGGACGGCCAGCGCGATGAGCGCTAGCGTGTCCTCGAGGGTCGGCACCTGGTGCTGCGTCAGGAACGCGATCGGCGTGTAGAAGATCCCTACCGCGAGGAGCGCGAGGGTGATGGAGCCGAGCGAGGGCACGTCGCGCAGCTTGGTTGCGATGACGAACGGCGCGATCGCGTACAGCAGCGCGACCAGCAGGACTTCGCCGACGGCGATGAAACCATTCCCGCCTTCGACTGCGAGGCCCGGCCCGGCGACCATCACGAACACGCCGACGAAGCCGACGAAGAGTCCGATGCTGCGCGCCGGGCTTAGGACCGACCGGTCACCGCCGCTGAACGCGATGATCGTCGCGAACAGCGGGACCGTTGCGACGAGCAGGCCCGTGAGCCCCGACGGCAGTGTCTGCTCGGCATGACCGAGGAGCAGGAAGGGTCCCGCCATCTCGATGGCGCCGAACAGCAGCACCCAGCCGATCTTCGCGAACGCGGGTCGCAGTGCCTTCTGCCGGATGACGAACGGCAAAAGGATCACGGCGCCGAGGAGAGTGCGGCCCGCCACCACCGCAGCCGGAGAGTAGGACTCGACGGCGACACTGATAAAGAGATAGGGAGTGCCCCACAGCACTGCCATCGCGGCGAATAGCAGCCACGCACGCGTGTCGTAGCCCTGCGAGGAGTTCATATGGTCACGCCCTCGGCCTCGCCCCACACATACTCGCGCAGGATGGCACGCCAGCGCTGTCGATGCAGCAGGAATGGCGCCATGACGAGAACCGCTACGACTATACGTGCCGCGGCGATCGACAGAGGTTCGATGTCCCTTAGTGCGATTTCGATGAAGAGGTAAGGCGCTCCCCAAAGGAGTGAAACCAGGGCAAACAGCCCCCACGCGCTTGCTTTCACGCTCTACCTGCCGGGTTGCCAAAAGGATCATTTTCCAACACGGTATCCAGCCTAAGGAGAGGGCGGACGTCAGCGGAAGGCTACTTGTAAAGCTGTTGGGGTAGAAACTATTCACTTGGAAAGTCGACAGGCTAGAATTTGTTACATGGTATCTCTGGATGATGTGGACTGGGAGCTATTGCGGCTGTTGCAGGATGATGCCCGCCTCGGATATCGAGAGCTGGGGAGACACGTAGGGTTGACCGCCCCTGCAGTCGCTAGCAGAGTGCGACGTCTGGAGCGGCACGGGGTGATAACTGGCTACAGTGCCCGTGTCGACCCCCTTGCTGCTGGATACGCGGTTGAGGCTTTCATTCACATTGAAAGTACCGGCAAGCGGCAGTCCTATGGGATCGCAACCCAAGCTATCGCCGACCCGTATGTACTCGAGGATCATCGGGTGGCGGGCCAGGACGATCACATCTTGCGTGTGGTCGCGGAGACCATCCGGGATCTGGAACCATTCATCGACTCGCTCAACGATAAGGGCCGCTCTGCGACATCATTTATCTTCTCGTCGCCCAAGCGATGGGCTCCGGTCGCTCAACCGGGGTCCAGGGAGCCAGGGAGCCAGGGAGCCAGGACAACAGAACCAGCGACTGAGCTCCAGGAGTCGGAACGAGCGCGAACGGGACGCCCCGCAAGCCAGTATTAGCCGGCCCAACTCCGTCGACGCTGGAACTGGACCAACTCCGTCAGTGGGGCCACACCCAAAGCTGACACATGTCTCCTTACCTGGTCCTCGCAGCGGTCGGCCCTGCGCGCTTGATGGCCAGAGTATCCATCGCCCAGATGCTGCACGGCTTCGGTCCCGGCAAAGGATCAACGCCAGCCGGGCATACCCGCTGGGCTGGCCGGCCCCGACAGCACTCGGCGTCCTTCGCGGCAGGCCGAAGAATGTCTGGTCCACGGCCACCTCCCGCTTGCGGTGTGGCTATACCGCGGCACTGCGGTGGCGCGTGAAATGCGACGTGGCGCGCTTCGATGGCTATTAGTAGGAGCGGGGCAGACCCAGGACCTTGGTGGCAACGAAGCTCTTGATCAGATTGTTGTTGACCGGGGCTACTTGGAACATGCGGGTTTCGCGGAACTTGCGTTCGACGTCGTATTCGTCCACGAAACCGTAGCCGCCGTGGGTATCCAAGCAGGCGTTCGCTGCCGCCCAGCTGGCTTCGGAGGCCAGGTGCTTAGCCATGTTGGCCTCGGCACCGCAGGGTTCGCCGGCGTCAAAGAGCCGCGCGGCCTCGTAGCGCATCATGTCCGCGGCCCGGACCTTCATGTAGGCGTCGGTGATGGGGAACTGGACCCCCTGGTTGGTACCGATTTTGCGGCCGAACACCTCGCGGCTGTTGGCGTAGGCCACGCCGCGCGTTGTGAACCAGTAGCCGTCACCGATCGCCTCGGAGGCCAGCAGGATGCGCTCGGCGTTCCAGCCGTCAATGACATAGCGGAAGCCCTTGCCCACCTCGCCGATGACGGCCGATGCCGGCACGCGCATGCCGTGGTAGTGGATCTGGTTGGTGGCGTAGTTGAACATGGTGCGGACCTTGACCACCTCGAGGGTCTCCGGCTGTTCGGCACGGACCTGGCGCAGGTCCACCAGGAAGAGGGTCAGGCCGTCCGTCTTGTCGGTGCCCTTGCCTTCAGGCTTTTCGGAGGTGCGGGCCAGGACGAAGAGCAGGTCTGATTCCTCGATGCGGCTGGTCCAGCTCTTATGACCGGTGATGATGAAATCGTCGCCGTCGCGCACGGCTGCGGTCTCGATGCTGGTGGTGTCCGAGCCTGCCTTGTCTTCGGTGATGGAGAAGGCCTGCAGCCGTAGTGAGCCAGCGGCGATCTGCGGCAGGTACTCGTTCTTTTGGGCGGCGTTGCCGTGCCTGAGCAGAGCGCCCATGGTGTACATCTGCGCGTGACATGCCGCTGAATGCCCGCCGGACTTGTTGATTTCCTCCATGATGACGCTGGCCTCGGTCAGGCCAAGGCCCAGGCCGCCGTATTCGGTGGGGATCAGGGCCGAGAGCAGGCCGGCTTCGGTGAGCGTGTCCACAAATTCCTGAGGGTAGCGGCGGTCGCGGTCCGTTTCGCGCCAGTATTCGTCGGGGAAGCCTGCACACAGGAGGCGGGTCTGCTCGCGCAGCTGGTCCAGTCCGGCGGTGAGGGTATGCATCGGTGCTCCTTTGAATGGTTGACGGCGACCTTCTGTCACTGCTGGGACACGACGATACGCCAATATATTAGGAGCTGGCAAGGCCTTTCATCTACATTAGCTAACGACCGTAAACCTTGACATTGCCGGAAACGAGCCGCCAAACTGGTCGAAGACCGTAATATATTGAGTTGAGGAGATCAACGATGACCGACGAAGCAACGCAGTCAGCAACAACCGAAGGCCGCGTAGTGGAGGGCTGGACGGGGCGCCTTTTTGAAGACTTCTCCCCCGGCGACATCTACTACCACCCGTTCGGCAAGACCGTGACGGAGGCGGACAACCAGTCCTTCACGCTCATGACGCAGAACGTGGCCAAGACCCACGTGGACCGCAATTTCGCCAAGGCCACCGAGTTCGGCCTGCCACTGGTCAACTCCACCTTCACGCTCGCGCTGGTGACCGGCCAGTCCACCATCGACCTGTCCATGAATGTCTTCGCGAACATGGGCTGGGACGAGGTCCGGATGCCGAACCCCGTCTACGAGGGAGACACCATTTACTCCCGGTCCAAGGTCCTCTCCACCCGGGAGTCCAAGTCCCGTCCCAACCTCGGCCTGGTCACCGTCGCCACCGAGGGCTTCAACCAGGACAGCAAGATCGTGATCAGCTACCGCCGTACATTCATGGTGTACCGGCAGGGCCACCTCCCCGGCGTCGAGTCCGCCCGCCCGGATGAGTCCACGCTTCCCTCGATCGGGGACTTCCAGTGACGGTCCCGGGAAGCCTTAGGACGGCGAGCCTCACCGCCGTGGCGACCGTCGCTGCTGCGGTCACCGCTTTGTTCGTTCCCGGTGACCGCCCCGAACGGTTCGCCAAGGCAGCCGCCGCGGGCGCGGGCGTCGTGATGATTGACCTCGAAGACGCCGTGGCCCCGGACGCCAAGTCCGCAGCGCTGGCAGCGGCGGTGGAGGCAGTGGCACCGTCCGACGGAGGCGCCCCGGTGCGTGCCCTGGTCCGGGTGAACCCGCAGGGTTCCGGCCATTACGACGCCGACATTACCTTGCTGCTCTCCGCCGCCCGGACGCCGGGGTCCGGCCTGCTGGGCCTCGTAGTGCCGAAGGCCGAAGACCCCGGCGCACTGCGCCAGCTGCGCGCCGACATGCCCGAGCACCTGGCCCTGGTCCCGCTCATCGAGTCCGCGCTCGGCGTGGTGAACGCCGTGGAACTGGCACGGGTACGGGGCGTGACCCGGCTGGCGTTCGGCGCCATCGACTTCGCCCTCGACATAGACGCCGACGGCGGGGACCGCTTCCTTGACCACGCCCGGTCCCAACTTGTCCTGGCCTCCCGCGCTGCCGGCATCGCCGCACCGCTCGATTCGCCGTCGACCGACATCAAAGACACCACCCGCGTGGCTGAGTCCGCTCGGCTGGGCCGGAACTTCGGTTTCGGCGGCAAGCTCTGCATCCACCCCGCCCAGCTCGCCACCGTTTGCGAGGCGTTTGTGCCCACGGAGGCGGACATAGAGTGGGCACGGTCCGTGATCGGCGCCGAAGGCGGCGCTGCCCAGGTGGATGGCCAGATGATCGACCGGCCCGTCACAGAGCGGGCCAGACGTATCCTGCAGCGTGCAGGGAAGGAGCAGTAAATGGGCACCCTCCCCCTGGCGGGCATCACCGTCATCTCCCTGGAACAGGCCGTAGCCGCCCCGTTCGCCACCCGCCAGCTCGCCGACCTCGGCGCCCGGGTGATCAAGGTGGAACGGGACACCGGCGACTTCGCCCGCGGCTACGACACCAAGGTCCACGGCATGGCCAGCTACTTTGTCTGGCTGAACCGGTCCAAGGAAAGCATCGTCCTGGACCTGAAGTCCGACGAAGGCATGGCGGTGCTCCGCAAGCTCGTGTCCACCGCTGACGTGCTGGTCCAAAACCTCGCCCCCGGTGCCATCGAACGCCTGGGACTGGGCCCGGATGAGGCTCTGGCCCTGAACCCGCGCCTGATCCACACTTCCATCTCCGGTTACGGCCGCGGCGGTTCCTATGAACAGAAAAAGGCCTACGACCTGCTGGTCCAGTGCGAGACCGGCCTGCTCAGCGTCACCGGCACCCCGGACTCCCCCGCCAAGGTGGGCGTGTCTATCGCCGACGTATCCGCCGGCATGTACGCCTACTCCGGCATCCTGACCTCACTGCTGCAGCGGGGCACCACAGGCCGCGGCGACGTCCTGGAGATCTCCATGCTCGAGGCACTGGGCGAATGGATGGCCCAGCCCTACTTCTACGCGGAATATGGCGGGACCCCACCCGTCCGCAGCGGCGCGCAGCATGCCAGCATCGGCCCCTATGGACCGTTCGGCGCTGCCGACGGCACCGTGTTCTTCGGCATCCAGAACGAGCGCGAATGGGCCAAGTTTTGCACTGATGTGCTGCAGCAGCCCGGACTTGCGCAGGACGCACGCTTCGCCGGCAACGCGCTGCGTGTGGACAACCGTCCGGCGCTGCACGAAGCCATCAACGCAGTCCTCGGGACGCTGTCGGTGGCCGAGGTCCTGTCCCGGCTGGACGCCGCGGGCGTTGCCAACGCCCAATTGCGGGACATGCACGAGTTCTCCGCGCACCCCCAACTGGCAGAACGCAACCGCTGGCGGGATGTTGGCTCCCCTGTTGGCCCGCTGCGCAGCCTGCTCCCGCCGGTTACGTCCCGGGAAACCGACGTCAGGATGGATCCGGTGCCGGAGATCGGCGAACACACGGACAAGATCCTGGCCGAACTGGGGCTCTGAGCACAGGGCTGGCTACGCCCGGAACCACCACCCAAGTTTCCCGGGCTTCGCATTAGCCACGGCAGGTCCGGTAACCCCGGGCCTGACGTGGCTGATGCCGTATGTTAGGTGGGGAAATTGATCAGAAAGAGTCCGCAGCCCATGACCAGCCGCAGCCCCCGCAGCAGCGCACGCCCGCAACTGAGCGAGAAGGCAACGGCCCATATCCGGGGCCTCATCATGTCCGGTGAACTGCGGCCCGGAACCTTGGTCCGCCCCGAGACGATCGGCGAGCAACTGGGCATCTCCACCACGCCGGCGCGCGAGGCGCTCCAGGCCCTCAGGGTTGAAGGCTTCCTGGAACTTGTGCCGCGGCACGGGTTCGTCGTGGCGTCGCTGACCGGGCAGGACATTCGCGACCTCTTCCAGGTCCAGGCCCTTATCGGCGGGGAACTAGCCGCCCGGGCCGCCGCCAACGCCACCGAACAGGACGTGGCCGAACTCGAAGCACTGCACCACGAACTGAGCGCGGCCGCCGCCCGGAACAACCACGAACTCCTGGAAGAGAAGAACCACGCCTTCCACCGCGAGATCAACCTGATGGCCGATTCCCGGAAAACCGTATGGGTCCTGGGGCTGGTTACCCGCTACGTTCCCCGGCAGTTCTACTCCACCATCCCCGGCTGGCCCCAAGCCACGATGGACGACCACGCCGAACTGCTCCAAAGCATCAAAGCAAAAGACCCGGAGGCGGCACGGGCAGCGATGCACCAGCACATCGTCCATTCGGGTGAACTGCTGGCCGCCCACTTCGACGACCGCATCGCCGCAGCCCAGCGTGACGTCCAGCCTCTTTCCTAGGCACGGTTCAGATTGCGGGTGACGTTCTCTTCTCCCAGACGTGCCACCGAACTACTGGACCAGGCGGGCGGACGGCCACTTTCCGGCACTAATCAGGCTAAGAACCGTTTCTTCCAGGACGTCCGCGACCATCCGGACGGCACTCGTGGACCGCGAGCCCGTGGGCCTGGCGAGGACGATCCTCCGGGGGATCCCCGGGTTGACGATGGGAGCTGCGTTGAGGGTTCCTCCCGCCGCTTCGGCCGCCACCATGATGCCTGGCAGGACCGTCCATCCGAGCCCGCCCTGCACCAGCTGTTTCTGAACCACGGCATCATTGGTTTCCACTGCTATGTCCAGCGCCAGCCCGATTCGCGCCGCGGAACTTTCCACGAGCGAGCGGATGCCGTGCGGCGGGCTCGGCATCACAAGGGGCCGCTGCAACAGGTCGCGAAGGTCCACACCCTCAGCCGCGAGAAGGCCTTCCATTGGGGGTGCCACTGCCCACAGGTCCTCATCCAAGAGCGTTCTAACGTCAAGTGCGGCCGCCGGCGGCTGGTTGTAGGTGAGGGCAACGTCCACGTCCCCGGCCTCAAGCCAGCGGCTGAGGTGGCCGCCATACCCGGTCACTATCCGCAGCCGGACCCCCGGATGCCGCTCCGTCACGGCGGAAACCACGGGGACAGCGAGTAAGGCGGCGGTGCTGGCCAGAAGGCCCACGGTCACGATTCCGTAGAGGCCCGCACCGGAGGAGCGCGCCTCCTCACGGGCGCGGTCCAGCTCGCTGAGTGCCCGCCGTGCGCGTTCGATGACCTGGACGCCGATGTCCGTTGCCCTCATCCCTGCGCGGCTCCGGTCGAAGAGTACTGCCCCGAGCTCGGCCTCCAAGTTGTGAATTTGGCGGGTGACCGCGGGCTGCACCACATGCAGCAGCTCAGCGGCCCGTGTCACGCTTCCCGTGTCCGCCACCGCCAGCAGTGCCTGGAGCTGCCGCATTTCCATGGTTCCTCCGTCCGGAGCCTAGGCAGTGCCTTAACTGCCGTTCCTGGGGCAGTGACTTGCTCGGCTCACGATCACCCTATGACATCCTTCCATCACAAAAAGGTATTTGTGACCATGATCCATAACGCGGACGATGGAATGAATCCCGTTGGTGCCCCCAACAACATCCTGATGGCACCTGACACACCTGCACTGCACGAAGGATTGAGATGCTGCCCAACGTAACCACCCCTGATCCAAAGCCCGCCGAATCCGGGCCCGAATCCAGCAGCACGCCAGACGCCGACGTCCGGCGCCCGCTGCGGGGCCGGTCCGCCGCGATGGCCCGGAACATGGACGCGAGCCTCAGCATCCCTACGGCCTCAACCATCCGCACGTTCGAGGTGTCGGCCCTGATGCAGTGGCGGGAAAAGCTGCGGGCAGAGGGCTTCAACGTCCCCATCGCCGCCGTCCTCGCCACAGCGATGGCCCGGGCGGCCCAGGGTCCTGTGCCCGCAGCACGGCGGAGGATTGAAACGGCGGAGAAGGACCTGGTCCTGGTCGAAGAAGCAACGGTGAACCTTGGTGTGGCCGTGGATGTTGAGACCGCCGCCGGCCATTCGATCATGGTCCCCGTGATCCGTGACGCCGCCAGCCTTTCCTTCCCGGCCTTCGTCAGCCGCCTCGGCGAACTGTCCCAGGCGTGCCGGGCCGGGACGGTCGCCGTCACCGACCTTCGCGGCGCCACCCTGATCCTGACAAGCACCGGCCGGTTCGGGTCCACCACCGGCGTCCCGCTGCTCCCGCCGGGTCCGGGAATCATCGTCGCGGCGGGAGCCATCGGCGTCCCGGCCGGACTTGAGACACTCGCCCGTACCCAGCATGTGGATCCCGTGCTCACCCTGTCCTCAACCTACGACCACCGGGCCATCCAGGGCGCGGATTCCGGGCTCTTCCTGGGAACCGTCGAGAAGCTCCTGCGCTCCCCGGAATTCCTCGCTGATCTCGAAGGCGAACTGCGCGGCACACCGGCCGGTGATGTCCTGCTCGACATTCCCGCCCAGCCGGGGTCCGAGCACGACGACATCAGGCTGGCCGAGTACGAAAGCTCCGCAAGCACCGCCGTCGCCCGGCTTGAACCGGTGCGTGCCCGCGAGGAAGGGTCCTGGCTTCCCGACGGTGTGGAAGTGGAATTCAGCCACCTCTCGGACCCGGAGTCCCGCCAGTGGCTCGCCGAGCTCCTGCGGAACGGAACGCCGTCGCCCGCTTCCTCCCGCCGCCTTCAGGCACTGCGGCTGGCCACCGAACTCGACGTCTTCGAGGCCTATCTGCAGACCCAGTTCCTGGGGCAGAAGACCCTGTCCGTCCAGGGGCTGGAAGCGACAGTCCTCGCCCTTGCCGAAATGGCCGGCCATGCTGCGGAGGCAGGCTATTCGGACGCCGTCCTGGGTATGGCGCACCGCGGCCGGCTGAGCATCATGGCCCATGTCCTGAACTGGCCGGCGGAGCGTATCCTGGCGGAGTTCCTGCCCACGGCGCGTGCCTCGGAAAATGCGCCGGTAGGCGATGTCCGCCAGCACCTCGGCGGTAAGGGCAGGTTTGACGACGTCGACGGCGCGTCCATCAACGTCACGCTCGAACAAAACCCCAGCCACCTGGAATTTGTCTCCCCCGTGGCGCTCGGCGCGGTCCGCGCCAAGCAGGACCAGCTCGTGGCCGGCGGAGAAAGCAGGGAGCAGGCCCGTCGCCGCGTCCTTCCCGTCCTCCTCCACGGCGACGCCGCCTTCACCGGCCAGGGCGTGGTGTACGAGACCCTGAACCTGCAGAACCTGGCACCGTACGACGTGGGCGGCAGCATCCACATCGTCCAGGACAACCGCCTCGGCTTCACCGCCACCCCCTTCCAGCTCCGATCCACATTGTGGCCTTCCGACGTCGTCAAGGGCTTTGACGTGCCGGTCATCCACACCGACGCCGACGACATCGACGCCAACCTGGTCGCCGCCAAGATCGCCTTCGACTACCGCGAACGCTTCGGCAAGGACATCATCATCCACGTGCTCGGCTATCGCCGGCACGGCCACAACGAGACGGACGAGCCGCGCTACACGCAGCCTGTCTACTACACCGACATCGACGAACACCCTCCCGTGCACGAAATCTACGCTTCCCGCCTCGAGGCCTCCGGACTGGTCCCGTCCGACTACGTGGAAACCACCAAGACCGCGGCGCGCGCTGCGCTGGTGGAGTCCTTGGAGAAAGCCCGGACGTTTGATCTGAATACCGTCGTCAACCAGGAGCTGCCTCTCCGCCCGGCCGTGCGGGCTGCCCTGGAAACCGCACCGGCCGACTGGGCCGTCCAGGTCCTCGACCTGGCCGAGCAGGACCGGGATGGCTTCGCGATCCATCCGAAGCTCATGCGCCAGTTCTCAAAGCGGCTGAACACCCGGGCCCAGGACGCCATGGTTGACTGGGGGCAGGCAGAACTGCTCGCACTGAAACTCATCAACGAGGCGGGCGTGCCCATCAGGTTGACGGGCGAAGACGTTGAGCGTGGGACCTTCAGCCACCGGCACATCGTTGTCCACGACGCCACCACCGGTGACAAGGCCGAGCGCCTGGCCTTCGACAAAGCCCCGTTCCTCGTGGCAAACACACCCCTGACCGAGGTCGCCACCGTTGGATTCGAATACGGCTACGGCCGGACAAACACGAACTCCCTGCAGATCTGGGAGGCGCAGTTCGGCGACTTCGTCAACGTGGCCCAAGTCATGTTCGACCAGTTCATCATGGCCGGACGCGACAAATGGGGCCGCGACAGCAGGCTGGTTATCCTCCTCCCCCACGGCTGGGAAGGCGCCGGACCCGAGCACTCCTCGGCACGGCTGGAGAGGTTCCTCCAGCTTGCCGCACGGAACAACTCGCGCATCCTGATCCCCACCACCGCGGCCCAGTACTTCGCGGCCCTGGTAGGAGCAGCGGCGGCAGATGACCCGCGTCCGCACGTGATCTTCACCCCCAAGTCCCTCCTCCGGGCAGAGTCGGCCAAGTCACCCGTGGCCGACTTCTCACCGGTCCGCTTCAACCCCGTCCTCTCCAGCGGAGCCTCCAGCGACCAGACCCGCAGGCTGCTGCTCTGCTCCGGGAAGGTCGGCGTCGAAGTCAAGGATCGCCTCGGCGACGGTGTGCGGCTCCTCCGGCTCGAAAGCCTCTACCCATTCCCGCAGGAGGAAATCCTGCGGGAAGTCGCCGCCGCGGCCAACCTCGAGGAAATCGTCTGGCTGCAGGAAGAACCGGAGAATATGGGCGCCTGGACCTACGTCCTTCCCAAACTCCTGAAGCTGGGCCTGGGCAAGTTCAACCTCGGCTACGTCGGCAGGCCCGAAGCGGCCTCCCCGGCGGACGGCTACTCCGCTGCACACAAAGCCGGGCAGGAGCGGCTTCTCGCCACGGCAGCCCGGGCCGGCGAAGTCGACTACCGCATCAGCTGACGCGGGGCCTAGAGTATCGGACAGGCGCGAAGGCGGTGCAGGCTTGCCTGCACCGCCTTCGCCAGTGAGAGGAGTCAAGGGAATGCGGATAGGAGTCGTCGAGGATGATGACGGCGTGGCCGGCGCGCTGCTCGATGCCCTGGCGTCCCACCGCATCGCCGCGGACCGCATGTCCCGCGGCGGGGACATCCTCACCCGCCACCCGGAATTCGACCTGATCCTCCTGGACCTCGGCCTGCCCGACATGGACGGCATCGAAGTCCTCCGCAGCCTCCGCCAGGTCTCGGCCGTCCCGGTCATCATCCTCACCGCCCGCGACGACGAACGGTCGGTGGTCAGGGGCCTGCGGAACGGAGCCGACGACTACTTGGTCAAGCCGGCGCGGATGACCGAGCTGCTGGCCCGGATCGAGGCGATCCGCCGGCGGGCCAGCAGGGCGCGGGAGTCGAAGGCGACCGTCCGCCAGTTCGGTGAACTGGCGGTTGACCTTGCGGGCCGGGAACTTACTGTGGCGGGCAAACCCGTCCCGTTGACCACCAAGGAATTCGACCTCCTCGCCGCACTGGTGGACAACCCCGGCACCGCGGTCAGCAGGCAGCAGTTGATGGACCAGGTCTGGGGCGACGCCTTTGTAGCAGTTTCAAAGTCCCTGGATGTCCACATGACGGCGCTGAGGGCCAAGCTCGGCCGCCCCGCCCGGATCGAGACCATCCGGGGCTTCGGCTACCGCTGGATCGGATAACGTTTGCGCAGCCGTCTCCTCCTGGTCCTGGCGATCCTGGGCACCGTTGTCGTCGCGGCCTTTGCCTTCCCACTGGCGACGTCCCTCGCTGATGCGCGGACCCGCGAATTCGTCCTCAGCCGGGACGCTGACCTGCAGCGCTTCGCAGACCTCGCAGACGGCTATGCCAGGAACGGAAATCCCGGGCTCCTCTTTGAAGAAGCCGGCGCCTACCACAGCCTGTACGGGGAAGACCTGGCTGTGGTCTCCACCAGGGGCGCGGCGCCGCGCGCGGTGGGAACAACCCTTGACGACCCCGCGGTCTCGGCCGCCATCGGCCGTGCCCTAAGGAACGAACGATCATCCGCGGTGGAGCTGCTGGCCCCGTGGAGCCCGGGCAGCATGGTCTTTGCCAAACCCATCGGCACAGGTGCGCAGGTTAACGGGGCTGTGGTGATTGTTGCATCCACCGCATCCGCCCGTGAAGACATCCTGCTGGCCTGGGCCATCATTACAGCAGGCTCGCTCGCCGCCATCGTCGGATTTGGAATCCTCGCGCTATCGGTGAGCAGGTGGGTACTACGCCCACTCGAAGAAGTCAGCACGCGCATGCAACGGCTGACGCGAAGCCTCCCCTTTGTTGCACTTGGCAGCGGAACCACGGATGCCCCCTCAGCGGCAGGCAGGACGGGCCCGCCTGAGTTGCGGGCCCTCTCATCCGCCTTTGAGACCATGGACAGCGCAGTCCACACGTCCGCGGATGCCCAGCGCAGGCTCGTGGCAGACACCGCCCACCAACTCCGCAATCCGCTGGCTGCCCTGCAGCTGAGGCTGGACACCCTCGGTCCCCGCGTGATGGAGGACGGCAAAAAGAGCCACGAACGCGCCATGGGCGAGGCCATCCGGCTCGAGGAAATCCTCGATGACCTGCTGGCTCTGTCGGTAGCCGAAGTTCCGCGGACCAAAGGCGGCGCCGCCGACAACACGTGCGTGCCGTACCTCGTCGCCGTCGAACGGGCGGACTACTGGCATGACACGGCCGCGGAATCCGGCACCGGCTTCCATGTGGACGACGACCCCGACGGGCTGGAAGCGCAGATCGATGCCGGCGACTTGGAACAGATCCTCGACGTGCTGTTCGACAACGCCTGCAAGTACGCCGGCCCAGGCAGCACGGTGCGGATCTCGGTGGGCATGGGTCCAGGCCACGGTCCTGAATCCGGCCAACGGACCGTGCTCACGGTGTCCGACGACGGCGCCGGGGTAGCTCCCGGGGAACTGCAACTGATCACGCGGCGGTTCTACCGCGGCACTTCACTGGGCGGCACGTCCGCAGGCGATGACCGACCCACGGGCACGGGCCTGGGCCTGTCCATCGTGGAAGCACTGGTGGAAAGCAACGGCGGCGAGCTGGTCATCCGGGGAACGCCCGGTGGCGGCCTGACGTTCGTTATGCTTTTCCCAGCCCCCGGGCCCAAGGAGGCGGGGACATGACACCTCAGCCAGACGCCGGTCCCCTGCTGTCCCGACGGCGGCTGCTCGCCGGCGCCGCGGCGATCACCGCCGGCATCACCCTCGGCGGCTGCAAGCCGGATGTGCGGACGTACAGCCTTGGCACCGCCGAAAACCGCGGCTTCTTCTTCGACTTCGGGCAATCACTGACCGCCGCCGTAGCCCGGTCCAACACAGGATTCACCCTGAACCCGCTCATAACCGGGGGCTCCGTCGAGAATGTACCGGATATCATGGCGGGGCGGCTGGACCTGGCCCTTGCTTTGGCAGACGTCGCCGCCACAGAACGGGACAACCTGCGGGCGGTGGGCCGCGTCTACCTGAACTATCTCCAGTTAGCGGTACCGGCCGATTCCCCGGTCCGGACGCTTGCTGAACTGCGCGGCCGCACCATCAGCCTGGGTGGCAGTTCGGCGACCACCAGGGCAGGCGGGCTGCTGCTCGAGGCTGCTGGCCTCCGGGAGTCCGATGTGCGGGTGCGGGCCGTGCCGGTCACGGCAGTCCTGGATGCCCTTGCAAGCGGCGAAGTGGAGGCAGCCCTGTTCGCCGGTGGCGTCCCCCACCCGGAGATGGATACCAGCGGCGGGCGCGGTCCCGCCCCAGGGATACGCCTGATCGATCTTTCACGCTACCTGCCCGCCCTGCAGGCCGAATACGGTCCGGTCTACCAGCAGGTCAGGTTGCCCGTGGGCCTTTACGGGGCGAGTAAAGAGATCGGGTCCATCGGCATCGCCAGCCTCCTCCTGGCCCGGGCGGACCTCCCGGATGATGTCGTGAGCCGGATCGTTGATGTCCTGATCGAGAGATCCTCCGAGCTGGTGCCGCCGGGCACAGTGGGTGTCCAGTATCTCGATACCAGGTCCCTGATCTACACATCCGGCGTACCCCTCCACCCCGGGGCCGCCGCGGCATACCGACGCCACCACAGATAACACCGGCATGGATGCCGTAATTTGATATATCGCACCAGAGAAAGACAGACCATGACCGCGCGCAAGTGAGTTCGTCCTCAGCTGAGTGATGAGGCGTCCTCCCACATTCCGCGCCCTCATCATGTCCGGCAGCCGCCGCCCGGCACGCAGGTGCGTCCCGAGGTGCTGGGCGAAGCGCTGCGAACCTCCACCCCGCCTGTACGCGAAGCTCTGCAATCCCTGCGCGTGGAAGGGTTCCTGGAACTTGTTCCCAGCAAGCCATTCCAGGTGTCGCCCCTGACGGGGGGAAGGACATCCGCGATATTTTCCGGGTCCAGGCACTCATTGGTGTGAGTTGGCCGCGCGGGCAACCCTGAACGCGTCCGAGGACGACATCGCCGAGCTTCAGGCCCTGCACCAGGAACTCATTGCCGCCGCAGCCCGGCACGACGAGGTGCTCCTCGAGGAGAAGAACCATGCCTTGCACCGTGAGATCAACCTGCTTGGCCGACTCCCGCAAAATCATCTGGGTGATGGGCCTCGTAACCCGCTACGTGCCCCGCCGCTGCTACTCGAACACGCAGGGTTGGCCCCAGGCCACCGTAGATGACCACTCCAAACTGCTCGAGGCCTTCGATCCAAGGACGCCGCCACGGCCCGGCAGGAAATGGAAGAGCACATCATGCACTCCGGAGAGCTGCTCGCTGCCCACTTCGACGAGCGCGTGGCGTCTTCCGAAAAGTCGGACGAGGCCCCCGACCAGGCCCAGGGGCTCGTCCGGGTGCAGGCGGGGTCACAACAACCCTAAGGGAGTCCTAAGAATTCGCCGTTTCCATTTCTTGAAGCGGTGATGTGAGACACATTTGAACTAGTTCACGGGTGCAAGACCCGAACATGACGCCAACGGCAGCAGAACGCCGGGGCATCAGCCAAGAACAAGGGAGTTCAAATGAGCACGCAACAAGCATCGGTGCCGGCCAAGCCCCGGGTGGTCAGTAATGTGGTCAAGGGTTGCCTGGGCAACCTGATCGAATGGTACGACTGGTTCGTCTACGCCTCATTCAGCATCTACTTCGCCGCCGAATTCTTCCCCGCCGGCAACGCCACCGTGCAACTGCTTTCCACAGCCGCAGTCTTCGCGGTCGGCTTCCTGATGCGGCCCCTGGGCGGCTGGCTCCTGGGCATGTACGCCGACCGGCACGGCCGCCGCAACGCCCTGGCCCTCTCCGTCCTGCTGATGAGTGGTGGCTCGCTTGCCATCGGCCTCACGCCATCCTTCGAGACAATCGGCATGATGGCGCCGATCATCCTCGTCGCCGCGCGCCTGCTCCAAGGCCTCAGCGTCGGCGGCGAATTCGGATCCAGCGCCACCTACCTCTCCGAGGTAGCGACACCAGGCAAGCGCGGATTCTTCTCCAGCTTCCAGTACGTGTCAATCGTCATCGGCCAGCTCTCTGCACTCCTGGTCATGATCCTGCTGCAGCGCATCCTGACCCCCGAACAGATGGGCGAATGGGGCTGGCGCGTACCGTTCATCATCGGCGCCGTCGCCGGGCTCGGTGTAATGATCCTGCGCCGCACCATGGACGAATCCGAGCACTACAAGATTGAAAAGGCCCGCGAAGCGGCAGGTCTGGAAAACGGCACCAAGCCGGTTGGCTCCCTGCGAGCCCTGCTGCAATACCCCAAGCAGCTCATTGCCGTCCTCGCACTGGCCATCGGCGGCACCGTTTCCTTCTACGTCTACACCACCTACATGCAGAAATACATGGTCAACACCTCCGGCATCGCCAAGGAAGACGCCTCCGTCATCAGCTTCTTCGCCCTGCTGATCTTCATGTTCCTGCAGCCCATCGCCGGCGGCCTGTCCGACAAAATCGGGCGGCGGAAAGTCATGCTCTTCTTCTCCATCGGCGGCACCATCATCACCGTCCCCGTCCTGACCCTCCTGGCCGAAACCACGAACGTATTCGCGGCCTTTGGGATGATGATGCTCGGGCTGGTCTTCACCTCCGGCTACACAGCCTGCGCCGCGATCGTCAAGGCAGAAATGTTCCCCACGAGGGTCCGCGCCCTGGGCGTCGGTCTCCCCCACGCCCTGGTCGCAGCAACCTTCGGCGGCACCGCAGAACCCATCGCCCTCGCCCTGAAGCAGGCCGGCATGGAATCCACCTTCTTCTGGTACGTGACCGCCTGCATCGCCCTCACCCTCGTCGCCACCATCAGGGTCAAGGACCCATCCAAGAACTCAACCCTCGAAGCAGACCTGCAGCCCACCGAGGCCGAGAAGGCTCAGCGCGAATCAACCATCGTCACCTCGGTCCGGAAAGCTTAGTAAGCCTCAGAGCAAGCATCCACCGACAAACAGAGCGTACGACGGCGGGAATATTCCGCCGTCGTACGCTTCCGACCGAGCTCCACCGCAGCCTCCAGGACCACCGCCTCATCGTGGACGCCATCACCGAACGCGACAAACACCGGGCGTGCGCCCTGATGGAAGGCCACCTCCGCACCTCCTACCCCGCCCTCACCCGCAGACGCTGAAACGCAACACCAGGGCGAGAGCGGGACCTCAGTATGACCGTCAGGAACGACACGGCCGGAACGGGCCGCCGGGATCCTGCCCAAAACACCGCGAAAGCCAGAGCACATGACCCTCAACCGAGCCACACCCCACAAGCACGTCAAATGGAGCCTCCTGATCAACACCTTGGTGGAAATCCGACTCCACGGCCAGGTGCTCAGAATCGGCTTTGTCGAAAATGCCATGCCCGACTCCTCTGCCCTCTGGATCGCCGCCGACCGTAACGGACCACGGCAGATGTTCGAAGCCTGCCAAGGCCACCAAGTCTGGGTCACGCCCCAAAAACTTTGCGACGAACTTAGCTACCGGATGACAGCCAAACAGATTCTGGGAGCAGGCACTCCAAAGCGTGTGTAAAAAACCTTTGACGCCCGCCGCCCGTCCGGCTGGCCAAGGGTTGACGTAAAACATCCCCCAAGCGTCCTCCGGCAATGCCTCCGTCCCACTTCCCTGAAGGGGCGGACGTGCGTCATCTGGAAGTACACCCAAAGCTGACACACGGTCGCTTGTCTGGTCCTCGGAACAACCGGAATTTTTCTGCGTTCGAGCGAGGAATCAGTCCGCCCGCGCCCACATCCGGGGACAATCCTCATAGGTTATCCACCGCCACTGCTGCCAGGGAGCTATCCCAAGGGCTCCCAATTTCAGCCGTGGATAGGCTAAATTGACCCCAGCTATGGAAGGATCGCAGTCACCACCAGTCCCGGCTGCGTGATCAACAAGCACGGGTTTGCCTGGCCGACGCAGGTTGGCGGAATCTTCATTATCGGCGTTCCCAAGCAGTGAGAAGTGAGGGCGCACGAAGGCCGGAACGTTGGAGTCGTTGAAGGGCGTGAACGAGTCCTCGAGACCCATCGGCATGAGACCGATCTGCATGGTGAGTTCGGCTCGAATTCGAATCCGTCCATCGCCTTCTGGTACTTCGCAGACTCCTGCACAACGCTCAGGTGGCGGTTGAATACCGCGCGCGCATGGGTGAAATACGATGGTGCAATGGTAACTAGCGTCGATGTGGCCCGGCATCTGGGGTTGTCGCAGTCGACGGTTTCACGTGCTTTGCGTGGGGATCCGGCTGTCGCGCCGTCAACCAAGGATCGGGTTTTGGCCGGGGCCCGGGAACTCGGTTATGTGCCGGATGCAGCGGCCCGCATGATGGTGACGCGGCGGACGCATGCTGTTGGCGTGGTCGTCGCTGATCTGACCAGCCCCATCTACCCTGTCATCGTGGAGTCGTTGCAGAACAGGCTTCTTGAGCGTGGCTATCGGATGGTGTTGATCCGTGATCCGGATGTTTCGACTGATCCTGATGCGGTTGATGTGCTCGACAGGGCGACGGTCGACGGGATGATTTTTGTCTCGGCACGGGAGTCTTCTGCGGCGGTCTTCAGGGTCCTGGAGCGCGGGACACCGGTGGTGCTGTTGAGCCGTGATGATCCCAGTGTTGAGGTCGAAGCGGTTCTTGCCGATGATCGGGGCGCGGGCGAGATCGTCGTGGCGCACCTGCAGGGGCTGGGTCATGAACGCATTGGAGTGCTGACCACGCTGCGGGACCGTTCCAATGGCCGCGACCGTGAGGACGGTTTCCGTGCAGCGATGGAACACCACGGCCTGGAGGTGCGCGAGGAGTGGATTCGGCACATTCGCCTGACTCACGAGGACGGGGTGCGGGCGGCCTTGGAGATGCTTGGTGGCCAGGACAGGCCGACAGCACTGTTTTGCGTGACGGATGCTTTTGCGTTTGCTGCCCTGGACGCGGCCGCGCAATTGGGGATCAATGTTCCTGAGGAGCTCTCCGTCGTCGGATTCGATGATTCCGGGCCGGCGGGGTGGGCTTTTATCAACCTCACCACGGTGCATCAGCCGATTCCGGAAATGTCGTATGCGGCTGTGGACCGTCTGGCTGGGAGGATCGAAGGCGAGCCTCCCAGCGAAACGATGAAATCCGTGTTCCCGGTCAGGCTGGAGGTACGGGCAACGACAGCCGCACCCGCTTAGGCGGTGTTGCGGCCGCCGCTCAGGTCGAGTGTCTGACCGGTCATGTAGCTCGCTTCGGCGGAAAGCAGCCAGGTCGCCAGAGCGGAGAATTCTTCCGGCAGGCCGACCCTGCCCATGGGGACTTTGGCGAGCAGTTGGGCGTTCCGTTCCGGGCTGAGGTCGTCAAGGAGCCGGGTCTTCATCATCGATGGTGCGATGGAATTGACGGTGACGCCGTACGGGGCGACTTCCTTCGCTGCCGTTTTGACCAGCGCGACCAGCCCGGCCTTGGACGCCGAGTAGGCGGCCTGGTGCGGGTTTCCCTCGCGGGCTGAAATCGATGACAGGATGGCCACCCGGCCGTACGCCTGCCGGGTGAGGGCCGGGAGAATGCTGGCCAGGCCGTGCAGGCACCCGTCGAGGTTTACGCTCAGGGTTCTGGCCCACCCGTCGGCCGGCATTTGCGTCACGGGAACCTCGGGTCCCTGGATTCCGTGGGCGAACAGGGCGCCGTCGATCCGGCCGTACCGGTGGAATACTGTCTGGACGGTGTGGTCCCAGTCCTGCCTTCGGGTGACGTTCAGGGCCATGCAGTTTGCGGGGCTGCTTCCGTCGCCCAGCCCGCCGTCGGCGACGTCCGTGCAGATGACTGTGGCGCCTTCGCGTGCGAGCCGGTCCGCGGTGTCGGATCCGAGTCCGCCGGCGGCGCCGGTCACCAGAATGACCTGGCCCCGGAAACGGCCGGGCCAGTAAGTCTCGGCGTTGGCGGTTCGGGGCCCTGGGTGGCTGCCTGCCGCTGGCCCCGGTGTTGTGACTTCGGTGAGTTCGCTCATGATGTTGATTCCATTTCGGTCTGCTGGAGTGAGCCGATCAGCGTGTCGGCTGCGGTGTGGAGGTGTTTGAGATGGGCGGCCGTGCCGCCGGTCTCGACGGCCCAGACGTCAGGGACTTCGACGCTGATGGGCGCCTCAGGCAGTGCCGCCAGGCTCTCCCGGAGAGGGAACACTCCCTCCCCCGGGGCCAGCCTCTTCGCGCGGGATTCGATCTGCCGGGCGGATCCGTTCACGTCCTGTCCCAGCGGCATGCGGTGCGGGACGGGCAGTGCCGGGGTCCCGGCCGGGCCGTCACAGAGCTGGATGACGGTGACCGCGCCGGCAGGCAGGGCTTTCAGGTCTGCAATGTGGCCGCCCGCCCGCACGAAATGGAGCACGTCCAGCATGATCCCGCACCCTGTCGCCTCGACCAGCAGGCCCGCAGCGGGGACAGAGTCGAGCGGCTGGTAGGAGATCGGCTCAATGGACGGACGGATTCCGTAGTTGCGGGCATCGTCAACCAGCGCCGCAAGGCTCTCCGTCAACCGGGCAGGATCCGGATCAGCGCCGATCACGTTCAGAACGCCCGCGCCGAGGGCCGCTCCCGCCTCCAGCACCGGTTCCCATTCCTTGCGACCGCGGCTTCCGTCCAGGGTGAAGACCTCAACGTCACGCACCGCCAGCCCCGTACCGGCCAGGCGTTCAATGGTCTGCGCCGACATGAACGAACCGGCCGACATCGGGTACCGAGCCTCATTCCGTGTGGCCGGATGAACCCGGATCCCGACCGAGCTGAAGCCGGCAGCAGCGGCGGCGTCCACCAGCTCCGGGGGACTCAAATGCAGCGCTGACAAGTGCGCCAGACCAATGGTTCTATTCATAACTTCCATCCTGCTCGCTAAGTGTTTGACTGCTGTCACGCGGGGTGCGTATGATCTAAATCACTGAATGACTACGTAGTCATTAAAGCATTCATTCCGCTCGCCAGCAAAGGTGCAGCCGAGCTAGAGAAAGGTTGCGGTGAACCGCAATGCCCAGTCCCCAAATCCCCAGCACCGGGAGTGCCGCCGCACTGAACGCTCCCAACCACCCGCCGGTGGCCATCAGCGCTAAAGCAGGACGGCGGGCAGCGCTGGCCAGCACCGTCGGCGCCGTCGTCGACTGGTATGACTTCTTCCTCTACGGCACCGCCGCCGCCGTCGTATTCGGACCGTTGTTCTTCCCCTCGGACAACCAGGTCGCCGGACTCCTGGCCTCCATGGGGTCATTCGCCGTCGGCTTCCTGTTCCGCCCCTTGGGCGGGGCCATCTTTGGCCACTTCGGCGACAAGTACGGCCGCCGGACCATGCTCTTCATCACCGTCATCATGATGGGAGTCGCCAGCACCGCCATCGGCTTACTTCCCGGTTACGCCGCGATCGGCGTCGCCGCGCCGATCCTACTGGTGGCCCTGCGGGCCATCCAAGGCATGGCCGTCGGTGGCGAATGGGGCGGCGCGGCCCTGATGGCCGTGGAAAACGCACCGGCGGGCAAACGGAACTTCCTCGCCACCGGTGTGCAGATCGGATCATTCGTCGGACTGCTGCTAGGCACCGCCGCGTTCTCCCTGGTCACCGCCCTGACGACAGCGGAACAGTTCCAGGCCTGGGGCTGGCGGCTCCCGTTCCTGATCAGCATCCTCTTCGCCCTTGTCGGCCTCTGGATCCGCTCCGGCGTACCCGAATCGGCGGAATTCACCGCCGTGAAGGAAGAACACAAAGACGCCCGTGCACCGTTGGCCGAAGCTCTGCGGACCAGCCCCAAGAAGATCCTCGCCGTGATCGGCATGCGAATGGTGGACCAGAGCACCTTCTACATGGGCTTCACCTTCGCGCTTGCCTACGTCAAGAACTTCACCGACACCCCTCCGGCCACAGTCCTGACCGCCTCGATGGTCGCCATGGTCCTCGCCATCCCCTTCCTGGCACTCTGGGGACGCCTCGCCGACAAGTACGGCCGGAAATGGTTCTACATCATCGGCCCGCTCGCCGCGGCCCTGGCAGCCGCACCGTTCTTCGCAGCACTGGAAAGCGGAGACCTGATCCCGATGATCCTGGGCTTCGTCGCCCTCATCAATCTCGGGCACAACATCTCCACCTGCGTCCAGCAGACATGGTTCACCGACATGTTCGACGTCCGGATCCGCTACAGCGGCGCAGGATTCGCCTACGCACTGGCCGGGGCCGTGGGCGGCTTCATCCCGCTCATCGCCACCGCCCTCATGGCCAGCAGCGGCAGCTGGTTCCCTGCCGCAGCCCTGCTCGCCGGACTCTGCCTAATAGCCCTCGTGTCCAGCCTCTGGTCCTACAAGTGGGCCAACCAGGAACACCGCTAAACCCAAGAAGCAGGACCCGCCCAAACCAGCGGCGACGCGACGGCGAATGCGCGGGCAACCGGGTCGAAACGCCCGGCTGCCCGCGCGCTCACCCCCTGCACGCAAAACACCGACCACAGATACAGCCAACAATTAAGGCCAGAGCCGAGTGAAAACCACAAAACCTGATGACCTGACCACAGCCCCCGCCAAAACCCTGGACTGCGACGTCCTCGTCATAGGCTCCGGCGCCGGCGGCCTAGCGGCTGCCGTTACGGCCGCCTACCACGGCCTGAAAGTCATCGTGGCAGAGAAAGCCCCGGTCTGCGGGGGCGCCACGTCCTGGTCCGGCGGCTGGGCCTGGACCCCGGCAAATCCACTGGCGAAAGCTGCCGGCGTCAGCGAGGACCGGGACGCCATCCGCACCTACCTGCGCCACCGCCTCGGCCCCGACTACCAGACCGAGAAGGTCGAAGCATTTCTAGAGGCCGTGCCGCACATGGTGGGCTTCTTCGAGAACAAAACCAGCCTGCAGTTCACCCCAGGCGAGAAAATCAAGGACATCTACGGCAAAACACCGGGAGCCGGAACCGGCCACCGCTCGGTCGGGCCCAAACCCATCAACGCCCGCAGCATCAAACCCGAAGTACGCGCCAAGATGCGCCACCAACTCTATGAAACCTCGTTCCTGGGCATGGGCATCATGGCCGGCCCCGACCTCACCAAATTCCTTTCAGCGTCACAGGGCAGCATCACCGGCCTGTTCCACGCCGCACGCCGCTTCACCCCCCACGTCTGGGACCTCCTGGTCCACCGCAGGAACATGCAACTGGTCAACGGAACCGCCCTGACCGCCCGGCTCATGAAATCCGCCGACGACCTCGGCGTCGACATCCGCGTCTCCACACCCGCTGCCCGCCTCCTGAACGACGGCACGGGCCGGGTAACCGGCGCCCTCGTCCACTCCCCCAAAGGCGCACTGGCCATCAATGCAGCCCGCGGCGTGGTGCTGGCAACCGGCGGATTCCCCCACGATATTCAACGACGCAAAGAACTGTTCCCCCAAACCCCTACCGGCCGCGAGCACTGGACGCTGGCACCGGCTGAAGCCACCGGCGACGGCATCTCGCTGGGCCAGTCCGTCGGCGCCCGGTTCAAAACCAACGTGAAGTCGCCCGCTGCATGGTGCCCGGTCTCACTCGTCCCCTACCGCAACGGCCGGACCGGAACCTTCCCACACATCATGGACCGCGCCAAACCCGGCTCCATCGGAGTAAGGGCCGACGGCAAACGGTTCGTCAACGAGGCCAACGGCTACTACGACTACATCACCGCCCTGATCGACGCAACGCCCGAAGGCGAGGCGGTCCAGTCCTGGCAGATCGCCGACACCCGGTTCGTCCGCAAGTACCCGCTGGGCATGGCCAAACCGCTCCCCGTGCCACTGTTTCCCTACCTGCGCTCGGACTACCTGAAGAAAGGCCGCACACTTGAAGAACTCGCGGCCAAATGCGGGATCGACCCCCTCGCCCTGCGGCACACCGTGGGGCGCTTCAACGAACACGCCCGCCAAGGGATGGACCCGGACTACGGGAGAGGGGACACCGACTTCAACCGCTACGGCGGCGATCCGAAAGTGGGCCCCAACCCGTCCCTGGCACCCCTTGAAAAAGGCCCCTACTACGCGGTCAAGATAGTGCCGGGCAGCTTCGGCACCTTCGCCGGCCTCGACGCGGACGGCCGCGCCCGCGTCCTGAACAATCACGGCGAAGCCATCCCGGGCCTGTATGTAGCAGGCAACGACCACGCATCAGTCATGGGCGGCCACTACCCCGCAGGCGGCATCAACCTGGGACCCGCACTTACATTCGGCTACATCGCCGGCCGCGACCTGGCCGGGGTCACCGACTACGAAGACAACCCCACACCCTTGGCACAAACACACCAGAAAAAACAGGACACCACAGCCCCGCAGCCTTCGACATTCCAGCGGTAACCACCGCACGATGCTGCCCCGGCACACGTCCAACGCCGGAAGGGTACGCGCTCTCCAAGCAGCTCCACGGAGCGCGTCGCCCCCTCCCCCAGCGATGGGGCATGCTGAACCACCGCGGCATCGCACCTCAGTGGCAGCGCAAGGGACTGTCCGATCTTGCCAGGCGGAGTCGTGCGGCCGCCGAATGGCTCCCGTCAACTGGTTGTGCGCGTTCTCGCGTGGGGAGTCAGCTGAGCTGTAAGTTGTTGCCGGTCTTGGTTTTTACCATGTTCGTCGCGTAGCTGATCAGGAATTGGTACTCGTCTTCCGGTGTCAGGTCACCGAGGAGTACGTCGATTACGAGGCCGTCCTCTAGGGCTACGAAGCTCCGGGCCAGGAATCCGGCCGGCGCTGAGAGGGTGAAAGCATTCTCCTGCGCGCCTCGTTCCAGAATCCCTTTGTAGAGGTTCGTTTGACGCTCCACAAACGCCATCTGCTGCCGAGCGGCTGCTTTGTTGCGCAGATAAACCGGAATGAGTTCCACGAGGATCCGGGAAGCGGTTTCACTTTCCCCGGCCCAAGGTATGCCCGAGTGGATGCAGGCCCTCAGTTGCGCTTCAGGGTCGCTTTCGGCCTGGATGCGGGCCTCCCGGCGGTCACAGTACTCCGTAACACCCTGATTGAAGACCTCGCTGAAGAGCTCGTCGACGTCCCGGTAGTAGTACAGCACCGCAGCCGGGGTGACGCCGGCTTCATTGGCAATGTCGGAAAGGCGGGCCGCTGATGATCCCCGGTCCAGCAGGACCCGTCCCGCCGCTGCAATGAGTTGATCGCGGCGTTCTGCCTGATTCCGTGGTCTTGCCATGCTCCAATGCTTTCACATCGGACCTCAGAGTGACCCTTGACACACAGTAGTGAGTTAATTAATCTTTATTTAACAAATTCTACGACGCAAGGATGCATCTGTCATGACCCGACTCCTCCCTCTAGCTCTTGTGCAGTCACCTGCCGAGTCTTTGACTGATTTCGCTGCTGGTCTTGAGCGAAGGGTTAATGCGCATGCGGTCGCGGACCTTTTCGTTTACCCGGAGCTCCACTTGAACACGCCAGATTCTCCGGGTACCCAGGACCGGCAGGCTTATATGGAAGCGTCGGCCGAACCTCTTGACGGTCCGCGGGGGCGTACTCTTGCGGAGCTTGCTGGAGACCTTGGGATCTGGCTTTTGCCAGGCAGCGTGCTTGAACGTGGTACGGACGGGCATATCTACAACACCGCCGTTGTCTACTCTCCACAAGGAAAGGCCGTGGCCAGCTACCGAAAGATCTTTCCCTGGAAACCCTATGAGACCGTTTGTTCCGGTAAGGACTTCGTGGTCTTCGATATGACCGGCTACGGCCGCGTCGGTTTGTCGATTTGCTACGACGCCTGGTTCCCCGAACACAGCAGGCATCTGGCGTGGATGGGGGCAGAGCTCGTTCTCAATGTTGTCCAGACCCCGACCAACGATCGTGTGCAGGAAGTTGTTATCGGCCAGGCCAACGCAATCGTCAACCAGAACTTTGTCGCCAGTGTGAACGCCGCGGGTCCGCACGGGGTCGGACGCAGTCTTCTGGTTGATCCTGAAGGGCGCGTACGAATCTCTGCTGCCGGGCCCGAAGATGCAACCTTGGTCGACGTCATCGACCTGGACCAGGTACGAAATGTGCGCCAGCATGGCACAGCGGGCGTCACCCGCCCCTGGGACCAGTTCGCTGAAAACGACGACACCATTCCATTGCCGCTCTACGCCGGCCAACTTGATCCCCGCCTTTGGCGGCACACCAACTCCCCGTCAACCCTGACCAACCTCAGCACTGCCCCAGCTTAAGGAAACCCTCATGTCCGCTGAGAACATCAAACTTACCCCGAAGCTATCCCTGCTGTCGGTGGTCGTGTTCGGCTTGGCCTATATGGCCCCGGGAATCGTGATATCGATCTTCGGCGTGATCTCCTCCACGAGCGACGGAACAGCCCCGACAGCATTCGCCCTCGCCGCCGTCGCGATGCTGCTGACTGCCCTCAGCTACGCGAAGATGGCAAAGATCTTTCCAAACTCGGGATCGGCCTACGTGTACGCGCGCCGGCTGCTCGATTCCCGCGTCGGCTTCCTCGTCGGGTGGGCAATCCTCCTCGACTACCTCTTCCTTCCCACCGTGGCCTGGCTCTTCCAGTCGTTCTACCTCGCAGCCCAGTTTCCCGACATCCCCGTCTGGGCGTGGCTCGCTCTCAACGCTGGACTGACAACGATCATCAACGTCACGGGTATCGTGCTCACCGACCGCGTGAACAAGACCCTGACCCTTCTGGTCGTTACCCTCATCGGCATTTTCATCGCCTACTGCCTGGCCTACCTCGGGGGAAACCCACCCGCCTCGCTCACGGACCCCTTCTGGAACCATGCAACCACGGTCGGCGGTGTCGCTGCCGCGGCCGCTGTCGCCGCCTACTCCTTCCTGGGATTCGACGCCGTCAGCACACTCAGCGAAGAAACCAAAGACGCCAAGCGCAACATTCCCCGGGCGATCCTCCTGACCGTCCTCGTCGGCGGAATACTCTTTGTCCTCGTCTCCTACATCATGCAGCTCGTTCACCCCGGCGGAGACTTCGAGGACGCAGCGACCGCGGCATACGCCATGCAGGTTCTCGTCGGCGGGCAGTTCTACGCCAACATCACCAACATCCTCGCCATCGTCGGCGGATTCGCGTCCGGGCTCGCCATCCAGGCCAGCACCAGCCGACTCCTCTACGTCATGGGCCGCGACGGAGTCCTACCCCGCCGGCTCTTCGGCCGCCTCCACCCCCGAACCAAAACGCCCATCTTCAACCTGGTCCTCGTCGGTGCCGTGGCCATGCTGGCACTGAACATTTCCTTGGAAATCGCAACCTCCTTCATCAACTTCGGGGCCTTCCTTGCATTCGCAACCGTCAACCTCTGCGTCATCGCCTACTTCATCCGAAGCCGCCGACAAGGCACAACCCTGTCAATCATCGGCTTCATCGTCCTGCCGATCCTGGGCGCCGCCGTCGACATCTACCTCCTCACCCAACTCAGTCCCATCGCCATCACCATCGGCCTCTGCTGGATTGGTCTGGGCGTTCTCTACCTCGTCTTCCTCACCAAAGGATTCCGCAAGGAACCACCAGAGATGCGTCTCCACGCCCGCGACGGCCAGCCGGGCGAAGCCCCCAACCTTCAGCACCCAAAGGCGGCCGACACACAGTCAACCAAGCAGACTGCCCAGGCGCAGCCCACCGAAATCTAAACTCCCAGACGAACCACAGGGACGCGCCCGGACACCAGCCTCCAAGTCCGTCCTTGTGTGTGTGGCGTGCGCGCTCTCGAAAAACGGGACCTTGTAAGCGCCATTTGCCACCAATCCCTTGTCACGATGGGCGCTCTCCAAAGTCGTACCGTTCCGAATGACAATCCACTGCATCCCGGGCTGCCGAACAGCAACCCGGGATGCAGTGCAAGTGCTGGGCAAACTCCCGGTCAAAGCAGAATCTGATAGGGAGCGCCTGCCATCGCTGAAAACCATTTCTTCGTCCCGAAGAGCCGAATCGCTACGTGCCCCCGTCTTTTAGCACCGAGTCAAAGATCACATAAAGAGCAAATCAGGAGTCCAGTGATTATCACGATCGAGGCCGACCGCTACTTCCACATCACAGGTCAATCCCCGACGGAAATCGAAGACAGTATCAATACGGCAGTAGAGATGGCCCGTGACCACTCGATGACTGAAGGATGGCAGGGCATTCTCGTAACGCGCCACGGATCTGGCATGTACACGGTGAATCTAAGCTCTGATGTTCCCTACGGAGCACCGGTGGAACGGGATCTGTTCAGCAGTAACAAGCCTTAGAGGGGTCGGATCAACGATGAGACCCATATCGTCCAAGCGGTCGTGGCAACCATTGATGAGAGTGTTGTGGGGTTTGCTCACCCCCGCAGTGTGGACTTGTCCGATAGGTGGCGGCGTTCTGTTTTCGTTCTGTGTCGCTAGTTCCCGATAACGAGGATGCTGGCCGCGGCTTCCACGACGTCGTCGGTGATGGTTTCGAGCTGGTTGATCTTGAGGACGCGGGTGATCTGGGGGAATAGCCGTTCGAGGAGACGGAAGTTGCCTCGGGTGATGCGTTCTACTGCGGCAATTGCCTGGGCATCGGTGAAGTCATCCGGGTCGAGGGTCCGGCCGAGCCGTTTCCAATGTCGGTCCAGAACAAAGAGGAGCTCGTCTCTGCCGAGGGCTCGGTATCGGTGGGAGAAGCCAAGACGGCTGTAAAGCTGGGGATAGTGCCGGAATCGTTGGTCTATGCCGGGCATACCGATAAGGATCATGGGCAGGTGGGTTCGGTCGTGGTTGTCACGGAGGAGCTCAAGGGCTGTGGCGTTGAGGCGTTCGGCTTCGTCGATGATGAGCAGCTCCACTAGCTCGGTGACTCTGTTCATTGAGCGTGGTGCGGCATCGAGTTTGTGCAGGTGTTCGTCGATGCACGAGCCGATTCTCACCTGGTATCGGTGTATGTCATCCATGAGGTTTTTAGGACGGCAGAGGACGTCTGGGGTGTAGAAGACTGCGCGGGAGCGGTTGGCGAGGGTGTAGTGCTTTTCGTCCTGGTCGCCGCGTGGTCCCCATTCGGTGATGTAAGGCTCCAGGTCATCCCAATTGGCGTAGCGACGCGCGGAGAGTGTTTTACCCACTCCGGCATCTCCGTGGCAGATCCCTATTGTTCGTTCTTTCCGGACTGCGTTCGCGAATTCGGTGAAGCGTCGGTGTTCTTTGGTGACGATGAAGGTGGTGTTCATCATTCGTCCTCTTCGTAGGTGCGAAGTCGGCGCCGGCGCCGTACTGGTTCAGTGATGTGCGGTTCTTCACGGCTGGTGATTGTTGGAATGCGGTCGTTGATGGTGCGGCGCAGTTCTTTCCGGCGCGCTCTGCGTGCAGCCTCGATGTCCCGCAGACTCAGGCGAAGGTTGGGGTGGTCTTCATCGACCGCGACGCAAACGAAGGTGTCGTGGTCGTAGACGCGGATTTCGGAGATGTCCCGGGGGTCGTAGCGGATGGTGACGGTTTGCCCCACGAAGGGCGCCAGCGTGGGTGAGAGGTAGCGCTGGCCTTGAAAGTGGATACCGTCGCGTTGCACGGTTCGGTTCTTTGGAACTGTCAGGAGGAGTCCGTCGAGGTCCTCCAGACTTTCGGGCATCCGGGGCAGCCAGCCGTCGGCGACCCAAGCATCCCGTGGTGAGACACCGATTTCGCTGTGGGGCCGGTCGTTGTAGGTGGCGACGAAGCCTCCGACGGCACGATCCAGTCCGGGGAGATCGAGTGCGGGCTGTGGTTTTCTGTTCCTCGGTCCCAGATGTCCGGGGAGGGTGGGAAGAACTTCGGTGTTGATGGTCCCGAAGAACCGCTCGATTTTTCCCCGGCCTTGGGGCCGGGCGATGGTCGAGTGGATGACGCGGATGTGCAGCTCGATGGCAGTGCGTTCAAGGTGGTGGCTCGTGAAGTCGGAGCCGTGGTCCACGTGCAGGATGTCGGGCAGTCCGCACATTGCCCAGCTGGGATCACTCTTGCGCCAGATGGCCTGCCGGAGGGCGAGGGCTGTGTTGAGCGCTGAGGGCGCACCGGTGAAGACGGTGTAGCCGCAGAGCGCCCGGGAGTAATCGTCCATCACTGTCGTCAGCCAGGGCCGGTCGGGTTTGCCGTTGGCGCCGTTGATGAGGATGTCGAGTTGGGTGTGGTCCGCTTGCCAGATTTGGTTTGGGCGGTCGGCGCGGCGGCGAAGGACAAGTTCATGCCGGTCCCGGTAGGATGCGGGACCTTCGAGAGCCATGGTCACCAGGGCGGGGTCCAGTGCCTGGACGATCTTGCGGACGAAGGAGTAACTCGGCGCCGGGGCGCCTCGTCTGCCCGCTTCGGCCGCCGTAAGTCGGTGCAACGTTGCGATACTCGGGCGCGGTCTGGTCAGCGCGAGTCCCTCGATAAACCTAACCATTCCTGGGTCTATGCGCCGCGTGCCGGCGTCGGCGCGTGGACGCAGGTCAAGAGCACTCCCGCCACCAGTTCGGTAGAGCCGGAGCCAGCGTTGAAGAGTGCGGGTGCTGATCCCGGTTTCGCGGGCGAGGGCGGCAAGCGGGATCTGGTCCTCGACGTGAAGTCGAAGGACTTTCCAGCGCTCATCGCCGTTCAGGATTACCTACGTTCTGGTGCTCTCGCCGGGCGGCGAGGGCTTGCTGGTGGCGGTAGAGAGTGGCACGGCTCCAGCCAACGAGACGGGCTGCGTCTTCCGCGGTGCGTCCCTTCGCCCGGGCGTCCTGCGCGATCGCCAGCTTGTCCGCAATGACAACCGGATCGGTCAGCGGGCGGCCAAAGCGCGTTCCGTTCTGTCTGGCGGCGGCGATGCCGGCATTGACCCGCTCGACGATCAGCTCGCGCTCATATTCGGCCAAGGTGGCGAGCATGTTCAGCATCAACCGACCCGTCGATGTCGCCGGATCGATACCGTCTGAGATGGATCGGACCTGGACGCCGCGTTCACGCAGCAGGTTCACGGTGTTCAGTACGTCGATCAATGACCGGCCCAGCCGATCGACCCGCCACACAACGACGGTGTCGCCCTCCTCGGCGTACTCGAGGAGCCTTTTCATCCCGGGCCGTTCGATCGCCGTCTTACTTCCCGAGGTTACGTCGGCGAAGACGTCGCGCTTTTGCACGCCGACGGAGAGCAGAGCGTCGAGCTGCAGCTGGGCATCCTGGTTCGAAGTACTCACCCGTGTGTAGCCCAATTGCCTCATCAGGCCATTCTGACTCAAAAAGTCCGTCACGAGGCTATGCTGAGACGATTTACGGTGAGACGTGTTTCCGGGACATCGGCCAGCCCGGGTTTCTCAGTCCACCGCTGGCTCCTCCCGACGCCCCGAACAGTGTCTCGAAAAGCTGTTGTTTTTCAGGACACTAGCCACTAGCCAACGCCCCAAGTGCCAACGACAACGGCACGGACTTACTGAAGTCCGTGCCGCTGCCATTGAGGTGCTGGTTGAATCTCTTAGGGCGAGAGTTCTTCGAGGACGCGGCCCTTGGTCTCGGTGGCGAAGAAGATGGTGATCAAGCCACCGATGAGGGTTACTGCTGCGAACACGGTGAAGACGACGCTGACGCCGTAGTTGTCGACGATCCATCCCACAAGGAGCGGTCCGATTGCTGAGCCGGCGCGGAGCCAGGCGCTGCCGAATCCGGTGCCGATGGCGCGCAGCCGGGTGGGGTAGAGCTCTGCGGAGTAGAGGTAGAGGGAGAAGGAGATGGTTTGCAGGATGGCGTACGCGACGCTGGCGAACACGACGACTTGTGTTGCGGAGATGGCGCCCAGTGCTGTGAGGATGACGAGGGGAACCGTGGAGGCGAGGAAGGCTACGGAGTACCAGCGTCTGCGGCCGACCCGGTCGATGAGTAGTGCGCAGAGTATGGATGCGATCACGCCGACGGCGGAGGTAACCCAGCCGTAGGCGAGGCTGGTCTGCAGGGGAAGGTTGAAGGCCTGCTTGTATAGGGTCGGCAGCCAGGTGATGAGGCCGTTGTTGACCATGTAGACGCAGATCCATAGGAACCAGATGGTGAAGGTGCGTTTGCGGTAGATGCCCTTGAAGAGTTCGCGCCAGTCGGACCGGGCTGTGGCCTTGGGGTCCACGGGCCGCACGACGGGTTCGGAAAGTGTGGCGCCGGCTTTGAGTGCTTCATTTTCGAGCATGCTGACGACTGCGTCGGCCTTCTTGACGCGGCCGGTCGAGGCGAGCCAGCGGGGTGACTCGGGCATCAGTGCCCGCATGGGGATGGTGAGTACCGCGGGGATGAGTCCGACGATGAACATGGCTTTCCAGCCGAAGACCGGGACAAGGAAGTAGCCGGCGATGCCTGCGAACATGAGCCCGACGGGGAAGATCACTTCGTAGAGGAGGAAGAAGCGTCCGCGTTTTTTGGCGCCGATGAATTCGTTGATGTAGGCGCTGGCGACCGGGACTTCGCCGCCGGTGCCGATGCCTTGGAGGAAGCGGAGGACGATCATGGACCAGGCTCCCCAGGCGAACAGGCAGCCGATGTCCATGGAGACGAACAGCAGGATGGTGATGAGCAGGACGGGCAGCCGGCCTATCCTTTCGGCCAGATGTCCGAAGAAGAGCGCTCCGAAGATTTGTCCGACGTAACCGGCGGAGAGGATCATTCCGGTCTCGCCTGCGCTCAGGTGCCATTCCGTTACCAGTTGGGGCATGGCGAAGGCGATGGCCAGGACGGTGTAGGCGTCGAAAAAGGTGGCTGATCCGATGATGATGCGGATGAGGCTCAAACGTCGGGTGACCGGGAGCCGTTCAAGCCTGGCTACCAGCTCGGCGTTGATCCTGGCGGCATTGGGGCCGCCGGCCATGGTTGTGGTGTTGTTCGGCTCGCGCATTGCGAGTCCTCCTTCTCCAGCGGCGATGCTGGGGTCCTCATTGACCAAGAGTGGAGATGGCTAAAGCCTAGGGGAGGATGGCGGGAGTTGCTCCCGCCATCCTCAGGATCCGTGGATCAGACAGTGGCGGTGACCTTGCCGATGTTTGCGGCGGCAAAGGCTTCCGCAATTTCGGTCTCGGCGCCCTCCGGCAGTGGCAGGAGCGGGGTGCGCACTGTGGCGTGCTCGAGGATGCCGCGGTTCACGAGGCCCCACTTCAAGGCGACAGTGCCCTCCATGTGGGAGCCGCGGTGGTAGACGTTCTTGGTCACTGGCAGCAGCCGCTCGTGAATGGCGTGGGCACGCTTGTAGTCCTGCGCCTTGCCGGCTTCGATGAGTTCGACGAGCAGTTCGGGGGCGATGTTGCCGTAGCCGACGAGCAGTCCGTCGACATCGAACATTGTCGGCAGCAGGTACTCGTCATGGCAGGACAGCACCTGCAGCTCGGGGTACGCGGCGCGCAGCGCGGGGATCTCGGTGTACCACCGGCGCATGTTCCGGACACCGTTCTTCGTGGCAAAGACGCCCTCCTGGCCGGCGATCTCCAGCTGAGTGTCGAGGTCGTAGGTCGCCTTGGTGTTGTCGGGGTACTGGAAGAGGATCAGCGGCAGGCCGGACTCTTCGTAGATCTCCTGGTAGCGCGACTGCGGGGCGCCCTTCTGGTATCCGAAGCGCAGCCACCCGTGCGAGGGGTAGACGAGACCAGCTGACGCGCCGGCTTCGACGGCCTTCTTGGCCTCGAGGGCCGCGGTCTTGTTGCCCTCCTTCGTGATGCCCGCAACGACCGGTACGCGGCCGTCGGTCGACGCCACGAACGCGCGGATGACGTCCAGCTGTTCCTCTTCGGTGAGGAACGTGCCTTCGCCGGCGTGCCCCAGAACGACGAGGCTCTTCACGCCCTCAACCGATCCGAGCCACGAACCCAGACGCTGGATCGCAGCGAAGTCGACAGCGCCATCTTCGGTGAACGGGGTGACAGGTGCGGGGCTGAGTCCGCGGAGATCGAGTGCCATTGCAGCTACCTTCTTGTCTTCTTTGATGGTCGGTAGTCCCGCTATAATGAAAACGTTTGCGGGAACGTTTTCAAGTCTGCACGTGTTGCAGCTCACTGTCAAGAGAACGTTTGCAAGTTGGAGGAATAGAGTGTCTGTTACACCCTTGCTGAAGAGGAGAACCGCGATGGAACGGGCCTTACCCGGCGCGATCGTTACCCTGAAGGACGTCGCAGCTGCCAGCGGCGTAAGCATCTCCACGGCCAGCCGCGCCCTCGATGAACGTACGACGACACGGTCGGCGGCCGCGGCACACGTCCGTAAAGTCGCAGAGGAACTCGGGTACCGCAGGAATTCCTTCGCCTCCAGCCTTCGCCGCGGCGAGACCCGGACGCTGGGCGTCCTTGTTCCCCGCCTGAGCGACACGGTCATGGCCTTGATGTTTGAAGAGCTCGAGAAGGCGGCATCTGCCCGCGGCTACTTCGCCATGGTCGCTACCAGCGGGGATGACCCCGATGACGAACGAAGCGCAGCCGAAACACTCCTGGACAGAAACGTCGACGGGCTGATTCTCGCAACAGCTCGGCTCGATGACGAACTACCCCGCCTCCTGCGCGAACGCCGGGTAGCCCATGCGCTGGTGCTCCGCACCGACGGTATCAGCCCATCCGCGCTCGGAGACGACGAAGTAGGCGGATACCTCGCCGTACGCCACCTCATCGACCTCGGTCATAGTGACATCGCCGTCGTCACGGGCCCCGCCTTCACATCAACCGGAACCGCACGCCTGGCAGGAGCACGGAAAGCACTGAGCGAAGCAGGCATACAGCCGCGGGAAGAATGGCTGATCGCCGCCGGCTACGGCATCGAAAACGGCTACACGGCCGGCGAAACCCTCCTCACCCAGACACCAAAGTCCCGCCCCACAGCGATCTTCGCAGCCAACGACAACATCGCCATGGGCGTCATGGCGGCAGCCCACCGCAGCGGCATCACCATCCCCGACGATCTTGCATTGGTCGGATACAACGACATACCCCTTTCCGCGCGGCTACCCACTCCACTGAGCTCCGTGCGCGTTCCCCTGGATCAGATCGCGGCCACCGCCATCGACCTGATCGTCAACCCAGGGACAGAACCCGTCATACGGAGGTCCATGCCGACCCTAATCCCACGCCAATCCAGCGGAACACCTAAGCGCTCTGCTGCGAAGGTTCTCAATTAGATAGGAGGCGCAGAAGGTCCCGGCCAAAACAGGCAGTCATTTGACGCCGTCCTCAAGTCCCTTATCAGCTGCGCTGGCGACGCCCCTGACCGGCGGTGATTAGCCAAGTGCCGACCGGTAGGCGAGGCGGATTTCGAAGTAGTCGAGGTATTCCGCTGCTCCAACCTCCGCAAAAATCCCATCGCAATCCGGTCTTGTCACCAATCTCAGGCTAAGGCCAGCCGGCGGTCAGGCGCGGTCAGGGTTCTAGGGATCTGAGCGGTATGGACGGAGGCACCAGCTCGCTCTGCCGTGGGCGGCATTGGCGAGGCGTATGTCATAACCATCCCGTATCAAAACCCAAGGGTTACGAGGCAACCGCGATTCTTGACGGAGCCCTTCAGTCCAACTTGTCTAGACTTGTCTGAAGGATTCACTTTGGAAAGGATGGACTGCCGTGGCGGCCAGGTATGTCGCGATCGCTGAGGATCTGCAGGCCCGGATAACGGGTGGCCAGTGGGAAGTTGGTGCATTCCTCGCGTCTGAGCCAGAACTGGCGTCTAAATATGGCGTGTCTCGGGAGACATTACGCGCGGCGCTACGCCAGCTCGAGGAAGTCGGCCTGATTTCGCGGCGCAAGGGGCAGGGCACGCGGGTCGTCCGACAGCAGCCGGTGCAGGAATTCCACACAAAACTCTCCTCGATCGAGGAGCTCGCGCAGTACGGACGGACTGCGGTTCGCAGCATCATCTCCATGAGCCAGGTCACCGTCGATGATGGCCTGGCGGATGAGCTAGGTGTACCCGACGGCACAGTCCGCACCCTGATCACATCAACACGACAGGATCCAGCAGACGGCGGCCGCCCCGCGTCTTGGGCGCAGGTCTACCTCGCCCCTGCTGATGCGTCCCTCATTGAGGACGAACTCAAGCACAGCGACCGGCTAGTTGCTGATCTGGTCGCCGAACATACCGGCCGTCAGGTCAACCGCGTGCTGCAACAGATCAAGGCGACCGTACTGGATGAGGAAGTTGCGAAGGTCTTGGGCGAAATGCCGGGCTCCGTCGGCCTGCGGCTGACGCGGCGCTACGTCGACGCCGATGGTGAAATCCTGGCCGTCGCGGTAAGCACGCACCCGGGCGCCCGCTTCGTCTACGAATCCGTACTCGAACGCAGCTAAAGTCCCGGCTCCCTCAGAGGCTTCCTAAAAGCAGGCTTGACAGAACACCATGATATGCCTCACATTTGTCTAGACAGAAAATGTGTCTAGACAAGTGAGGCGTCAATGAAGTCGCAAAACCAGCTCCTGGAAGCAGCCGCTCCCCGGCCCAAGAAAGCCTGGTACCGCAGCCTGGGTACACAGGTCATGATCGCCATGGCCTTAGGCATCGTGGTGGGCTTTGCCTTCCCCGGATTCTCCGCCCAACTCAAGATCGTCGGGGATCTGTTCCTGGCCCTGATTAAGACGGGCATCGCCCCGCTGGTCTTCCTAACCGTGGTCCTGGGCATCCTCTCGGCCGGAAACCTCAAGCAGGCCAGCCGAATCGGGTTCTCCGCCCTCATCTACTTCGAAATCGTTTCCACCATTGCCCTTGGCCTCGGCCTGCTCGCGGCAAACCTGCTGCACGTCGGCGAAGGGGCCGCAGCACTCACCGCAAACAGCGGAAAGCCCCCGGCCACCGACGGCGACCACTCCTTCGCCGGCTTCCTGAAGGGAATCTTCCCGGAGAACTTCTTCGGGGCCTTCACCTCGGGGCAGCTGCTGCAGGTGGTCATCCTCGCCGTCATCTTCGGCGCTGGCCTGCTCACCCTCAAGCCCACCGTGCTGGGCAAGATCCAAGGCGGCCTGGACACCGTTTCGGAGGCGTTCTTCGGCTTCATCAACGTGATCATGAAGCTCGCCCCGATTGGCGCCTTCGGTGCCATCGCCTACTCCGTCGGCACCAACGGCAGCGCCATGCTGCTCGCCCTTGCGCAGCTCGTGCTCGAATACTGGGCTGTCGTCGCCCTGTTTATCACCGTCGTCCTCGGCCTGGTCTGCCTGATCGCCGGGTTCAATGTCTTCCGCATCTTGCGATTCGTGAAGGTCGAGATGTCCCTGGTGCTGGGCACCGCCTCCTCCGAATCGGCCCTGCCCGGGCTGCTGAAGAAGCTCACCGCTATGGGCTGCTCGAAGCAGAGCGTCGGGCTGGTCGTTCCCACCGGCTACGCATTCAACCTCGACGGCACATCCCTGTACATGTCAATCTGCACCATCTTCCTGGCCAATGCCTTCGGCGTTCATATGGGGCTGGGTGAACAGCTGGGCCTGATGGCGATCATGCTCCTGACCTCCAAGGGCGCGGCTACCGTCTCCGGCGGCACCTACGTCGTCTTCGCCTCCACCGTCGCAGCCACCGGCTACCTGCCCCTGGAGGGCGTCGCGATCCTCTTCGGCGTTTACCGCTTCATGTCCATCGCCACCGCCTTCTGCAACACCTTCGGCAACGTCGTGGCCACCATCGTCGTCTCCAAATGGACGAAAGAAATGGACGTCCCCAAGGTCCGACGCGCACTGGCCGACCCCGTTGGCTTCCTCGCCGAAATGGAACGCCAGGAAGCTAAAGAAGCAGCTTCCCCTACCGCGCCCGGCACCGACGCAGACACCCCCGCGCTGACGGCCGCCGGGAGCCACGAAACCGGCAGCCTCTCCACCGCCTCCACGAAGTAAAGGACCCACCCGCATGAGCTCCACCGTTTACGACTCCCTCCTGTTCCGCGACATGTTCGGTACCGCCCGCATGCGCGAGATCTTCAGCGACGACGCCTACGTCAGCCGCATCATCGACACCGAAACCGCCCTCGCCCGCGCCGAGGCGCAAGTGGGCCTTATCCCCGCCGATGCCGCGGCCCGCATCACCGAAACCGCCAACTTCGCCGGGCTCGACCAGGAACGGCTTCGCCACGAAACCGAAATCGTCGGCTACCCGATCCTGCCCATCGTGCAGCAGCTTTCCGAACAGTGTGGCGACGACGGCCGCTACATCCACTGGGGCGCAACCACGCAGGACATCATGGACACCGCCACGATGCTCCAGTGCAAGCAAGGTATCGACCTTCTCACCGAACAGCTCAATGGAGTCAGGGCCGCCCTGGCCCGGCTCGCAGAAACCCACGTCAATACCCTCGCCGCCGGCCGCACCCACCTGCAGCACGCCCTGCCCGTGACCTTCGGCTACCGCTGCGCCGTCTGGCTTTCCTCGCTCGACCGGCAGGCCGACCGGCTCGCCCAGGCAGCGGAACGGGACCTCATGGTCCAGTTCGGCGGCGCCGCCGGCACCCTCGCCTCCCTCGGCGAAGGACCCGAGGGACTGGAAACCCGCGCCGCATTGGCAGCGGAACTCGGCCTGACGGACCCCGACATCACCTGGCACGTCGCCCGCGACGGCTTGGCCGAACTGGTATCCCTGCTGGCGAACATCGGCGGTTCCCTCGGCAAGATCGCACTGGACATCATGCTGATGTGCTCCTCCGAATACGGCGAAACTGCCGAGCCGTTCGTCATGGGTCGGGGTGCAAGCTCCACGATGCCGCAAAAGCGGAACCCGATCTCCTGCGAGCTCATGCTCGCGGCGGCAAAGATGCTCAGGGACAAATCCTCCACCATGCTCGACGCCATGGTGCAGGACTTCGAACGTGCCACCGGGCCCTGGCACCTGGAATGGGCCACCATCCCGGAAGCCTTCCTTCTGCTCTCCAGCTCCCTTGGTCAGGCCGAATTCATGCTCTCCGGCCTCGAAGTCAACGTCGAACGGATGCGCGAAAACACCGCTATCACCGGCGGCCTGATCGTTGCCGAAGCGGTGATGATGGCCGTCGCCCCCGTCCTCGGCCGCCAAGAGGCCCACCACGTCATCTACGACGCCTGCAAAACCGCCATCGAAACCCACACCACGCTGGAATCAGAGCTCCTTGCACACCCGGAACTCGTCCAGCACCTAGGAGCAGAACGCATCGCACAGCTCTGCGACCCCGCAGGCTACCTTGGCAGCGCCGGCGCCATGACCAAACAGGTCATCTCCGCCCGCACCCGGTAGTCACTGTCACGACGCCCAAAGACTGACTCACCCATGCACCGCAAGTGCCTGGGTGAGTCGGTCTTTAACAGCCGGCAGTAATCGTGCGGAATGGGTGTTAGTTGCACGCGAACTTGCTGCAGAAGATGACCGCCGGGTACGTCCCGGGCCGGGGGCGATGTCGCATAACCATGTATCCCGAGACCTTGAGATTCAAGACAGCCGGCGCGCAGTGGTGCGACAAAGAGCGATCACGAAACGCCGCCATTTATCGGCAAACTCTACAGGTGTGATTGCCCTTTTTCTGACACAGCTCAAGAGGCTCTTAGAGCTCAACCTGACAATATCGATACGCCAGCCGCGCTAAACCTCCGACACCGGGGCCGCGAACTGTGCCGCATACAGCGCCGAATAGGCCCCACGGGCAGCCAACAACGAAGTGTGCGTCCCCTGCTCCGCGATCTGGCCGGCTTCCATCACCAGGATGAGGTCGGCGTCGCGGATGGTGGAGAGGCGGTGCGCGATCACAAAGCTCGTCCTATCGAACCCAAAGACACTCATGGCATTCTGCACCAGCACCTCGGTCCGGGTGTCAACCGAACTGGTCGCCTCGTCCTGGATCAGCACCGACGGCCGACACATTCGAACCCTCGTCCTCAGCACAGTGTTGTAGCCCTCCGGCCATGAGTGAACGAATCGTTCCACGTACGTCGCCCGGGCGGCTTCGAGAATTTCAGCCTCCGAATCCCCAGGCCGGCCGTACGCGATGTTGTCCCGGACAGTCCCGCCAAACAGCCACGTATCCTGCAGCACCATGCCCCTCCGCGAGCGCAGCTCGCGGAGGGACATGGTGGTGACACGTCCACGCCGTCGAGCGTTGTCCGCCCCGCATCAATCTCGTAGAGCCGCATCATCAGGTTCACCAGCGTCGTCTTCCCGATCCCCGTGGGAGCCTATTCCACGCGAGCATCTGCTGTGCGCAGGGGCGGTGAGCGAGGTGCTTACAGCGCCGACCAGCCGCCGTCGGACGCCAGGATGGCGCCGTTGACGTTGGTGCCGTCGTCGCTGAGCAGGAAGGTGATGGAGGCGGCGAGCTGCGCCGCGGTGGCCGGCGTCGGGACGGTGGCCTGCATCAGCGGGCCGAGGCGTTCGGCCGCGAGCTGGGATCCCCAGTTGGCCACGATGTTGGTGATGGTGGCGCCGGGTGCCACGGCGTTGAAGCGCAGGCCCTTCGGCCCGTACATCACGGCCGAGTTCTTGGTCAGGCCGACGACGGCGTGCTTGGACGCGGTGTAGGCGGCACCGGCGGCGGAACCGCGCGGCCCGGCCTCGGAGGCGACGTTGACTACGGAGCCGGTGCCGGCGTAGAGCATCATCGGCACCACGGCGCGGGTGAGGCGCATGAGGGCGGTGACGTTGATCCGGAAGACACGGTCCCAGAGGTCGTCGTCCACCTCGTGGATGGGGGCGAAGTTGTCCATGACGCCGGCGATGTTGGCCAGCGCATCGACCCGTCCGCCGGCGGCAACGACGACGGCGGCCACGGTCTCTTCGGTGGAGATGTCGCCGGCCACTGGGACCAGGTCCAGTCCGGCGTTCTCGGCTACCAGGTCATCCAGGCGTTCCTTGCTGATGTCGGCGGCGATGACGCGGCCGCCTTCCTTGGCGACGCGCAGGGCGGTGGCCTGGCCGATGCCGGAGGCCGCCCCGGTGACGATGACGGTCTTGCCGGCGAAGCGGCCGCTGGTGGCGGCTTCCTGCCATGTAGCTTCGTTGCCCATGATGTCCTTCCAGACGTTGCTGATCGTGATGCGGTCCACTTTATGACACTCTGTGTCATTATGTAAGGGTGAATACTGGTGGGATGCCTTCGGATGCTTTGAAGACCGCCGTTCCGCGCGCCACCGGGCGCCCGGTGACGATTGATCCCGACGCCGTGGCCGCCATGGCGCTGCGACTCTTCGCCGAGCGCGGCTACGAGCAGACGTCCATGGAGGACATCGCGCGCGAGGCGGGGATCGGGCGCAAGAGCCTGTACCGCTACTTCTCCAGCAAGGCGGAGCTGATCTGGGGCGGCATGGAGCCGGTGGTCGAGGCGTCCGGGCGGGTTCTGGATTCCATTAGCGTTGCGGGCGCTTCCGACGGCGACATGCTGGCGGGGCTGCGAGATGCGGCTGTCGCTGGAGTTGCTGTTCTCCCTGACCTGGAGGTCACGCGCGGCCGGCTTCGCCTGATCGCTGAACACCCCGAACTGGCCAGCCGGAGCTACGAGTCGCTGGCGCCGCAGCGGGAGCGGACGCGTGCTTACCTGATATTGGCTGGAGTCAGCGAAGATGTTGCTGGGTATCTATGCGCCGCGTTCCTGGGGGCGACGTTCGAGGGCTGGATGCAGTGGGCTTCCGGGTCGGACGCGGATCCGGTGCCTTATTTGGTGGCGGCGGTTGGGGTGCTGCGGGTCCCGGGCTCGTAGATGCCTCGGCGGCCAATCCACGCAACGGCCTCGACCAAGGCAAAGTAGGGGAAGCCCATATCCGGTGTTACGTCAAGCTGGGATGAGGCGCTGATGAAGGGAAGTTTGTGAACAAGAATCGGCTGGAGGCATTCAGCGATGGCGTACTGGCCATCATCATCACCATCATGGTGCTCGAACTGCGTGTGCCGCACGAACCGACCTGGCAGGGGTTGGCCGCTGTGCTGCCCACCTTCCTCAGCTACCTGCTCAGTTTCGTTTACGTGGGCATCTACTGGAACAACCACCACCATATGATCCACTTGGCCGACCGAGTAAACGGCGGGATCCTCTGGGCAAACCTGCACCTCTTGTTCTGGCTCTCGCTCTTCCCGTTCAGCACCCGTTGGATGGACGAGTCCGGGTTCTTACAGGTCCCCGTACTTGTATACGGGATCAACCTCCTCTGCGCGGCCATCGCCTACTTCATCCTGCAGCAGACCCTCATCCGCCATCAGGGCAGGGAGGGTCCCCTCGCCCGGGCCGTCGGCAGGGACTGGAAAGGCAAGGCGTCCCCGCTGATCTATTTGACGGGCCTTACGCTGAGCGCAGTACAGCCGTTACTGGGACTTGCGGTCTATACCGTGGTGGCGCTGATCTGGCTTGTTCCGGATCGTCGGGTTGAGCACTTCGTAGCCCAGGCGCACCAAGACCAACGCCGGCGCTGACTTCGAACCCCAGCCCGGCCTCCATCACCAGGATGAGGTCGGCGTCGCGGATCGTGGACGGCCGCCGCTGCGGGCGACGCCGTCATCTGGGGGCCGGCTCACTGCCTCAGCTCCTGCGCGGCGCGTTCCGCGAGGACGGCGATGGCCAAGGAGAAGCGGCCAGGTAACGGAGAAAGTGCCAGACGGAACCAGATGGCGTCAGAGTACGCATCGAACCGGACCGGACTGACGTGCAGTTCCTCGGCGGCGGCCAGCACCTGGGTGTGAGCCGTCAGATATCGTGCGGGCGTCATGCGGTTATTTCGCAAATGAAGCTCCAGGCGGACGTCCAGGCCGGCCAGGTCCCGGGCGGCCTCGTGTCGGGCCGTACTGTCGAAGTCCAGCAATCCGGGCGGCATTTCGCCGGCAGGAACGATGATTTGCCTGTCGTAAAGGTCTCCGTGGGCCCAAACCAGAGGATCCGATGCCGTCCGAAGCAGGTTCGTGGCCACTTGCTCTGCAGCGGCACGCAAGGCATCGCGCTGAGACGACCGCTCCGGGGCATTTTCATTGTGCCGCAACCAGTCGTTCACCCGTCGCCACACCTTCGTTGCTTCCCACTCTGCTGAACGGAGCGGAAGGCTGTCGAGAACGCTCTGTGCCGCGGGACCATAGGAGCCGTTCAGTTCCGTGACCCAGGCGCGCGACCATTTCTCCCACGCCCTGGCGAACTCTTCATCGCAGACGGCGGCCTCCACCTGGCCCAGCTCGTTCAGGGTCTGTCCGGCGATGCCGCTGAAAACGATGACATCCTCCTGGGAACTCTGACGGAGAATTCTGGGTGTTGTGAAGTTGCCGGCGTCCAGCAGGACGTCCATTTGTGCACAGCGCTCGGCCGGTACGACGGCGCCGCCTGGCTCGAAGATCTTTATGTAGCGGCCCTCCGCCCGGACGACCGCCTGGTGGTGGGGCCAGTACGAAATCAATTCCCCCCGCTCCGCTTCCCCCCGCAAGGCGGGCAGCCCCGGATCGTCCAACGGGATAAGTTCGAACTGCCCGTGACGCAGATGAGCTCCCCTGACGCCGGGCCGTCCCGGAGTCAAAACCTCCAATACAAATTCTCCTGGCGTCCTGTCCGGCCACGCCCGCTGAATCAGCCAAAATGTACCGGTATCGTCGTCGGCAGACGCTGGAACGGGGGAGGGCCAGTCCCTGGAATCAATTCCTTGGACTGGCGGAGGCGCCAGCCAATGGTTTAAGCCATGAACTGCGGGCGGCCGAGACTCCCCAGCCGCTCTTCCAACCCTCGGCTTTCGAGACGACCCCACCCCTTAAACCTCCGCCACAGGAGCGGCGAACTGCGCCTCATACAGCGCCGCGTACGCCCCGCCGGCCGCCAGCAAGGAAGCATGCGTCCCCTGCTCCACGATCTGGCCGGCCTCCATCACCAGGATGAGGTCGGCGTCGCGGATCGTGGACAGCCGGTGGGCGATCACGAAGCTCGTCCGGTCGGACCTCAAAGCACTCATAGCCTTCTGCACCAGCACCTCGGTGCGGGTGTCCACCGAGCTCGTCGCCTCGTCCAAGATCAACACCGAAGGCCGGGCCAGGAACGCGCGCGCAATCGTGAGCAGCTGCTTCTCGCCGGCGGACACATTGGAACCCTCGTCGTCGAGCACCGTGTCGTAGCCCTCCGGCAGCGAGCGCACGAACCGGTCCACGTACGTCGCCTGCGCGGCCTCCAGGATCTCGGCTTCCGAAGCACCGGGACGGCCGTACGCGATGTTGTCCCGGACCGTCCCGGCGAACAGCCACGTGTCCTGCAGCACCATGCCCATCCGCGAGCGCAGCTCGTTGCGCGTCATCAGGGTGACGTCCACGCCGTCGAGCGTTATCCGCCCCGCATCCAGCTCGTAGAACCGCATCATCAGGTTCACCAGCGTGGTCTTGCCGGCCCCGGTGGGCCCCACTATCGCCACTGTCTGCCCTGGCTCGGCCACGAGGCTCAGGTCCGCAATCAGCGGCTTGTCAGCAGAATAGGAGAAGGACACGTTATCGAACACCAGCCGGCCCCGCACCGACTCCGGCGCCACGGCAACAGCCGGATCGGGGCTCTGCTCCTCCGTATCCAACAGCTCGAACACCCGCTCCGCCGACGCCACCCCTGACTGCAGCAGATTGGCCATCGACCCCAGCTGGGCCAGCGGCTGCGTGAACTGCCGCGAGTACTGGATGAACGCCTGCACGTCGCCCAGCTGCATCGCCCCGGACGCCACCTGCAGCCCGCCCACCACGGCGATCCCCACGTACACCAGGTTCCCGATGAACGTCAGCGCCGGCATGATCAGGCCGCTGATGAACTGCGCGCCGAAGCTCGCCTCGAACAGCTCCACATTCTTCTGCCGGAAGCGCTCCTCCACCTCCCGCTGCCGGCCGAACACCTTCACCAGTGCGTGCCCCGTGTACGTCTCCTCGATCTGGCCATTCAGCTCCCCCGTGTGCTTCCACTGCGCCACGAACAGCTTCTGCGAGCGCTTGGCGATCAGCGCCGTGGTCACCAGCGTCAGCGGCACCGTCACCAGCGCAATCAGCGCCAGCACCGGCGAAAGCAGGAACATCATCACCAGCACGCCCACCACCGTGAGCAGCGACGTCACCGCCTGGGAGATCGACTGCTGCAGGCTCTGCGAGATGTTGTCCACGTCGTTCGTCACCCGGCTGAGCAGCTCACCTCGCTGGACTGAATCGAAATACCGCAGCGGCAGCCGGTTGATCTTCGCCTCGATCCGCTCGCGCAGGCGGTACACCGTCCGCTGCACCACGCCGTTGAGCACATACGCCTGGATCCAGCCGAACGCCGACGCCAGCACATACAGCGCCAGCGCCCACTCCAGCACGCTGGCCAGCGCCGCGAAGTCGATCCCCGTCCCCGGCGTCAGCGTCATCGCGCCGATCATGTCCGCCTGCGAATTCTGGCCAGCCGCCCGCAGCCGCGCGATCACCTCGTCCTTGCTCACCCCGGCCGGCAGGTTTTTCGACACCACGCCGGCGAAGATCAGGTTGGTGCCCTCCCCCAGCAGCCGCGGCCCGATCACCGAGAACGCCACACTCGCCACGGCAAGCGCCAGGACCAGCGCCAGCCACAGCCGCTCCGGGCGCAGCGTGCCCAGCAGCCGCCTGGCCGACGGCCAGAAGTTCATCGCCTTCTCCGCCGGGACATTCATCCCGGCAAACGGCCCGCCCCTGCCCGGGCCCATCGGCGGCCGGGGCGGCCCCGCGGGCCTCTCCCCTGACCCGCCCGCGGGAGGACGTCCGACGGCGGGTGCTCCCGTTCCGCTGCCGGTTCCGGTCCGGCTGGAGGTGCTCATGCCGCCTCCTCCGCCGCCAGCTGGGAGGAGACGATCTCCCGGTACGTCTCGGACGTCTCCAGCAGCTCCCCGTGCGTTCCACGCCCGACGATCCGGCCGTCGTCGAGCACCAGGATCTGGTCCGCATCCACGATGCTGGACACCCGCTGGGCGATGATCACCAGCGTGGCTCCGGACGTGTCGCGCTTGAGGGCCTGCCGCAGGCGGGCGTCCGTCGCGGTGTCCAGCGAGGAGAACGAGTCGTCAAAGATGTACAGCTCGGGCCTCTTCACCAGGGCCCGGGCGATGGCGAGCCGCTGCCGCTGGCCTCCGGAGACGTTGGTGCCGCCCTGCGAGATCGGCGCATCCAGGCCGCCCTCCATCTCCCGGACGAAACTCTGAGCCTGGGCCGTGGCCAGGGCACGCCACAGCTCGTCCTCGGTGGCATCGGGCTTGCCGTAGAGCAGGTTGCTGCGCACGGTGCCGGAGAACAGGTAGGGCCGCTGCGGGACCAGGCCGATGTGCCCCCACAGCAGGTCCGGGTGCAGCTCCCGCACGTCCACGCCGCCGAACCGCACCGAGCCGGCGGTGGCGTCGAAGAGCCGCGGCATCAGGTTCACCAGCGTGGTCTTCCCCGAACCGGTGCTGCCGATGATCGCCGTCGTCTGCCCCGAGCGGGCCGTAAAGCCGATTCCGCTGAGGACCGGCTGCTCGGCACCGGGGTAGGCGAATCCGACGTCGCGCATTTCCAGCTCACCCCTTGGCTGGCCCCGCCGGCCACCGTCTTCAACAAAACCCCGATCGGCGCCAAAACCCACCGGGTACGCGGGCGGGCGCACGCTTGACTCTGTGTTCAGCACCTCCCCGATCCGGTCCGCGGAGACCGCAGCGCGGGGGATCATCACCGCCATGAATGTGGCCATCATGACGGACATCAGGATCTGCAGCAGATAACTGAGGAAGGCAATCAGGGTGCCCACCTGCATGGACCCGTCCTCAATCCGGAACGAGCCGAACCAGATCACGGCCACGCTGGAGACGTTGAGCACCAGCATCACCACGGGGAACGCGAGCGCCATCAGCCGCCCGGCGCGCAGGGCTGTATCGGTCACGTCCGCGTTGGCCCGCGCGAACCGGGCGGTCTCGATGTCCTCGCGCACGAACGCCCGCACCACACGGATGCCGGTGAGCTGTTCGCGGAGGACCCGGTTCACGGTGTCGATCCGGACCTGCATCTTCCGGAACAGCGGCACCATCCGCGTGATGATCAGTCCGACGCCAATCAGCAGTGCCGGGACGCTGACGGCGATCAGCCAGGACAGCTGGGCATCCTGCCGGACAGCCATGATCACACCGCCGATACTGAGCATGGGCGCCGCGACCATGAGGGTGGCTGACATCAGGACGAGCTGCTGGACCTGCTGGACGTCGTTGGTGGAGCGCGTGATGAGGCTCGGGGCACCGAACCGGGTGACCTCCTGCTCGGAGAACTCACCCACGCGGCCAAAGATGGCCCCGCGCAGGTCACGCCCCAGGCCCATCGCCGCCTTCGCCCCGAAGTACACGGCCGTCACCGCGCACGCGATCTGCAGCAGCGTGATGAACAGCATCAGGCTGCCCACCTGCAGGATGTAGCCGGTGTCACCCTTCGCCACACCTTCATCGATGATGTCCGCATTCAGCGTGGGCAGGTACAAGGAAGCGATGGACTGCGCCAGCTGGAAAACGACGACGGCGATCAGCAGCCGCCGCTGCGGCCGCAGGTACTCAACGAGCAGCTTCCAGAGCATCCGGGCTCCACCTCACGCAGGCACATCACGCACACTGATTTGGACAGTGTACGTCGCGAGGCTGGGGACGTGTTGGCGCCCTCCTTCCACACTTGACAGGGCCGCGGATTCCGTCACCTGTAGGCTGTGAAACACCGCCGGACATCCGCGGTACATCGCATGTTGAAGATTGGGGACTTCATTGGGGGAACAGCGTTTGGATTCCGGCGTGCCCGGGGACATACCGGCAGTCATTAGGTCGTCGGCGGCGTTCTGGCTCGCCAGCGCCGTGGCTGCAGGCATCCTGCCGGCCGTTTTGGAGGTGGTACGCATCGACTTCGGCCAGTCCACGCCCGATTGGGCGGTGCCGTACATGGTGGCGTTCGCGGTGCCGCTGACCGCCCTGCAGGTGTGGGCCGCGATCGAGCTGCTGAGGGGCGCGGGCTGGGCCCGCATCCTCCTGACCGTGGTTGCCGGTCTTTCCGCGCTGGGAGCACCGCTGGACCTGTCGGGCCTCATCCTGGCCGGGCTGGCGCTGACGCTGGCCGGTGCCGCGCTGATGTGGACTCCTGCCGCCAACCGGTTTTTCCGGCGGGGCCGGCACGAGTGTCCAGTCCCCGGCCTGGAGCCCGACGCTCCGAGGCGGTCCGCTGTCGGGCCCTGACGGGGACGGGCCCGAACGAGGACGGGGCCGGAAGAGGACCCGGCCTGAGTGGGACCGGGTCGCATCAGCCGCCCAGCACCACGTTGACCGGCGGTTCCCCGGCCAGCATGAGGTCGATCTGCCGCTGCAGCAGCCGCCCCATCCGCGGGCGCATCGCGGAGCTCGCCCCTCCCACATGCGGGGTGATGATGACGCCGGGTGTGCCCCAGAGCGGGTGGTCCCGGGGCAGCGGCTCGGGATCCGTGACGTCTAGGGCGGCACGGATCCGTCCGGACCCCGTGTGGCGGACCAGGGCTTCGGTGTCCGCCACCGGGCCCCGGGCCACGTTCACCAGCAGCGAGCCGTCGGGCATTGCCGACAGGAAAGCGTCGTCAATGAGGTGCTTGGTGGCGTCGCCGAGCGGCACCCCCACAATCACAATGTCGTGTTCCGGCAGCAGCGCGGGCAGTTCTGCGATGCCATGGACGACGCCCGTCTCATCCGTCCGCTGCCGGCTGGCCACCCTCGTGATGCTCGTTTCAAACGGGATGAGCCGCTGTTCGATCGCCTTGCCCACACCGCCGTAGCCGACAATGAGGACGCGGCGGTCCGCCAGGCTTGCGGTGGGCCTGGTGTCCCACTCGCCCTCCTGCTGGTTCCGCATGATGCGCGGGAACTCCCGCTGGCTGGCCAGCACCATGGCCAGGGCCAGTTCCGCGGTGGACGTTTCGTGCACTCCGGCGGCATTGGCAAAGACCCGTCCGGCCGGAAGCGCCTCCGCCACACCGTCGTACCCGATCGACTGGCTCTGCACCAGCGCCGTCTCCACGCCGTCTAGATTCCGCAAGACCTGCGGGCCGCCCATGTACGGCGGCACCACGATGTCGATGTGGCGCTGCGGCGGCTCGCCCGCGAAGTCCCACTCAAACACCGTGACGTCCGCGTTCGGCGCCAGGTACTCACGAAGTGCCGCATCCGGCAGGCTCACAGTTATCTTCCGGGTCATGGGTCTCCAACAGCTCCGTCGGCTCGGGGCAGGTCGGTCACATGGGAGCGCGCCTGCCGGGTGTTCTCTGTCGCCAGCCTAACGGAGCGGCCGGAGGCAACAGCTTTGCGGAGCCCCTGGGCGGGTGTACTTTGGCCGCATGCTGAGCATCGGCTCCATCGTGATCCGCGTTGATGACCTCCCGCGCCAGCTGGCCTTCTGGCAGGCAGCCCTGGGCTACGAACCGCGAAGGGCGCCGGATGAGGACTACGTGATCCTTGCCGATCCGGAAGGCAACCGTTTCTGCGTGGTGGACACCGCGGGCAGGGCGGTTTAGCGGCTGCGCGCCGACTGCCGGCCGTCGCCCTCCTCTCCTCGCAGGGGCGAAGATGTGATTCGGCTCAATGTTTAATCAAGATGTCCTAAATATGCCCTGATAAGCCTCTACCCGGCTGTACATTGATTCCAAGCTCTCCGTCTTTCCCCCCAGACCGGAGCGCCAGGGAGCCTCCGCGCTTGAGTCCACAGGATTCGCGCAGGGGGCTCCCTTTCACTTAGGGCCGGAGGACGGCTCTGGCCACCGAACGGTTCAGGCCGATATGGTAAGCATGCTGACGAATTGAGTTCTTGTTCGTCGGTGCCTGTTCAAGTCGACAAAGGAGACACTGTGAGCACGAGGGTTGAAAAACGAATTCTGGTCAATGTGCCGGTCAGCACGGCCTACAACCAGTGGACCCAGTTCGAGGACTTTCCCCAGTTCATGGGCGGCGTGAAGAGCGTGACCCAGCTGAGTGACGACCGCCTTGAGTGGGTGGCCGAGATCGCCGGCGTCAAGCGGAAATGGGAAGCGAAAATCCTCGAGCAGATCCCGGACCGCAAGGTCGCCTGGGCCGCCACCGAGGGTGCCACAAACGCCGGATCGGTAGAGTTCGAGGATGTGGGCGGCGGGCAGACGTCCGTCCGGCTCTTCATTGACTACGAGCCAGAGGGCTTGGTGGAGAAGGTCGGTGACAAGCTCAACGTGGTGGATCGCCAGGCCGAGTCCGATCTCCAGAAGTTCAAGGAGTTCATCGAAGACGAAGGGTATGCCAGCGGCGCCTGGCGGGGTTCCGTCAACGAAGGCGCCTCCGTCGGCACACCCGGCGTCGAACATGCTGCGGCGTCGCGCGGCGACAGCGGCAAGGCCGGAGTATCCGGCAAGCTCGCCGCGGGGGTCGGCGTTGCCGCGGCGGCAGGAGCCGTCGCAGCCACCCGCAGCAGCGATTCGGACGCCACAGTGCCAGTCCCCGACCACACGGCGACCCCGGCGGTGACGCCGGTGTACACCGAGACAGTAGGAACCGCCGGGACGCCTGGAGTGACCGGCACGGCTCCGGTAACCAGTGCGGACAGCTCGGCGCTGGCCGACGAGACGATCGCCCATCCCTTCGACCAGACCAACGGCCTCATTGACGACGACGGCGATTCGGACGAAACAGCCGCCAGTGACACCCAGAGCGCTGCGGAGCGCGACGAGACCGCTGACCGCGGCCCGGGCACCGTCCCGCCCATGGGTGGAAATCTCGGCCAGCATTAGGGGCAGCACGGCCGACTGAATTCCACAGCATCGACCCCAAACGAACGCAAAAGAACGACGGCGGGACTTCTCGCCGTCGTTCTTTTGGCTTTTCGACTCCAGACGGCTGAAAAGAAATTTGAACGGTAAGTTTTTAGGATTGACCTACACCCCAAGCGGTGGCAACGTGGGACACATCTCGCAACCTCCTCTCGTCGGGTATTTATGCACACCCCTTTCAGACATCTGGTGTCCGCCGCAGGCGGGCACCGACGAAAACGTCTGCGGCCCGCCACGGTGATGGCAGTCCTCGCACTCGTTGTGTTCCTCGCGGCGTGCACTCAGGGCGTGGCCCGAAACTCTGCATTCAATAACCACCACGGCGCCGCCACCATCTCGGGACTGGCGCCGAGCCCGGCAGTTCATGGTTACGCGCCGCTCGCATATTTCTTTGCCGCGTCCAGTGAGCCGCTGCAAGCGCGCAGCACTGACGGCGTGCAAGGCGACGACGCCTGGCTGCGGGACTCCGCCCTGCAGATCGCGGCAACTCCCGCTGCCACTGTCATCAGCTGCTCGCCGTCGCCTTTGCCACAACGGAAAGAGACCCGGCAGGACCGAAGCCGGCCCCCTCCGGAGCTCCGCGCCTGAATTGTTGGTTTTCCATATCCGCGCCTTACTTTTGTGGCTGCTCCAACGATACTGACAGGCAACCAACGCGCGGCAACAGTCCATTGAGGGCAAATTATGAGAGTTCTCTAATAATTTCTATCGCTTGATGAGCCTCTTTTTGAGGCTGGCTAGACCAAAGTAATCGTCACCGAGAATTCGGTTGGCTGTGGGGGCGAATTCAGTAGGCCGTGGGGGCCCATTGAAAAAGTTAAGAATTGCGCTCTATTCTCATGACTCGCTTGGCTTGGGACACGTCCGCCGCAATCTGGCGCTGGCGCACGCCCTGAGCAATCAGCTTCCCGGCCTCACCGGCCGGCCAGTAACCGGCGTCCTCATTGCCGGGAGCGCCCTTGCACCAGGATTCCCCGTCCCGGCTGGCTGGGACTGGGTCATCCTGCCCGGCGTCGGGAAGGGGCCCGACGGCTACCACCCGCGGAACCTGGCGGTGCCCATGCAGGATCTTGTATCGCTGCGGGCCGCCCTGCTGGAAGCAGTACTGGGAGGTTTCCGCCCCGACCTGATCGTGGTTGACCGCCATCCCACTGGCATTCACCGCGAACTGGAGGCCGCGCTGCGCCGTGCCCGTGCCCTGACTCCGGCGCAGGTTGTGCTGGGACTTCGCGAGGTGCTGGATTCCCCGGAGACTGCCCTCGCAGAATGGGACAGTGCCGGCGGCGCACAGCTCGTCAAAGACCTTTTTGACGCAGTCTGGATTTACGGCGACCCGGCAGTCCATGATCCACTTGCCGCCGGCGAGATTCCCGAGTCCCTCCGGGGCATGATCCGGTACACGGGCTACCTGGCGACCGGCAGGCCGCCCGGATCCGGGAAAATCTGCATGTCTGGCCCCTATTTCCTGACAACTGTCGGAGGCGGTGCCGATGGTCACGCCCTGGCGAGCATCGCCGCGGCCGCCGCACTCCCAGCCGGAATCGGACACCTCATCGTTGCGGGTCCGCAGATGCCGGAAGTGGAACTCAACGACCTGCGGCAGCACGCCACGCCCGGCGTCCGGGTGGTCGAAGCCCTGGACGACATGGTCCTGCACATGCGAAATGCTCAGGCGGTTGTATCCATGGGCGGATACAACACGGTGTGCGAGCTCCTGAGCACCAGCGTGCCCGCGCTGATCGTCCCCCGGAACCACTCCCGCTCCGAGCAGCAGATCAGGGCAGCCTCCCTGGCCCAGGCCGGCTATCTGGACCGACACGACATGGGCACGCTGACGCCTGCAATCCTGGCGGCCTGGCTGGCACAAAGCCTCGGCACCGAGGTGGACCGGCGGCTGGCGCACCTCAACGGGCTCGCCCGTGTGCCTCAGCTGGCAGCCGCCCTCCTGCAGCCGGTCCTCCAGCCGGCCGGCTCGCGGGCGCAGACCATCAGGGAAGGGGCGGCACGTGCTGCAGTCTGAACCGGCCATCGCCTACGTGCTGAAAATGTATCCGCGATTCTCCGAGACCTTCATCGTTTCCGAAATCCTCGCCCGGGAGGCAGCCGGGGACCGGATCGAAATCTTCTCACTTCTCCAGCCCAACGACCCCCGTTTCCATCCCGAGCTTGCCCGGGTCAAGGCTCCGGTCACCTACATTGACCGGCCGCTCAAGGCGTCCGAGCTATGGGAGAACTTCAGGGCCGCGGATACAGCCGGCCTGTCCGGAGCCCTTTCGCGCAACCTGGGCCAACTGACCGCGGCCGAATGCACCGAAGCTGCGCAGGCGATCAACCTCGCAACTGCCCTTTCGCAGCGGAACATCAGGCATCTTCACGTCCATTTTGCCAACGCGGCCACCAGCGTTGCGCGGCTCGCCGCGGCCCTCGTCGGTCTACCGTTCTCGTTCACGGCCCACGCAGTCGACATCTTCCATGAGTCAGTCCAGGCCGACGAGCTGCGGGTGAAGCTTGAAGAGGCCCATCACGCCGTGACCATAAGCCAGTACAACTTCCGTTATCTCCGCCGCCTGTTTCCCGCTGCCACCTCCCGCCTCCATCTGGTGCGCAACGGCCTGGAACTGAATCGATTCCCCTATCGCGAGCCACGCCCCATCGGTACTACCTTGCGCGTGGCCGCCGTCGGCCGGTTGGTGGAAAAGAAAGGTTTCCAGCACCTGTTGCCTGCCGCCGCAGAGCTCGTGGGCCAGGGCTTTCACCTCGACGTGCAGATCGCGGGCGCCGGCGAGCTTACCGAGGAACTGCAGAACACCATTGAACGACTCAGACTTGGGGACCACGTCAGGCTGATCGGACCGCGGACCCAGGACGAGGTCCTCGAACTGCTTGACTCCTCCGACGTTTTCGTGGCCCCGTGCGTCATCGGCGCGGACGGCAACGCCGACGGCATGCCTACTGTCTTGCTGGAGGCGATGGCAACTGGCGTGCCCTGCATCAGCACCTCGGTCACAGGCATCCCCGAAGCGATCCATGACGGCCAAACCGGGATTCTGGCAATTCCCGGAAGCCCGCACGCCCTGGCCCGGGCAATCCGCCGGATCAGCGCGCCCGGAACGGACCGGCTTGCCCTGTCCCGAAACGCCCGCGCCCTGATCGAACAAGATTACGACGTCCGCCGGCAGGTCGAGTTGCTCCGGTCCCTGGCCCTTTCGGAAAGGAAGGTGGCATGATGCACGTGGCCTATCTCTGTGCCGACCGCGGAGTCCCCGTCTTTGGCACCAAAGGCTCCTCCGTTCACGTGCAGGAGATCATCCGGGCCTGGCGCAATGCAGGGGACGACGTCACGCTCTACTGCACCCGCCGCGGAGAGGACCGCCCGGCGGACCTTGCCGATCTCGACGTCGTCGAAAATCAGCCGCTCCGGGGGCCCGACATACACCACGAGCGTGCTCTCCAGGATGCGGCGCTGGATCTCGCAGACACAGTCCTGAGTGACGGCTGCGACTTGTTCTACGAGAGATACTCGCTGTTCAGCCCGGCCCTGTCCCTTGTTTCCCAGGCCCTTGGCGTTCCGGCCGTTCTCGAAGTCAATGCACCCCTCATTGAAGAGCAGCGGCGTTACCGCCAGCTGCTGGACGCGGAAACGGCCGAAGCAATCCTGCGCCACAATGCGGGTGCGGCGCAGGTGGTTTCCTGCGTCTCAGAACCTGTGGTCCGCTGGGTCCGCGGCCGGGTGCCCGCGGCGAGGACCGTGCTGGCGCCGAACGGCGTCAACGTTCAACGCATCACTCCCCGGCGCCCCGGACGGCGGCATTCCGGTCATCTCACCGTGGCCTTCGTGGGGACGCTGAAGCCCTGGCACGGCGTCCCGGACCTGCTCCACGCCGTCGCAATCGCCAACACCCGCTCCGCCGACCCCGACCGCTGGACCGTGCGGATGATCGGAGACGGGCCGGAGCGGGACAACCTTGAACGCCTTGCAGCCACGCTCGGGGTGGAGACGGAATTTACCGGGGCAGTTCCCCCGGGGACCGTGCCCGGCCTGCTTCATGAGTGCGACGCCGCCATGGCCCCCTATCCTCCCGACAACGCCGGCCGGGAAGACTACTTTTCGCCGCTGAAGATCTACGAGTATATGGCGGCGGCCATGCCGATCATCGCAACGTCCGTCGGCCAGATCCCGTCCATTCTGGAACACGGCCGCACCGGGTTGCTGGTTCCGGGTGCCGATACGTCCGGGCTCGCCGCCGCACTGACGCGGCTGGCGGCGGAGCCGGTGCTGCGCGCAAGCCTTGGCCGCCAGGCCCGGGCCGACGCCGAGCACCGCTTCAGCTGGAACCACGTGCTTTCGACCATCACCGAAGCCTTGACGGCCGAACCAAAGGCGGCATTGCGATGAGCACAACTGCCCGACATGCGGGCGGCCGCGGGGCGCCGGGCCGCGACCCCAAGCCGGAATCCGGACTCCGGCGGACGCTGCGCTGCGTGCGCCCGCACCTCAAGGGACACCGGATCCTCATGGCCGGCGGCTTCGTGGCCCTCGCGGCGGACGTCCTCTTCCGCCTGCTGGAACCCTGGCCCGTAAAACTTGTGGTTGATGCCGTGTCGCGATCGCTCGGCGCAACGCTGCGCAAACCCGGTCCCTCAATGGACGCAAGCCTGGAAACCCTCCTGCTGTGCGGCGGAGCAATAGTGGTCATCAGCGTGGTGCGGGCCATTGCCAACTACTGGTCCGCGATCGCCTTCGCCCTGATTGGATCCAGGATCGCAGCCGACCTTCGCGCGCGGACCTTCCGCCATGTGCAGAGCCTCTCCATGAGGCACCACACGCGCGCCTCCTCCGGAGATACCGTCCAGCGCCTCGTGGGCGACGTCTCCCGCCTGCAGGAAGTGGCCGTTACCGCAGGGTTGCCGCTGCTGGGCAACATGGCAACTCTGGTGGCCATGACGGGCATCATGGTGTGGCTTGATCCGCTGCTCGCACTCGTCGTGTTCTTTGCCGGCGGCGCGTTCGTCCTGCTGTCCCACAGAAGTTCGCCGTCAATAACGGTGGCCGCCCGCAAGTCCCGCAAAGGTGAAGGCGCCCTGGCAACCACTGCCGCCCAGACCCTGAATGCCATGCGCGAAGTCCAGGCCTACGGCCTTGAGGACACCATCAGCGACGACTTCCGGTCCAGCAACAAGCAGACCCTGGGAACGGGAGTTGTGGCACTGCGGCTGGCCGCGGCGCTTGAACGCCGCACGGACGTACTGATTGGCGTGGCCACGGCGATCGTCCTGGCCGGGGGCGGCCTGCGCGTGCTGGACCATTCGATCACACCCGGAGACCTGGTGGTCTTCCTGACCTACCTGAAGACCGGGATGAAACCCCTCAAGGACCTGGCCAAGCAAACCAGCCGGATCGCCCGCGCCACGGCGTCCGGGGAACGGGTGGCAGATCTCCTGGAGGCGCAGACCGATCTCCCCGAGGCCGCCAACGCCCGTGTGCTTTCGAGCGCCCATCCCGACATTGTGTTCGACGACGTGACCGCTGGCCACGGCGAGGGAACCACCGTGCTGCACCGAATAAACCTCAGCGTCCCGGCCGGCGAACACCTGGCCATCCTCGGCCCCTCCGGCGCCGGCAAATCAACCCTGGCCAGCCTCATCCTGCGAATGATCGACCCAACGTCGGGGGCAGTGCTGGTCGGCGGCAGCGACCTCAGGGAGTTGAAGATCGCGTCCGTGCGCTCGCACGTTTCAATCCTGCTCCAGGATTCCGTTCTCTTTGGCACCACGGTCCGGGACAACATCAGGTTTGGCCGCCTGGATGGCACGGACGAGGAAATCGAGAACGCCGCCGCCCTGGCCCAGGCAGACGCCTTCATCCGTTCCCTGCCTGAGGGCTACGACACCGTCCTGGGTGAAGCGGCAAAGGATCTCTCGGGAGGCCAGCGCCAACGAATCGCCATCGCTCGGGCCATCCTCCGGCAGGCACCCATTGTGATACTCGACGAAGCGACTGCAGGCCTGGATCCGGCCTCACGGGAGTCGGTGCTGGATGCACTGGCCGCCCTCACCCGGGACCGAACCTCCATCACCATCACCCACGATGAGCATTCCGCCCGCTCCTGCGACCGCATCATCTGGCTCGAGGATGGCCGCATCGTTGAGGAGGGTCGACCGGATGCACTGCTGCAGGATCCGGCCACGCGTTTCGCACGCTGGATGGCCGACCAGGACCCCGGCCGGCCGCTTGAAAGGCTGGAAGTGCCATGACCGCGGCTGCATCCGCCCTCAGGGACCCGGACAGGGCCCTGGCCAGCCGGGACAATGACCTGGCCGGTTTGCCCTACCTGCTGGACAACAGCAACCTGTCTGCGCTGCTCGGCGAAACTGTCCGGGTGACCAGGGTCCGCTACAAACCACGCACTTCCTTGCTTGTCGCTTTCCGCCGGACGCGGAACGGCACCTTTGATTACGGCTGGGCCCTGACCAAGACCGAGGAGGGAAGCGGTCAGCTCCTCCGTCGCGAACAGGTCTCCAAGTCGCGCGACGGGAACATTAGGGTGCTCAGGCCCGACCCCCGTCAACCGGGTGCCCTCGTCGCCACGGGCGATATAGCCGATGACTGGAAGCTGCGGCGCAACCTAGCCTGGCTCCGCAAGCACGGTGTGGAGCGTCTGGGCGTCGGCCAGCTTCCTCTCAACGGCCACCTGGCCGGCGCGGCCAGCGTGCTGCGCTACAAGCCCGAACGGCGACTCGTGCTGATGATCCAGGATCCCGCGGCCCCCGTCGTCGTCAAGATAGCGGCCAATGCGGCCGACGGCGAACGGCGGCTGGATTTTCAGCGGCACCTTTACGAGCACGGCGTTCCGCTCCTGCCGCAACTCGGTGATCCGGAGTGCGCCCGTCACGGAATCGGCGCCAGCCCCGTATGGGGCGGAGGTGACCTGGCCGGACTCGACGACGCGCACGCGGCCGGCGGTGCCCATCGTGCCGGGGAGGCTCTCGCCCGGCTGCACGGCCTCCACGTCCGTCCCGATGCCGCTCCCGGTGACTGGTTTGATGATCTGATCAGACAGCTGGCCGCGACCCGCGCCATGGTGACTGCGCTCGTCCCCGAACTGGAGGGGCACGCGCGGAAACTGGAGAGCGGCCTACCCGGCCTGCTGGGCCACCGCGAAGAGCGCACCAGCGTCCCCGTCCACGGCGACTTCTCGGCCGATCAGGTGCTCGTGGGCGGATCGGACGTCCGCATCATCGACTTCGACCGGGCCCACCCTGGCTCCGCCGAAGCCGATCTGGGATCGTTCGCTGCCGTGGAAGAAGCTACTCTGGCGGCGCCCGGAATTGGAGCAGCCAGCACTAACGGCGCGGGCGGTGCAAAGACCGCCAGCCTGACCGAAGGCTATGTCCAGGCGGGCGGACGGTTCCGCCAAAAGGACCTCGATGCCTGGGCCGCCGTCCGGTTGTTCAAAGGCAGTGTGGACCCGTTCCGGGACCGGTCCCCCGAATGGGCCGCCGAAATAGCCTGGCACCTCCGCCGGGCCCTGGAGCTGATCGCATGAGCTGGCATCCTGCTGTACCGCCCCGCGTTTCCGATGCCGGCGGCAGGGACTGGCTGGTCCGCCGGGCCTGGCCCGGACCCGAAAGCAACGACTACATCCTGGAAATCCGGTCCCCCGGGATTCCGGGTGTCCGCGCAGCCCATCTGCGGCACGGGATCTTTGAGCCGGTACCCGACAAGGACCCACGGCTTCCCGCGCTCGCAAAGGAGGCCCCCCAGGGAGAAGTCGTGGCCCATCGCGCCCACAAGCGCGCCGTAGTCCACGCCGGCAGCCGGTACATCAAAGTCTTCCGTCCCGGCCCGGCAGAGACGGCCGCCAGGAGCCATGCCCTGGCCACCGCGCCTTTGACCGCAGGCCGCATCACAGCCCCTGTGCTGCTGGAGAGCCGGCGCTCGGTGCTCGTCTTCAGCAGTCTTACGGGACGCTCATATCATGAGCTCGGGCAGGACCAAACGACCGTTACGGACGCGTCCTTTGCACGGATGTGGCGCGAATGGTCACTGGCGTGGCTGCAAACAGTTGACGTCGCCAACAGCGCCGATTTCCGCAGCAGCGTAGAGAGACTGCCGCTGCACCCACCCGAGGGTGAAGTGGTCAATCTCCGGCGCTGGGTCGATCTCTGGCTCCTGCAAAGCGAAGGCGTCCCGGCAGCTGCTGCAGCGCGCACCGGCCTCGTGGCCCAGGCCGATAAAGCCATCACTGGGCTCTTGGCCACGCGCCCCGATCCGTTCGGCTGGGCGCATGGGGACCTGCATGACAAGCAACTGCTGCGGCGGGGAGGTAGCGGCACGCCCGGCTTGCTGGACTTTGACGAAGCCTGCCAGGCCGAGCCTGCACTGGACCTCGCCAATCTCGCCGTGAACCTTGAGCTGCGGCTGTGCCAGAAGCTTCTGACAACGCGGCGCTACGCCATTGCCCACGCTGAGGTCATGGCCGTAGCCGAAGAACTGCACGTCACGCCCGAACGATTCGCCGCGTATTGTGCCGGCACGCGCCTCCGCATGGCCTGCCTTTACTCCTTCCGCCCGCCTTGGGGGGCGCGTGCCGCGCGCTACCTGGTCTCTCCCTTCCCCAACCCGTCCCTGGAACGCGAGCCCGTCCCGGTATTGAGCACAGACTGGAGCCTGACATGAGCAGTTCCTCCCGGCGGGCGCGCGGCGCCGCGGATGTTCCGCCGTCGTCCGGCTTTTCCCTCTCCACCGGCGCCCCGATGTCTAACGGTCTTTCCCTCACCGTCATCGGAACGGGATACCTCGGCACAACCCACGCCGTGTGCATGGCATTGCTGGGCCACCGCGTGGTGGGGATCGACGTCGACGAAGCCAAGGTACGTGCCCTGTCGGACGGACAGCTGCCGTTTTTCGAGCCGGGCCTGAAGAAGCTCCTCCGGAAGATGCTGGAACGGGGCAGGCTGACGTTCACCAGCGACTTCTCCGCAGCCAGGGATGCTGACATCCATTTCCTGTGCGTCGGGACACCGCAGGCACCCGATTCCCCCGCCGCCGACCTCCGCTACGTGGACGCGGCGCTTGAGCGCCTGGCCCCGCAGCTGGGACGGCGGTGCCTCATCGCAGGAAAATCCACCGTTCCGGTCGGCACGGCGGAGCGGCTCACGGCCTACATCCGGGCGGCCGCCCCGGCCGGCACGCTGGCGGAGCTGGCCTGGAACCCGGAGTTCCTGCGTGAAGGCCACGCGGTGGAGGATACGCTGCATCCGGACCGGCTGGTCTTCGGTGTGCCCTCCGAGTGGGCCCGCGGCCGGCTGGCCGAATGCTACGCCCCCATCATCACCGCTGGCACTCCGGTAGTGGTCACAGACCTTGCCACCGCCGAACTGGTCAAGGCGGCGGCCAACTCCTTCCTTGCCACCAAGATCTCCTACATCAATGCGATGGCGGAAATCTGCGAGGCCACGGGCGCGGACGTCAGCCTGCTGGCGAAGGCGTTGTCCTACGACAACCGCATCGGCGGCCGCTTCCTCAAGCCGGGTTTGGGGTTCGGCGGGGGCTGCCTGCCGAAGGATATCCGGGCCTTTACGCACCGGGCCAGGGAACTCGGCGTCGGGCAGGCGGTCGGCTTCCTGCAGGAAGTGGACGCCATCAACCAGCGGCGCCGCCAGCGGACCGTGGACCTCATCACCGAAATGGCGTGCGGCGACCTGGCGGGCGTGCGCGTGACCGTTTTGGGCGCCGCCTTCAAACCCGACTCTGACGATATCCGCGACGCCCCGGCCCTTGACGTTGCCCGAATGCTCCACCAGAGCGGCGCCAGGGTCACGGTCTTCGACCCCAAGGCGATGGAGAACGCCCGCCGGAGCTATCCGGACCTCGCTTACGCGAATTCGCTGGAGGAGGCCGTGACCGGCGCCGAAATCGTGGCACTCCTGACCGAATGGGACGTCTTCCGGCGCGCTGACCCGGCTGCGCTGGGCGAGCTAGTGCAGCTGCGCAACATCGTTGACGGCCGGCACGCGCTTGACGCCGCGGCATACCGCGCCGCCGGCTGGGACTATCGGGCACTCGGAGCACCCAACAGGCTACCCGCGCCGGGCCCGGGGTCCACGACGTTCGAAGCGGCGCATCTGCGTGTCTAGTGCTGGTGCCTGCCTAGGGCTGGTGCCTGCTAACCCAGCCTACAAACGGAACAGCGGCCACCCAAACGCCTCAATGCGCCTGGGTGGCCGCTGTTTCCCTGCCTGGATACACCGGCCCCTTCAGAGTGCCGGGTCGGGTGAGCCTGCGATCTTGTTGTGGTTTTGCATCAGGTGGAGCTGCAGCTTCGCTTCAGCTTCCCGCCGCCGCCGAGCCTGCTCGCGCATCTTCCGCGTCGCCTCGGAGCCTTCGGGATGGAATAGTCCGGCCGTTCTATTACGGGGAGCGCCACCGCCGGAGGGTGCCGCCGCCATAAGTTCTTCGCTCATGCCCGTATCGTCACACGCCCGCCGCCCGGCCCGGAAGAGCCGTGACCGTAGTGTGACCGGATCGGAATCAATAAGGGCCGGCGGCGCTTGGGAAGGCACCCCGGCTCACCGGGGCTCTGCCGTCGGCCCCACAACAATTCTAGAAGCGAATCGGCTGTTCAAACAGGGGTTCCGCAGTGCCGTCTCCGGCATCAGCCTGCCGGACGGTCCGCAACGGTTGACGCCGGCACCCGCCCCGTCCTACACTTTTCATACAGCAGAATATAACTTCCACAATACGAAATAGCCGAGGAAGCCAGTACTGCTCAGCAAAGACGCCACCACCGGACCCGCAAGGAACAAAGACAATGACGTACACCGTGAACTGCTCCATCCTGCTGACGGAACTGCCGCTCTTGGAGCGCCCCGCCGCGGCGAAGGCTGCCGGCTTCGACGCCGTCGAATTCTGGTGGCCCTTTGACACCTCTGTCCCCGCCGACGCCCAGGTCACCGAGTTCGAGAACGCCATCAACGACGCCGGCGTGCAGCTCACGGGCCTGAACTTCAATGCCGGCAACATGCCCGGCGGCGACCGCGGCCTCACCTCCTGGCCAGCACGATCCCGCGAGTTCCAGGACAACATCGACGTTGTGGCCGGCATCGGCGAGCGCCTCGGCTGCAAGGCCTTCAACGCCCTCTACGGCAACCGCATCGACGGCGAATCGCCCGAAAAGCAGGACGCCATCGGCGCCGAAAACCTCGCAACGGCGGCTGCCGGCGTCGCCCGCATCGGCGGCACCGTCCTCCTCGAACCGGTCAGCGGCGCCCCCAAGTACCCGCTCCTCACCGCCGCAGACGCCCTTCGGGTGATCAGCCGGGTCCGGGAAGAATCCGGCGCCGAGAACATTAGGCTCCTCGCCGACTTCTACCACCTGGCCGTCAACGGGGACGACGTCGAAGCCGTCATCGAAAAGCACGCCAAGGACTTCGGCCACATCCAGATCGCCGACAACCCCGGCCGCGGGGCTCCCGGAACCGGGCAGCTTCCCCTCGGCGAATGGATCGCCCGCAGCCGCGAACTCGGCTACGAGGGCTACATCGGCCTCGAATATAAGGAACCGGCGGAAACAGCCTTTAGCTGGGCCATCCGCCAGCACGCTTCCAACTAGGTCCCGACAGGCTCGGCCACCAGAACCACCACAGACTTCAGAAAGAGAACCATCATGAGCAACGTTGCAGTCATCGGACTCGGAATCATGGGCCTCCCCATGGCCATCAACCTCGTCAAGGCCGGCCACGCGGTCACCGGTTTCAACCGCAGCCAGGACAAGATCGACAAGCTCGTCTCCGAGGGCGGCCAGGGTGCCACGAGCATCGCGGACGCCGTCAAGGACGCCGACGTCGTCATCACCATGGTCCCGGACTCCCCCGATGTTGAGGGCGTCGTCAGCGGTAAGGACGGCATCTTCGCCAACGCGAAGAAGGGCACCCTGTGGATTGATGCCAGCAGCATCCGCCCGGACGTCGCCAAGCGCCTCTCCGAGGACGCGGTCGCCGCAGGCATCCGCCCCCTCGACGCCCCGGTCTCCGGCGGCGAGCAGGGTGCCATCGACGCCGCCCTGTCCATCATGGTGGGCGGCGACGCGGCCGACTTCGACGCAGCACAGGACGTCCTCAACGCCGTCGGCAAGACCATCGTCCACGTCGGCCCCGCCGGCTCCGGCCAGACCGTCAAGGCAGCCAACCAGCTGATCGTGGCCGTCAACATCGAGGTCCTCGGCGAGGCCATCGCCTTCCTTGAGGCCTACGGCGTGGACACCGATGCAGCACTCAAGGTCCTTGGCGGCGGCCTGGCCGGCTCCAAGGTCCTGGACCAGAAGGGCCAGAAGATGCTGGACCGCAACTTCGACCCCGGCTTCCGCCTGGCCCTCCACCACAAGGACCTCGGCATCGTCACCTCCGCCGCCCGCGAAGCCAACGTCGCCGTTCCCCTTGGCGCCGTCGTCGCACAGCTCGTTGCCGCCACCGTCAACCAGGGCGACGGCGGACTCGATCACTCAGGCCTCTTCAAGCAGGTCCTGCAGCTCAGCGGCCGGAAGTAGCCCAGGCCGCCAGTAGGCCAGCCGCCCACAGGGCGGACTTAACAAGCAAAACCGGGCAACCGCCGTCGTGCATCAACGACGGCGGCTCCCTAAACACACCCAAAATTCAGCCCACAGCGGGCCACCCACAGACTTTCAAGGAGCACACCATGACGAAGATGCGCACCGTAGACGCAGCCGTCGCCATCCTGGAGAAGGAGGGCGCCACCGAGGCGTTCGGCCTGCCAGGCGCGGCAATCAACCCTTTCTACTCGGCCATGAGGGCCCACGGCGGCATCCGCCATACCCTGGCCCGCCACGTTGAAGGCGCCAGCCACATGGCTGACGGCTACAGCCGGGCCAAGGACGGCAACATCGGCATCTGCATCGGCACCTCCGGCCCCGCCGGCACCGACATGATCACCGGCCTGTACGCGGCATGGGCAGATTCCATTCCGATGCTCTGCATCACCGGCCAGGCTCCCGTGGCCAAGCTGCACAAGGAAGACTTCCAGGCCGTGGACATCGAGTCGATCGCCAAGCCGGTCACGAAGATGGCCATGACCATCCTGGAGCCGGGCCAGGTTCCGGGCGCCTTCCAGAAGGCCTTCCAGCTGATGCGCTCCGGCCGACCCGGCCCCGTGCTGCTGGACTTGCCGATCGACGTGCAGATGGCCGAGATCGAATTCGACATCGACACGTACGAGCCGCTGCCCATCGAGAAGCCCAAGGCGAGCCGCAAGCAACTGGAAAAGGCCCTGGCCATGCTCACCGCGGCCCAGCACCCGCTGATCGTGGCCGGCGGCGGCATCATCAACGCCGGCGCCTCCGCCCAGTTGGTGGAACTGGCCGAACTGCTGAACGTTCCGGTCATCCCCACCCTGATGGGCTGGGGCACCATCCCGGACAACCACCCGCTGATGGCCGGCATGGTGGGCCTGCAGACCTCGCACCGCTATGGCAATGAAACCTACCTGCAGAGCGACTTCGTGATCGGCATCGGCAACCGCTGGGCCAACCGCCACACCGGCGGCCTGGACACCTACACCGAGGGCCGCAAGTTCGTGCACATCGACATCGAGCCCACCCAGATCGGCCGCGTGTTCTCCCCGGACTTCGGCATCGCATCCGACGCCGGCGCGGCGCTGGACGGGCTGCTGGAACTGGCCCGCGAACGCCAGGCCGCCAAGACCCTGCCGGACTACTCCGGCTGGGTTGCCGAATGTGCCGAGCGCAAGGCCACCCTGCACCGCAAGACGCACTTCGAGAACATCCCCATCAAGCCGCAGCGCGTGTATGAGGAGATGAACCGCTCCTTCGGCCAGGACACCACCTACGTGTCCACCATCGGCCTGTCCCAGATTGCCGGCGCCCAAATGCTGCACGTCTTCGGCCCGCGCAAGTGGATCAACGCCGGCCAGGCGGGCCCGCTGGGCTGGACCGCACCGGCAGCCCTGGGCGTGGTGCGCGGCAAGCCGGACGAGACCGTGGTTGCACTGTCCGGCGACTACGACTTCCAGTTCATGATCGAGGAACTGGCCGTGGGCGCGCAGTTCAACCTGCCGTACATCCACGTGGTGGTGAACAACTCCTACTTGGGCCTGATCCGGCAGTCGCAGCGCGGCTTCAAAATGGAACAGAACGTGTCCCTGGCCTTCGAGAACATCAACTCCACTGATTCCTCCGCAACCGCAGCGGGCTACGGCGTGGACCACATCAAGGTGGCCGAGGGCCTGGGCTGCAAGGCCATCCGGGTGGAAGACCCCAACGACCTGGGCTCCGCGTTCGACAAGGCCAAGGCCCTCATGGGCGAGTTCCAGGTTCCCGTGGTGGTTGAGGTCATCCTGGAGAAGATCACCAACATCTCCATGGGCACCGAGATCAACGCCATCAACGAGTTCGAGGAGCTGGCCGAGACGCGCGCGGACGCCCCCACCGCCATCCTGGCCCTGCAGCCCTAAGCTGCGGCGCTCAACACTAAAAGACAGGCACTGCAATGCGCATAGTGATCGCGCCGGACAAGTTCAAGGGCTCGCTCTCCGCCCCGGACGTCGCCCGGCACCTGGAAAGGGGGCTGCAGGCGGGCTCCCGCATCGCGGGGCAGGGTCCCCTTGAGGTACTCCGGATTCCCGTGGCCGACGGCGGCGAGGGCACCTTGGACGCCGCCGTCGGCTCCGGCTTCACCCGCCGCAGCGCCGTGGTCAGCGGCCCCACCGGGCAGCCGCTGACTGCCGAGTTTGCGGTCCGCGGACGGGAGGCCGTCATCGAGATGGCCGCGGCCTCCGGGCTCGCGGTCCTCCCCGATGCCGGCGAGGCCGACGGCGGCGAGCCCGATGGTGCTGGAGCGACCGTCGGCCAGCCGGATTCCGACAGCGCCAAGGCCGCCACGAGCCTCGGCACCGGCGAACTCATCCGGTCCGCCCTGGACGCCGGCTGCCGGCAGATCATTTTGGGCGTCGGCGGCAGCGCCAACACCGACGGCGGAGCGGGAGTCCTGCAGGGCCTCGGCGCCATACTGTTCGACGCCGACGGCAACGAACTCCCGCTTGGCGGTGCCGCACTGGCGGACCTGGCGAGCATCGACTTCTCCGGCTTCGACGCACGCCTGGACGAGACCCGTTTCGTCCTGGCCAGCGATGTGGACAACCCCCTGCTGGGTGCGGAAGGTGCCGCTGCGATCTTCGGACCGCAGAAGGGCGCCACCCCTGCCGATGTGGCAACACTGGACAGCGCCCTGGCCAACTTCGTCCGCGTCCTCGCCCGGGAAATCGGCCCGCGCGCACTGAAAGCCGCGGACGCACCGGGGGCCGGAGCGGCCGGCGGCGTTGGCTACGCGGCCATAGCTGCCCTGGCCGCGACGCGCAGGCCGGGCATCGACGTCGTGCTTGAATTCACTGAACTGGCCGCCCGGCTGGCCGGCGCCGACCTGATCATCACCGGCGAAGGCAGTTTGGACGAGCAAAGCCTGCTGGGCAAGACGCCCATGGGCGTGGCCCGCGCCGCCGCTGCCGCCGGCGTGCCGGTGGTCGCCGTCTGCGGCCGCACCACGCTGACCGCAGAACAGCAGCAGGAATCCGGCTTCCGGCAGGTCTACCCACTGACCGCGCTGGAGGCCAAGGTAGAAATATGTATAGCCCAAGCAGGACCCCTGCTTGAACAATTGGGACAGCGCATCGGCGCGGAGCTGGCGAACCCGGTCCCCGCCGCCACCGCCACGGCGAACAGCGCCCGCACAAAGGAGCCCCTCAATGTCTGAAGAAAGCTTTGACCTCGTCATCCGGGGCCAGCGCGTCCTCACCACCGCAGGCGTCGCTGCGCGTGAGGTGGGCGTGCGGGGCGGCAAGATCGTCGCCCTCGAACCGCTCGGCAACGGCCTGTCCGGCCGGGAGATCATCGAACTCGCCGACGACGAAACCCTCATTCCCGGCCTCGTGGACACCCACGTCCACGTCAACGAGCCCGGCCGCACCGAATGGGAGGGCTTCGCGTCCGCCACCCGCGCGGCCGCGGCAGGCGGTGTGACCACCATCATCGACATGCCGCTGAACAGCATCCCGCCGACCACCACGGTGGAGGGCCTCAAGCTCAAGCGCGAAGTGGCCGAGGACCAGGCGTTTGTCGACGTCGGGTTCTGGGGCGGCGCCGTGCCCGGCAACAAGGCGGACCTCCGCCCGCTCCATGACGAGGGCGTGTTCGGATTCAAGTGCTTCCTGCTGCACTCCGGCGTGGACGAGTTCCCGCATCTGGAGGCGGATGAGATGGAGGAGGACATGGCCGAACTCAAGTCCTTCGATTCGCTCATGATCGTCCACGCCGAAGACTCGCACGCCATTGACCGCGCGCCGCACCCGGGCGGCGACCACTACTCCACGTTCCTGGCGTCCCGCCCCCGCGGTGCCGAGAACAAGGCCATCGCCGAGGTCATCGAGCGGGCCCGCTGGACCGGCGCCCGCGCGCACATCCTGCACCTCTCCTCCTCGGACGCGCTGCCCATGATCGCAAGCGCAAAGCGCGACGGCGTCCACCTCACCGTGGAGACGTGCCCGCACTACCTCACGCTCATGGCCGAGGAGATCCCCGACGGCGCCACCGCCTACAAGTGCTGCCCGCCCATCCGCGAAGCCTCCAACCGCGAGCTGCTCTGGAAGGGCCTGCAGGACGGCACCATCGACTGCATCGTCTCTGACCACTCGCCTTCGACGCTTGACCTGAAGGACCTGGAAAACGGCGACTTCGCCGTGGCCTGGGGCGGCGTCTCCTCACTGCAGCTGGGCCTGTCCCTGATCTGGACCGAGGCGCGGCACCGCGGCATCCCCCTGGAGCAGGTGGTGTCCTGGATGGCCGAAAAGCCGGCAGCCCTGGCGCGGCTGTCCAACAAGGGACAGCTGGCGCTCGGCTACGACGCCGACTTCTCCGTCTTCGCCCCCGACGAGGCGTTCGTGGTGGATGTCTCCAAGCTCAAGCACAAGAACCCCATCACCCCGTACGACGGCAAGGCCCTCTCCGGTGTGGTCCGCAAGACGTTCCTGCGCGGCAGCGTGGTGGACGGCCAGACGCCCAGCGGCAAACTGATCCGCCGCGGCGGCGTCTGAGGCGTTCCGCCATGGCCGTCCATGCCCATACGCCCCGCGGGAACCCGGCCGCCGGCAGCGTCGGCGGGCGCCCGCATCTGACGGCCGTCCCGGACCGGAACTCCGGCGCGCCCGGGTTCAAGGCGCGGGGCTTGGCCGTCTGGGTAACCGCCGGGCCCGGGCAGGACATCGATGAGGCCGTTCTCACCCGCGCCGCCGAGCTGGTGCTCGCGCGTGCCCTGAAGATTGCTCCGGAGGCGGAAGTCCACTGGCCTGCCGCCGGAGCTGCAACGTCCGCCGCCGGTTCGTTCCCGTCCGGGAAGCCCCCAGGGGACGGGGCACCCTCCGGGACGCCCGACGGCGGCACTCCCGCGCCGTCGTCGTCCTCCCCGGAGGACTCCCCGCAACTGGACGACGGCGGCGCACCCCACCTCCCGCCGTCGGCCGGCCCCGTCAGCAGGGTCGCCGTGGACCTCGCGAAAGGCGAGGTGCTGCTGGACGGCAGGCCGGTGCCGCTCACCGGCGTCGAGTTCAAGCTGCTGCGTTACCTCGTGGAAAACTGCTCGCGCGCCATCGGCCGCGAGGAGCTGCGGGTGTTCCTGGAATCGTTCGACAGCCCCGGGGCGGCCACCCGCTCCATCGACGTCTATGTGGGCCGGGTGCGGCGGAAACTGCGCGGCGGCCGGCACGCGATCGCCACGGTGCGGGGCGGCGGCTACCAGTTCATCCCCGGCCCGGGCGCCACCGTCCGCGGCCCGGCGGAATACAGTATCTAGCTAGGCTGTTATCCAGTTCAGCCCTTGATTCTTCCACCAGCTTTTGTTTCGCAAGATCCATCCGAAGGAATGCCATGAGCCCCAAACTGACCACCAAGCTCCAGCCCGGAACCCAGGCCCCGGACTTCACCCTGCCGGACGCTGAAGGCAAGCAGACCTCGCTGGCCGATTACCGGGGCAAGAACGTCATCGTGTACTTCTACCCCGAGGCGGCCACCCCCGGCTGCACCACCGAGGCCTGCGACTTCCGCGACAATTTGGCCACCTTCCAGGGCTCCGGCTACGAGGTCCTGGGCGTCTCCCCCGACGCCCCGGACAAGCTGTCCCACTTCACCGGCGACTTCGCCCTGACCTTCCCGCTGCTGGCCGACGAGGACCACTCCGTCGCACTGGCCTACGGCGCCTGGGGCGAGAAGCTCGTGGACGGGGAGGTCCGCGAGGGCATCGTGCGCTCCACCGTGGTTCTTGATCCCGAGGGCAAGGTCCGCCTCGCCCAGTACCAGGTCAAGGCCCAGGGCCACGTCCAGGCGCTGAAGGAATCCCTGGGCGTCTAAACGCTCTCTCACCTCCTGCACGTTCCGGGCCGACGCTCTCTCACTTCCTGCACGTTCCGGGCCGACGCTCTCTCACTTCCTGCACGTTCCCGGCCGACGCTCTCTCACTTCCCGCACGTTCCGGGCCGACGCTCTCTCACTTCCCGCACGTTCCCGGCCGACGCTCTCTCACCTCCTGCACGTTCCGGGCCGACGCTCTCTCACCTCCTGCACGTTCCGGGCCGACGCTCTCTCACCTCCCGCACCAAAAACCGGAACGCTCTCTCATCTGGTGAGAGAGCGTTCCGGTTTAAGCGACGGGAAGTGAGAGAGCGTTCCGGTTTAAGCGACGGGTGGTGAGAGAGGGCTGCCTGGGCTCAGCCGTGTGACGGGCCGGCGGTCAGCTCCGGCTGCCGGACCTGCGCCGGGGTGAAGCGGGCGCCGGCGTCGGGAAAGCCCGGAACCTTAATGCGCGCGTGGCTATGGACTTCAGTCACGGTGTCCCGCGTGTGCTCGGCGATTTTGGCCATTGTGGTGACCCACATCCCGTCCATGGCTTTGACTCGGTTGATCAGCTGCTCCAAGGCCACCGCCTTTGAGGGCCGGCCGGAGATGAACGGATGGTTCGTCAGCACGAAACAGCTCCCGGCCGCATGGTGTGCCTCTGCCTCCAGCGTCCACATTTCGAGGACCTTGGCGGGGCTTTCAATGACTCCGCTGCCGGTCACCCCCGGATAGAAGGCGTACTGCTCCCAGTCGTCCAGTGCCCAGTCAACAGGGATTTCGACCAGATCCCTGGAGTCGCCGTCGGCGACGCTGAAGCGGTACGGTGCGTCGCCGTCGAGCAGGCTTGAGTCGTAGAGGAAGCCGCGGTCAGCCAGGAGAGCCGGCGAGTGCCAGTTCAGCTCCCACCAGGGAGCGCGGTAGCCGACCGGCCGCACGCCCGCAACCTTGGCCAGTGCTTCCAGCCCGCGGTCGATGTACCGCGCCTCGGTGGCGGCGTCGATGCCCTGCATGGGTTCGTGGAGGTAGCCGTGGTGGGCGATCTCATGTCCTGCATCCGCGATCCGGCGCACCACGTCGGGGTAGCTTTCCGCGGTGAAACCCGGGATGAAGAACGTGGCCTGGATGTCCTGCCGTTCGAGGATCTGCAACAGCCTGGGGACCGCAACCTTGGGCCCGTACGACTGGTGCGTCATGAGGGACATCCGGCGCGTGCTGGTGGGGTCATGGGCAATGGTGCACGATTCGGCGTCGACGTCGAACGTGAACGAGGCGGCTGCCCGGTACCCTTCGGGCCAGGTGATGGGATGGGCGGAGTCTGCGAAGGCAGGGAATTCCATGGTCCGTTCCTTTCTAGAGGGCGGCAGTGGTTGTTGACGGGAGGGCTACTGTCTCCGGGACGGCTGCCGGGACCGGCGGCGATCCGGCGTCGGCCAGAAACCTGCGGTGGACCCGGGGGCCAAGAACCGCGTAGCACGCGGCGCTGCTGAGGCCACCCGCGAGCCAGGACAGGTCCCAGCCGCCCAAGGCCACGGCGATGGGGCCCTGCATCACCGGGATCAGCCCGTACATGAACAGCCAGGTGGCGAAGATGCCAACCAGGAGGGATACAACGCCGGCCCAGTTGATGCCGGGGAGCCGCCTGGTGCCCACACTGTCGAACAGCCGTCCGCCGTCGGCTGGCCAGCGCTTCTCGATCCAGAAATAATGCACAAGCATGACGCCGCCCCAGGCAGCCACCCAGGCCACGAGCCCGATCAGCCATGCATCCAGGACAGAGGCGAAGTCCTCCTGGAAGACGAAGAATACGACGGCGGCCAGCGAGAAGACGCCGACGAACAGGTTCAGCTTGCGGCGGCTGATGGTGATGTCGAGTGCCTGAGTGGCGACGGAGAAGGTGTAGATGTTCAGGATGTTGGTGGCGATGGGCCCGTGCAGGACCATCAGGAGCACCGGGAGCGCCATGACCCCGAAGTTCTGGACGATGAGCTTTCCGGGGTCAATTTCGCCGCTGTTGGTGGCGAGGCTGGCTCCCAGGATTCCGAGCCAGACGACGGGGATGAACTGGCCGAGGACCGACGCGAGGTAGACCTTGCGCTTTGGCACTTCGGTGCTGACGAACCGGGAGTAGTCGGCGGCGTAGGTGAACCAGGTGATCCCCCAGCCAATGCCGATGGCAGTCATGACCGCGCTCATCGCAGCGATCCGCTCCGAGCCTTCGAGGATGTTGCCAGCCGGTCCTGCGTAGGACCAGTTGATCTTCATCCCGAACCAGGCGACGGCGGACATCACCGCGAGGATGATGATGGTTGGCGGTACGGTCCATTTTTCAAAGGCGGCAATGGCCTTGTAGCCGAACCAGGCGATGGCCACCTGCGCTGCCATGATGGTGGTGGCGACGCCGATCTTCCAACCATAGTTGTGGGCCGTCGGGTCGACCCAGCCGAGGGTTCCGAAGAGCGCCATCACGAGGTCCAGGATGATCCAGGTGTTCACTGCGCACCAGCCGATCACCAGCAGCGCCTGAATGGCGGCGGGCAAGTAGTTTCCGCGCCGGCCGAATGCCGCGCGGGCCAGCACCATGCCGGTGGCGCCGGTCTTCTGGCCGAGCAGTACAAAGCAACCGAACAGCAGCATTCCGATGAGGTTGCCCAAGACGAGGACGGTGACGGTGTCGGCAAAGCCGAGCCCGAGGTGGATGCCGAGGGCGCCGAGGACCCAGTTGATGGGTGCCAGGTTGGCGCCGGCCCAGATCCAGAACTGTCCGGAGACTTTCCTGGTCCGCTGGGATTCCGGAATGGGCTGGAGCCAGGCTTCGACATCATTGTCGGCTGCCGGCACTGGGCCGTCCGCGGCTGCAGTGGAGTGGTTGTGCATGGGGGCCTCCGTAGGGGAAAGGGGGATACCGCCAGATTATGTGTCACAGGCCACAGTCAACAAGATACTATGTGTATAACACAACGCTCATCTACGTTACGGATCGTAATGCCTGTATTGCTCGCCGACGTGCTTAAGCACCCCACCCTCACGGCCGCTGATCCCGTGATCCGCGCCGGGGCAGGTGCAGCGTCGGGTACACAACTGCGCTGGGTCCATTCGAGTGAGGTACTGGACATTGCGCCGTTACTTAGCGGCGGTGAACTGCTTCTCACCGGGGGTGATGCCCTGGTCTCAGCCACGGACGGCCGGCGCGTGGAGTACGTCCGACAGTTGGCTGAACGCGGCGTCGGCGCCCTGGCCGTGGAGACAGGCCAGACCCTCGCGTCGCTTCCGTCCTCGATGATCCGGGCCGCCGAAGAAGCCGGGCTGCCCCTCATTGAATTCCGCAAAGTGGTGCCGTTCGTGGGCATCATGCAGGCCATCAACTCGATGCTCGTCAGCGAATCGGTGGCACACCTGCGCCGCGCGGACGAGGCCAGCCACGCCATGGCCGTGGAACTGGCCCACGGGAGCAGCCTGGACCGGATTCTCGCCGTGCTGGCCGGGATCATTGAAGCGACGCTGGAACTCTCGTCGGTGTCCGGTGTGACACTGGGAACCGCCGCCCCGGCAAGTGACGGTTCCGCCGGTTCCATTCCGGCGGACGGTTCCGGGCCCGACGAACGGCGCGAGAACGCGGCGGGGACCGGCACGGATGGAACGCCGATCAATATCGACGTCCCCGTCCGCGGCGTGCCCTCCGCCAGGCTGGCAATCAATGTCCCGGCCCATGGCGACGTCAATTTGGCACGCGTTGCCGGCGGGCGGTGCGTTGACATCCTTTCGCTGGCGCTGCTGCAACGGATGCCACCCGGCTTGAAAGAGGTCGCAGGGACCGCGCTGCTGCGCGCTGTCAGTTCCGGCAGTCAGCCCTGGCGGCTGCAACAGCTCTCTCCGACTGCCGGGATTCCGGCCTCGGCAACTGTGGTCGCCATCGTCGTCAGGACGTCCACGTCCCAACAGTTACGCGCCGCAATGGACAAGATCCTGAAGCGCTCAGCCCAGCAGAGCGCCAGCTATGTGGATAATTCAGAGCTTCTTGCTCTCGCAGCCCTTCCTTTTGACGGCGCCTCAGCCGCACGGGCGGAACTCGTGGCGGCCCTGCAGGAACTCCCTGTGGAGGCCGGAACCATGACGGCGGTGGGCCCCCTGGCTGCCGGGATCGTAAACGCACCGTGGTCGCTGTCGGAGGCGAAATGCGCCCTGGACCTGGTGGTGAACGCATCACTCCGAGCGGCGCGGCTGCCGTCGGAATCCGCAGGTGTGGTGGTCGACGTCGAAGACCTCGCCGTGGAGCGAATGGCTGTGCAGCACCTGGACCAGGGGGCACGGCAGGACTTTGTGCGCCAGCAACTTGGCCCCGTGCTGGAGCACGACGAGCGGCGGAACTCCCAGCTGCTGATAACCCTGGCCATCTGGCTCGACTCCGGCTGCAATACGGCCCAGGCCGCGAGGGAACTTCACGTGGAGCGGCAGTCGATGCATCACCGGCTGCAGCGGATTTTTGAATTGTGCGGCGGAGATCCGCGGGGAACTGGCCGGCTCGCAGCCCTGCATCTGGCCACCCGGCTGGCCGTCCTGTAGCCCCGGCAGGATGGACGCTCTCTCACCTTTCGCAACAAAAATAGGGACGCTCTCGCACTTCCCCCAAGGAAGTGAGAGAGCGTCCCGGCTCAAGCGACAGGAAGTGAGAGAGCGTCCCGGCTCAAGCGACAGGAAGTGAGAGAGCGTCCCGTTAGCGGAGCACCACTGTCCTGTTGCCCTGCAGGATCACGCGGCCCTCGCAGTGCCAGCGGACGGCGTTGCTCAGCGCCTTGCACTCGGTGTCGCGGCCGGCGGCCACCAGGTCCTCCGGGCCGTACGTGTGGTCAACCTCCACCACCTGCTGGGAGATGATGGGCCCCTCGTCGAGCTCGCCGTTGACGTAGTGTGCCGTGGCCCCCACCGTTTTCACGCCGCGGGCGTAGGCCTGGTGGTAAGGCTTGGCGCCCTTGAAGCTGGGCAGGAATGAGTGGTGGATGTTGATGGCGCGGCCGTCCAGCTTGCGGGTGAGCGCGTCGCTGAGGACCTGCATGTAGCGCGCCAGCACCACCAGTTCCACATCGAACTCGTCCACGAGCTCCAGCAGCCGGGCCTCCGCAAAAGGCTTGGTAGCGGCGGTGACGGGCACGTGGAAGAACGGAATGCCGTGCCATTCCACGAGGGTCTGGTGGTCGGTGTGGTTCGAAACAACGGCCACCACCTCCACCGGCAGTTCGCCGATCCTGGCGCGGAACAGCAGGTCGTTGAGGCAGTGCCCGAACTTGGAAACCATGATCAGCACGCGCCGCTTGGAGCCGTGCGGCTCCAGCCGCCAGCTCATCCCGAAGCGTTCAGCAACGGGGGCAAAAGCGGTCCGCAACGCGTCCGCGGTGGAGGCGTCGCCGTCGGACGCAAAGTGCACCCGCATGAAGAAGTGCCCTTCGGAGCGTTCGCCGAACTGCTGGTTGTCGATGATGTCGCAGCCGTGTTCCAGCAGGAAGCCGGAGACGGCGTGGACGATACCCGGCGACTCCCGGCAGTCCAGCGTGAGGACATGCTCCACGGTGGTCGCGGACGGACCGGTAAAGGATTCAGTCTCGATGGCAGTCATGGCTCAGCACTCGATCACATTCACGGCGAGGCCCCCGCGGGAGGTCTCCTTGTATTTGGTTTTCATGTCCGCTCCTGTCTCACGCATGGTTTTGATGGCTTTATCCAGCGACACCTTGTGGCTGCCGTCGCCGTGCAGCGCCAGCCGCGCGGCATTGATCGCCTTCACGCTGGCGATCGCATTCCGTTCGATGCAGGGGATCTGCACCAGGCCGCCCACTGGATCGCAGGTCAGGCCAAGGTTGTGTTCGATCCCCACTTCGGCGGCGTTTTCCACCTGTTCGGGGGTGCCGCCCAGCACCTCGCACAGCCCGGCGGCGGCCATGGAGCAGGCCGAGCCCACCTCGCCCTGGCAGCCCACTTCCGCGCCGGAGATGGAGGCGTTGATCTTGAAAAGGATCCCGACGGCGGCCGCCGCCAGCAGGAAGCGGACCACACCGTCGTCGTCGGCTCCCGGAACAAACTTGACGTAGTAGTGCAGCACCGCCGGCACGATGCCGGCCGCGCCGTTGGTGGGGGCGGTGACGATCCGTCCGCCGGCGGCGTTTTCCTCGTTCACGGCCAGCGCGAAGAGGTTCACCCACTCCATGGCCCGGAGCGGGTCGGTGACGCCGGTGTCCGCCGTCAGGGTGTTGAACAACGACGGCGCCCGGCGCCTTACGTTCAGACCGCCGGGAAGGATCCCTTCCGCGGCGCAGCCGTTGTCGACGCATTCGCGCATGACGGCCCAGAGTTTCAGGAGCTCCTCCCGGAGTTCCGCTTCGCTGCGCCACACGAGTTCGTTGGCGAGCATGACGTCGGAGATGGACATGCCTTCGCGGCGGCAGATCTCCAGGAGTTCGTCGGCAGTGGTGAATGGGTACGGCAGCGGGGTGTCGTCGGCCACCACCTTGTCGCCGGCGTGGGCGTCGCCGTCAACCACGAAGCCGCCCCCGATGGAGTAGAAGCTCCGTTCGCTGAGCACGGCGCCGGCGTGGTTTAGCGCCCGGAAGGTCATGCCGTTGGGGTGCGCGGGCAGCGACTTGCGGCGGTGCAGCACCACGTCCTCGTCCCAGTTGAAGTCCACCCTGTGGTCCCCGCCGATCCGGAGTTCGGCGTCGAGGGCGGCCGCGGCCACCTGGTCGTCGGCTGTGGACGTGTCCACCGTTTCCGGGTCCAGGCCCTGGAGGCCCAGCACCACGGCCTTGTCGGAGCCGTGGCCCCGGCCGGTGGCGCCGAGCGATCCGAAGAGTTCGGCCTGGACCCTTGTGGTGGAGCTCAGGTGGCCATCACCTTTGAGTCCTTCGGCGAACAGCTTCGCCGCCCGCATCGGGCCGACCGTGTGCGACGACGACGGCCCGATGCCAACAGAGAACAGGTCCAGGGCGCTGAGCGCCATCAGGGCACCTCGGGGGAAGCGAACTCCCTCATGGCGTCCAGGAGCCAGCGGCCCAGGAAGTCCGCGAACGAGGCCCGCGGGAACAGCCGGAAGCTGTCCTCACCGGTCTTCAGCAGGGTGACCGGGATGTTGCCGACTTCCGTGGTCAGCGCCGTCCCGGGCGTAAAGCTGCGCGGGTGCAGGTCCAGGGCGCAGCCTTTCTCCAGCACGGCCCGGGCCCGCGGGCCGGAGAGCTCGAACGTGGTGCGGTTGGCGGAGAGGTCCACCACCTGTCCCGGGGCGTCGCCCAGGGCGGCCGTGAGGGATCCGATGAGGTCCCCGCCCAGGGAGTCGTGGGCCTCTTCCGGCGCCACGACGAGGAACTCGGACGGGCCGAGCCACAGGACGCTGACGCCGTCCCTGCCGGTGACCTCGCCGCAGCGTGCCGGCAGGCCGCCAGCGACGGACGCGATCCTGGCGCCTTCCTCGGAGCTGGGGGCGACGCGGACTCCGGCCATGGTCTGGAACGGGCCCTCCTTGAGGACGACTGCCCCTGGTACGGAGCCGGCTTCGAGTGCCTGTGCCAGGTGGGAGGCCGGGCTGCGGCGGATTTCCCGGAGTCCATTGATGCCTGTGAGTGCTGCGGTGTTAGCCATCTTTACGGGTCCCTTCGCGGTCAAAAAGTACGGTTTCGGCGACGACGACATCGACCAGCTGGTCGCCGGCGGCGGCCACGAGAGTCTCGCCGATGCGGTTGCGCCCGTTCTTGATCAGTGCCAGTGCGAACGACCTGCCGAGCGCGGCGCTGTGGTAGCTCGAGGTCACGAAGCCCTGCATGGGCACGGGGCCGTAGGCGGGGTTCGTGGTGATGCCCTTCTCCACCAGCTGGGTGCCTTCCGGCAGCCGGAGTGACCCGTCCACGGGAAGGACGCTGACCAGGTGCTTGCGGTCCTCGCGCTGTGCGTCGGCCCGGGCGTAGGAGCGTTTGCCGATGAAGTCCTTGGCCTTGGAGACCACCCATTCCATCCCGGCGTCCTGCGGGGTGACCGTGCCGTCGGTGTCCTGCCCGACGATCGGGTAGCCCTTCTCGGCCCGGAGCACGTGCATCGTTTCGGTGCCGTACGGGGTGATGTCGAATTCGGCGCCTGCGGCGGCCACGGCTTCCCAGGTGTTCAGCCCGTACCAGGACGGCACATTGATTTCGTAGGCCAGTTCACCGGAGAACGAGATGCGGCAGATCCGCGCCTTCACGCCGGAGGCGAGGGTGGTTTCGCGGAAGGTCATGAACGGGAAGGCTTCAGCTTCGAGCCCGCCGCCCGCGGCGAGTTCGGGGGCTACCTTCGCGATCACCGCCCGGGACTTGGGCCCGACGACGGCGATGGTGGACCACTGTTCGGTCACCGAGGTGCAGTGCACGTCCAGTTCGGGCCATTCGGTCTGCAGCCATTCCTCCAGCCAGTCCAGCACCTTCGCGGCGCCGCCGGTGGTGGTGGTCATGAAGAACCGGTCCTCGTCGAGACGAAGGGTCACGCCGTCGTCGAAAATCATGCCGTCCGCCATGCACATGACGCCGTAGCGGGCGGAGCCCGGTGCGAGCTTCTTGAACGCGTTGGTGTAGATCCGGTTGAGGAATTCACCGGCGTCCTTGCCCCGGATTTCGATCTTGCCGAGGGTGGTGGCGTCCATGAAACCCACGGATTCGCGGACGGCGGCGCACTCGCGCAGCACGGCGGTGTCCATGTCCTCGCCGGACTGCGGGTAGTACCAGGGCCGCTTCCACTGCCCCACGTCCTCGAACAGCGCGCCCTGTGCCACGTGCCACGGGTGGATCGACGTGACGCGGGCTGGGTCAAACAGTTCGCCGCGCTGGCGTCCGGCCAGTGCCGCGAAGGCCACGGGGGTGAACGGCGCCCGGTAGGTGGTGGTTCCGATGTCGCCGATGCCCCGGGACGCTTCGCCGGCCTGCCGGAGGGCGGCGGCGATGACGCCGATCGCGTTGACGCCGGAGGTCTTGCCCTGGTCGTTGGCGGTGCTGATGGAGGTGTAGCGCTTGATGTGCTCCACGGAGCGCATGCCCGCCCCGGTGGAACGGAGGACGTCGGCCACGGACTGGTCCCGCTGAAAGTCGACGAAGTGGTGGTGCCAGTCATCCGGCGTGCCGGTCTGCCCGGGGACCAGCCACAGCTGGCGGGTGGGGCCGGACGCTTTCGGCTCACTGATAACGGAAGGCTCGACGGCGGAACCAAAGCCGGCGGCGATCGCCGCCGACGCTCCGGCCGAGATGCCTTCGGCGAGGCAGTCCTTGAGTTCGAAGCTGCCGCGGCCTGAGCCGACGATCTGCTGGTTCGGGACCACGCTGCTCGGCACGAAGGCCGCCAGGTCCTCGTCCCAGCGCAGCTTGCCCTGCCGCTGCGAGTGCAGGTGCACCAGCGGGCTCCAGCCGCCGGAGACCGCCAGCAAGTCGCAGGCGATCTCTTCGATGCCGGAGGTGAGTTCGCCGTCGTCGTTGATGCTGCGGACGGTGACCCCCGTTAGCCGGCCGTCGCCGTTCTTTGCGGCGGCGGTGTTGGCCACGGCGCTGCCGATCAGCACCCGGGTGCCGGCTTCGACGGCGGCGGCGGCCACCGGGGTGAGGCGGGGACGGGCGTCGACGACGGCGGCCACCTTGACGCCGGCGGCCCGCAGGTCCGCGGCCAGGGAGTAGGCGCTGTCGTTGGTAGTACTGATGACCGCGCGCTGCCCGGCGGCGACGGCGTAGCGGTTGAGGTAGCTGCGAACGGCCGAGGCGAGCATGATGCCGGGGCGGTCGTTGTTCTCGAACACCAGGGGCCGTTCGTGGGCGCCGGGAGCAAGGACGACCTGATTAGCACGGATGTGCCAAATACGCTGCCGGGAGACACCGGGGGCGGCCGGGCTGGACAGGTGGTCGGTGCGGTTCTGGACGGCAATGACGTAGTTGGCGTCGTAGGCACCAAAGGCCGTGGTGCGGTTCAGGACGGTGCATTCGGCTCCGGAGACAAGCTCTGCTTCGACGTCCGCCACCCATTCCAGGGCGGGCTTGCCCTCGATGGTCTCGGCCGGGCCGGGGGCCGTGGATCCGGAGAGAAGCGTGCCGCCCAGTTCGGGCTGGTCGTCCAGCAGCATCACGCGGGCGCCGGTGCGCACGGCTTCGCGGGCCGCGGCCAGGCCGGCGGGGCCGCCGCCGATCACCAGGATGTCCGTGTGGACGTATTTCTTGTCGTACTCGGCGCGGTCGTCCTCCGGGTCCAGCCGGCCCAGGCCGTTCAGCAGCCCTGCCTTCAGGCCGTCCACCAGGGTGACGGTGGTGGACGGGAGCATGGATTCGGCCACGTGGCCGGGGAAGCGCGGTTCGATCCGGACCAGGGCGTTGGGTTCCTCCACGCCGGCTGCCAGGATGCCGCGGGGCCGGTCCTCGTAGAGCGAGTTGCCGACCGTGATCCGGCCGTTCGCGAGCAAGGCCGAGGCGAGCGTGTCGCCGGGGTGGCCGGTGAATTCCTCGCCGTCCACTGTGAAACGCCAGGAGATGCTGCGGTCGATGCGTCCGCCGGCGGCGAGGCGAGCGTTCTGGGAAGTCACTTGGTTGCTCCTTCCGGGGCGGTGCTGCTGGAGATGATGCTGGTTGCAGAGGTGCTGGGTGCGGCTTTCCCGATGGTGGTGCTGTCCGCGGCGACGCTGGCGGTGCCGACTTCAGCAGCGGCGGGAACCGCCGTCGCCGGCCGTGGCGTGCCCATCGGGTAGACGGCGTGGATGTCGTAGGTGACGGTGTCGCGGAGCATGTTGAACCACTGGCGGCAGCCGGTGCTGTGAAGCCAGCGCTCGGCGAAGGTGCCCTTGGTGTTGTCGCGGTAGAACAGGAACTCGGCCCATTCGCGGTCGTTCAGCTCGTTCGGGTTTTCCGGGTAGGGCACGTGGGCCTGGCCGCCGTAGTGGAACTCGGTCTCGTCGCGCGAGCCGCAGTTGGGGCATGAGATAAGCAGCATGTGCGTCTTCTTTCTAGTGGACGGCGGCTAGTGGGCGACGGCGGCTGCGCCGTGTTCGTCGATCAGGGCTCCGGTTTCAAAGCGTTCCAGCGCAAACGGCCTGTTCAGCTTGTGCGGTGCGCCCGTGGCGATGGTGTGTGCGAACGTGAGTCCGGCAGCGGGCGTTCCCTTGAACCCGCCGGTTCCCCAGCCGCAGTTGACGAACATGTTCTCCACCGGTGTGGTGCCCACGATCGGCGAGGCGTCCAGCGTGGTGTCCACGATCCCGCCCCAGGTCCGGAGCACATGCGCCCGGGCAAAGATGGGGAACAGTTCGACGGCGGCGGCCATCTGGTGCTCGATCACGTGGAAGGATCCGCGCTGGCCGTAGCCGTTGTAGGAGTCGACGCCGGCGCCCATGACCAGTTCGCCCTTGTGGGCCTGCGAGACGTAGACGTGGACGTGGTTGGACATGACCACGGTGGGGTGGACGGGTTCGTGGAGTTCGGACACGAGTGCCTGGAGCGGGTGGGACTGGATGGGGAGCCGGAAGCCGGCCATTTCGGCGAGGACCGAGCTGTGCCCGGCGGCGCACAGGCCCACCTTTTCGGTGTGGATCGTGCCCTGGTTGGTTTTGACGCCGACGACACGGTTGCCGTCCTTGAGGAAGCCGGTGACCTCGCAGTTCTGGATGATGTCCACGCCCAGCTCATCGCATTTGCGGGCGAAGGCCCAGGCCACGTGGTCGTGCTTGGCGATGCCCGCCCGCGGCTGGTAGGTGGCGCCCATAACGGGGTAGCGGATGTTGTCGCTGATGTTGAGGATGGGGCAGAGTTCCTTGACCTGGTCCGGTTCCAGCCATTCAGCGTCCACGCCGTTGAGCTTGTTCGCTCCCACGCGCCGGATGCTTTCGCGGACGTCACCCAGCGTGTGGGCCAGGTTCATCACGCCGCGCTGGCTGAACAGGAAGTCGTATTCGAGCTCTTCCGGCAGGATTTCCCACAGCTTCAGGGCGTGCTCGTAGATGGCCGCGCTCTCGTCCCAGAGGTAGTTGGAACGGATGATGGTGGTATTCCGGGCCATGTTGCCGCCGGCGAGCCAGCCCTTTTCCAGGACGGCTATGTTGGTCATGCCGTGGTTCTTGGCCAGGAAGTATGCGGTGGCCAGCCCGTGCCCGCCGCCGCCCACGATCACTGCGTCGTAGGAGGACTTGGGCTCCGGGTTGCGCCAGAGGAAGTCCGGGTGTTCCGGAAGCTGCTGCGTGCTCACTGGGCTGCTCCAATCATGTCTGCCTCGAAGTCGGCAATCTCGGTGCCCTCGTTCAGATGCGGGTAGAGGGGGAACTGGTCGGCGAGCGCCGTGACCCGGGCGCCGAGTTCGACGGCGGTGTCCTCGCTGAGCGGTCCGCCGGCGGTTTCGCCGCCGGTCGCCGCGGCGATGAGCGCCGTGGCGATGATGTCCGCCACTTCGGTGAATTCCGCTGCGCCGAAGCCCCGGGTGGCCAGTGCAGGCGTTCCGATCCGGAGACCGGAGGAGACCATCGGCGGGCGGGGGTCGAACGGGACAGCGTTGCGGTTGACAGTGATGCCGATCCGGTGCAGGGCGTCTTCGGCCTGCTGGCCGTCCAGTTCCGAGTTGCGCAGGTCCACGAGGACCAAGTGGACATCGGTGCCGCCGTTGACCACCGAGATGCCGGCAGAGGCAACGTCCGGCTGGAGGAGCCGTTCGGCCAGGAGCTTGGCGCCCTCGAGGACGCGCTCCTGGCGTTCCTTGAATTCGGAGGTTGCGGCCAGCTTGAAGGCCACTGCCTTGGCGGCGATGACGTGCTCCAGCGGGCCGCCCTGCTGGCCGGGGAACACGGCGCTGTTGATCTTGCGGGCGTACTCCTCCTTGGCGAGGATGACTCCGCCGCGCGGGCCGCCCAGGGTCTTGTGCGTAGTGGTGGTGACGACGTCGGCGTACGGCACCGGGTTCGGGTGCAGCCCTGCCGCCACGAGGCCGGCGAAGTGCGCCATGTCCACCATCAGGTACGCGTCCACCAGGTCAGCGATCCGGCGGAACTCGGCGAAGTCGAGCTGGCGGGAGTAGGCCGACCAACCTGCGACGATGAGCCGCGGGCGGTGCTGCAGGGCCAGGGCTTCGACTTCGGCCATGTCCACGCGGAGGTCGGATTCGCGCACGTGGTAGGGGACCACGTTGTAGAGCTTGCCGGAGAAGTTGATGCGCATGCCGTGGGTGAGGTGGCCGCCGTGTGCAAGGTCCAGACCCATGATGGTGTCGCCCGGGTTCAGCAGGGCGAACATTGCCGCGGCGTTGGCCTGGGCGCCCGAGTGCGGCTGGACGTTGGCGAACTCGGCACCGAACAGGGCCTTGACCCGGTCAATGGCGAGCTGCTCGACGACGTCCACGTGCTCGCAGCCGCCGTAGTAGCGCTTCCCGGGGTAGCCTTCGGCGTACTTGTTGGTCAGGACCGAGCCCTGCGCCTCCATGACGGCCGCGGGAGCAAAGTTCTCCGAGGCGATCATCTCGAGGGTGGACTGCTGGCGGACCAGCTCGCGGGCAACGGCCTGCTCGACCTCTGGATCGACTGCGGAAAGTCGCTCATTCAACTGCTCAACCACGGATGCTCCTTTGAAATACCATTTCGTCTATAACTGATATATCAGTGTGATGACAATGGTATGATTGAGATCACAAGAGAGTCAATAGCCGGAAGCAAAGTGGCACTGAGCTTCCATTTGAATCTCGGGCCGCAGTAGGTAAGAGGACCCCAGCACCGAGGAACGGAGCCGCGCCGTGAATGCACTTCCCGCTTTGCCGTCCGCCGAGGACGAAGTACTGTCCCAGGCCGAGGCAGCGTACCGGCAGTTGCGCGACAAGCTGATCATGCTTGAAATCCGGCCCGGCGAACCCATCAACGACGGGCAGTTGGCCGCGGAGCTCGGCTTCGGCCGCACGCCCGTGCGCGAGGCGATCAAGCGGCTGGAGGTGGACCACCTTGTGGTGTCCTATCCGCGGCGGGGAACATTTGCCACCACTGTGGACTTCACGGAGTTGGCCGACGTCTCGGAAATTCGGGAACTGCTGGAGCCGCTGGCGGCCCGCCGCGCCGCGAAGAGGGCAAACGCCGCGATGCGACGCGAATTGCGGGATGTCGCCAAGACCATTGCGGAACTGGATCCCAGCCCAGCAGAATCCCGTGAGCTCATGAAGTACGACCTCACGGTGCACCGCCTGATCTACAAGGCGGCCGCGAACCCGCACCTGGAAGACACCCTGATCCGCTACGACAACCTGGCCACGCGCATCTGGTGCCTGGTCCTGGATAAGGTCCCCTCGGTTAGCGGCCACATCACCGAGCACGTGGAGCTCCTCAAGGCGGTGGCCGAAGGGGACGCGGACAAGGCCGGTGAACTCGCTTTGCACCACGTCACGAGCTTCGAAGAGACCATCCGCAAGGTCCTCTAGGCACCCTCACCCCGCCAGACGCTCTCTCACTTTCCGCCATAAAAACCGGAACGCTCTCTCACCTGTGAGAGAGCGTTCCGTATAAGGCGACAGGAAGTGAGAGAGCGTTTCAGCTGACGCGACGGGAAGTGAGAGAGCGTCCGGCAAACGAAGAATCCCCCGCGAGTTCGCGGAGGATTCTCCCGTCCCCTATGGCCTCTCCTTCGTGCGCCGCGAGACGAGTGGACTAGTGTCCGCCTCCGCCGATCACCCCTTTTTCGACGGCCTTCGTGACGGCATCGGCTTCGGCCCGGGTCAGCGTGCCGTCGGTGACTGCCGTGTCCAGCTTGGTCTTCAGGGCGGCCGCGCGCTCCGCCTGAGCAGCGGCACGGAGCTCCGACAGCGCCGTGGTGACCTTGGCTTCGACGACGCCGAGTGCCGTCGCCAGGGACTTGGCCATCGCCGCGTCCATGGCGGAGCGGTCCGGCTTGGTGCCGTCGGCGGGCGGCGTGGTGGGCTTGTTGGCATCCCGGAACGCCTGGAGCGCTGCGGTCACTTTGGCCTCCTCGACGCCGAGCTTTGAAGCGAGGCCGGCAGCGATCTGGCCGCGGTCCCCCTTGTGGCCGCCCCGCATGCCGTCCGCGGGCGCCGTGCTGGCGCTGGCCGTGGGCGTCGTGGTGGTGGCTGCGGAGGCCATCCCGGTGACTCCCAGTCCGGCGCCCAGCGCCAAGGCTCCGGCCGCAACGCCGAGCGTGATTCTTTTGGTTCGTGACATGTGGTGTCTCCTCGATCCGCCGTGCGAAACGGCTTGTGGCTAAGGGCGTCATGTTCAGCCCCCTCATACAAAGATGCGGCAGCGGGATATGGCACCGCTGTTCGGAAACTGTCAGGAAGCTGTGAGTGCAACCGACGATGCGCCGGGGGTCGGCGGCCACGTAACTGTCGCCGTCGGCAACCATGTCCCTCAGCGTCGGGGAACTGAACAAGGGCGGAAGCTTCCCCAACCTCGCCGGTCGCCTTCATGCAGTCCGTCCGCACGGCCCTGATCGCCCGCGGGATTCCGCCGAAGGACAACCAGTACGAAGTCTTCGGACCCGGACCTGTGGCCCGCCGACTACCAGTAATCATTCCCGGGGACGGTAGCCCGAAACCGGCTGAGCCCCGCCGGGCTTCTTTCGAATAGCCCACGACATCCCTTGGTCCGAGGCGGGCACCTCATAATGACTCCGTGGACATGGCCGCGCACCTGGAGAAGTCCATGCAGCTGATCCTGATTCCGGGGACCTAGCTCTCACCGGATCACTTCCGGCGTTTCGGTCATTTCACGTTCATCAGCAGCAATGCCAGCAACAGCGAGTCCACGGTCATGATTGCCGCTGCGAGGTAGGCCCAGCCGATCATCATGAGTTGCTCACCGCCAGCCGAAGGCCTGAAGTGCGGGTGTGGATCAGACTGCGCATGACAATCTCCTGACTTGGATCCCCCAGCCATTCGATAGTTCATACAGTGTGCCACGGGGCCACCCGGGAAGGAACGGCACCCGGCGACCGGCAGCCGGCACCAGAACCTCGGCCAACACCAGAACGGCGGCCGGCACCGAAGAGGTGCGGACCGCCGTCGGGGTTTCCCGGAAGCTCCTGCTAGACGATCGCTGCGCGCAGTTCCTTCGCGGCCAGCTCGGGGTCCGCGGCGCTGTAGATGGCACCGCCGGCGACGGCCACGTCGGCGCCCGCCCGCTGGACGGCCTCGATGGTGGAGAGGTTCACTCCGCCAGCCACGGAGAACGGCACGCGTGCTTCCTCCCCGGCGCTCAGCAGCACGTTCAGGTTGTAGCCGGGCTTGGCCTGCTCATCCAGGCCGGCGTGCATCTCTACGAATTTCGCACCCAGCGCGCGGACTTCCTTGGCACGGGTGACCTTGTCCGCCACGCCGATCAGGTCGACGACGACGCCCTTGTTGTGGGCCTTGGCTGCCTTGACGGCACCGGCAATGGTGGAGTCGTCGGCGGCGCCGAGCACGGTGATCAGGTCGGCACCGGCCTTGAAGGCGATGTCGGCTTCGAGTTCGCCGGCGTCCATGGTCTTCAGGTCCGCGAAGACGATCTTGTCCGGGTGGGCGTTCTTGATGGCGGTAACGGCGGAAAGGCCTTCGCTCTTCACCAAGGGCGTGCCGAGTTCGATGATGTCCACGTGTTCGGCAACCTTGCCGGCCAGTTCGAGGGCGGCTTCGGTGGTGAGGAGGTCGATTGCGACTTGCAGTTTCATGTGTTCTTCCTTGGTTTGTTGAGTGGTTCAGGTGGTTTGTTGGCGTTTCGGGGGTTACTCGAGGTTTGCGTGGCGCAGCCAGAGGTCTTCCGGAGCAGCGGCGTCTTCATCCCAAAGACTCTGGAACACCGCTTCCGTCGTGGTGAACAGCACCTGCTCGAACAGGCTGCCGGAGTACTGGCGCGAGACTGCTGACCCGTGGTCCGTCTTCTGCACTCCCGGGATCACGACGACGGCGGAGGCCGCCTCCGCGAGCGGGGAACCCGGGTTCGTGGTGTAGACAGCCACCCGCGCGCCCTGGGCGGCAGCGGTCTGTGCTGCCTTAACGACGCTCGATGTGGTGCCGGAACCGGAGGCGGCGAGCAGCACGTCTCCGGAACGGACGGCGGGTGCCGTGGTCTCGCCCACCACGTGCACTGTCAGTCCCAGGTGCATGAGCCGCATGGCCGCCATCTTCAGGACGAGGCCGCTTCGCCCTGCGCCCGTGACGAAGATCCGCTGGCCGCGCCGGATCTCAGATGCCAGGGCGGCAACCTGCTCCGGATCCACGCGGGCAGCTGTCCGCTGGATCTCGTCCAGGACCAGGAGCTGGTTCCTGGTGACCGATGCTGCCGGAACTGCGGTGGACGTTCCTGCCAGCGTGGCGGGATCGGTGTCCGTCATGACACTCATGGGTTATCTCCTTCGGGACGTTCTTGCCCTTCCATCTTCGATTGCTAAACGGGCGGGCACTACGGCATGATCGGACGGTTTTTCCCACCCAAAGGGATAGGCGGCGCCGCGGATTTCTATACAATGGACGGGTGTCAGTCATTACCGAAGCCGCCACCCCTCCCCCAACGCCTGAGACGTCCGCAGGCGTGAAACCCCTGCTTGAGGCGATCGCGTCCCTGTCCTCGGCGCCGCTGGCCCAGATCGCGCAGAAACTCCACCGGGCCACCCTCCCGTACCTGCGGAGCAGTGCCCTCGTGATCTTTACGGAAGACTGCACAGGCCGGCCGCAGAAAAAGTCCGGTGACGAGTCCGTCATCAGCCAGGTCTCCATCGCCGAACTGGATGCCGTCAGAGCGTCGCTGGACGGGGGCGAAACTTGGCAGGGCCGGGCACCGATCGGGGGCCGGGAACGCCCCATCCTTGCCCTGCCGTCGCCCACAAACGCGTTGCTGGTTCTGACCGATCCCCAGTCCGCCACAGGAGAAAGCGGTGCGGAGCTTCCCGGGCAGGAGCTTGCGGTGCCGTGGCTGGTCCGTTACCTGTGGGATCTCGCGGCCGAGCGTATCCGCGAAAAGGTGGCGGATGCACCGCCGTCGTACCTTATCGAGTCCCGTGCGGCGTCCGCCGAACGGGTCAGGGTGACGGCGGAACTGGTTGACCGGCACTCAACCACGCTGGAGACATTGCTTGCCGCCCTGCGCTCCCCCGCCCTCGCGGACGGTGCGGCCCGGAAGTCCGCCACAGATGTCGCCGCCAAGGCCCTGGTGGAACTGCGGACGCTCAATGACCGCACCACGGAACAGGTCGAAGAACCTGTTGCCACGGCCTTCCAGCGCCTCCGCGAAGATCTCCGCCCGCTGATGCATTTCAGCGGCATCGACGTCCAGTTCATCGAGCCCCCAGTCAACGGCCGCGCCCTTCCCGGGGAAGTGGCGCATGCCGCCCGGGCCATCGTCCGTGGCCTCGTGCTCGCCATGGTTGAACAGCCGGATGTGCGCCGCATCCGTACCCAGTGGGATTGCGACGGCGAGAACCTGCTCATCAACGTCCGCGATGACGGCCTGGGCAGCCTCTCCGCAGAGGCTCCCAGCATCGCCCGCCTGACGCAACGGGTGGAGGTCCTGGACGGCCAGATGACGATCGACCTGATGCAGGGCTGGGGTGCCGACGTCGCTGTCACCCTTCCGCTGGACCCGCCCGGCCGCAAACTGCCCGACGTCGCCGCCTGGAACCTGGGTGACCGGGAACTGGAGGTCCTGCAGCTGCTGGCCGCCGGGCAACGGAACCGGGCGATCGCGGCCAAGCTGCACGTCAGCGAAAACACCGTGAAGTTCCACCTCCGCAACATCTACCGCAAGCTCGGCGCCACTTCGCGCACTGAAGCGATCGCCTTGGCGCACAGCAACGGCCTGCGCTAAGTCGTCTTTCCACGCTTGCCTCCACCCGAGAGCGGTGGCAAGGTGGCCGCATGGCGATCGAGGTCCGTCCGGCGACGCAGTTCGAGGACGTGAAAGCGGTGGTGGGGCCCAAGCGGCCCGACGCAACCGTGTGCTGGTGCCTGAGCTACCGCATTCCGTCAAAGCAAAACGTTGAGCTGCGGGGCACTGCCCGCGGGGAGCTCGTGCAGGAACTGGTGGCGCAGGACCCGCCGCCCGGGGTGCTGGCGTACGACGGCGGGGAGGCAATTGGATGGGCCGGTGTCCATCCGCGCGCCGACACCAGCTTCGCCCGCAACCGCCGGATCCCTCACGTGGACGACCTCGACGTGTGGGCCGTGTGGTGTATCCGGGTGCGCCCGGGGTACCGCGGGCGGGGAATTTCCCATGTGCTGCTGCAGGGTGCCGTCGAATTCGCACGCTCGTTCGGCGCGCCCGCCATCGAGGGCTATCCGGTGGACAACCAGGGCAGGAAGGTGGATCTCACCATGGCCTATGTCGGTACACGCAAACTCTTTGAGGATGCAGGTTTCACCAAGGCCGCCGACACCGACTCCGTCCTCAACGGCTTCCCGCGGGTGCTTATGCGCCTTGACCTGCGCTGAGCTTTAACCGCCTCAACGCAATGTCGGCTCCGTCACACTTCCCGGCATAGGATCAACACGGGGGATTGGCCGAGAGGCCTGTCCACGCGGTCTCCCGGGAAAGCAGACCGCCGAAACTACTTTGAGAGTATGGATCATGGCTTCGAACAATGTCCTTGAATCCGGTGCCGACAGCGAGGGCGAGGGCGGCCAGCATGGCGGTGTCCAGTCTGTAGACAGGGCCCTCGCTGTCCTGGAGATCCTGGCCCGCGAAGGCCATGCTGGCGTGAGTGAGATCGCCGAGGAAATGGGCATTCACAAGTCCACTGCCTCCAGGCTGCTCGGCTCCCTGGTGGGCAGGGAGATGGTCCACCAGAACAGCGAACGGGGCAAGTATCAGCTGGGCTTTGGCATCCTGCGCCTGGCCAATTCCATTCCCGGCCGGCTGAGCCTGGTCCGCGAGGCACGCCCTGTGCTCGAAAGCCTGGCCGAGGAGTTCAAGGAGACGGTGAACCTTGCCGTGCTCCGGTCCAATTACGCGGTGAACGTGGACCAGGCCATGGGACCGTCAACTCTGGCTACGTATGACTGGGTGGGGAGCCTGACCCCCTTGCACGCGACATCGAGCGGGAAAGTTCTGCTGGCGGCACTGCCGGTGGAAGAACGGGAAAGGATCCTGACTGAGACCGGCCTGCCGGCCCGCACCCCGCGGACCATCACCAGCCGCGACAAGCTTGAAAAGCAACTTCTGGACGTCGCCCACCACGGCCATGCGGTGGTCAGGGAAGAGTTTGAAATCGGTCTGAACTCCATGGCGGTTCCGGTTTACAACCACCTGGGGACGGTGATCGGCGCGGTCAGCATCTCCGGCCCCGCATTCCGCTTCGATCCGGAGAAAACGCCGGGCCTCGTCGAGGGCCTCGGCCAGGCTGGCCTGCGGATCAGTGCCAACATGGGCTACACGCGCCGATGACCCGGACTTATCCACCGCGGCATCAAACCACGCAGCACAATCCCCCACCGCCACAATGCCCGGAACGTTAGTCCGCCCCATCGCATCGCACAGCACCCCCGAACCCAGGTCCACGCCGGAATCTCCCAGCCATTCCGTGTTCGGCACGGCACCGATCCCGACCGCCACTACCTCGGTGGCCAACGCACAGCCAACTGCCAAACGAAGACCGCTTGATGAAACCGGCTCCGACCACAGTCATGTGGACACCCGCCACGAGCTTGGGCGTCAACCCCTGGGCGTTCAGTCCGTGGTCGTCCGCCTCGAGAAACAGATCTTCGGCGGTGATGGTGCCGAGGAGGAAATCCTTGGACAGGGGCGGCCTGTCATAGGGGCGGTGATGCTCATCGCCAATGATGACCAACCGTCCGGAGAAGCCCTGAGCGCGGGCTGCCCTGGCCGCCGAAAGGCCGGCCAGTGAGGCTCCCACGATCGCAAGCGTCTGCATAATCCACTCGATTCCTAACTGCTTTATGCGCAACAACAATCGCGATAAGCAACAGCGTGATGTATGACATGTCGACTGTCAAGGATGACGCCAGGCCAAGGAATTCCTTGACAATTGCGTGTGAGCTAGCGCACTCTGTTGCTGAAGACGATGTGTGTTGATTACTGCGGAACTAAACGAGCAGAGGATCCGTCGCCCCTCCCCCGGCGGAACTGCTGGTCCGCATTCACGAAATCAAGATTGTCGACGGCGACAATCGAATCCGAGGACGAGCCGGACCTGCCGCCGGGCTAACCGCCGGCGGCCACGGTCGCCGTCCCACTTATTCAATTAAGGAACCTCATGACAATCAATAGTGACGTCACTATCGATGAAAGCAGCGAAGACAGTCGGGACTCCGGGGTGGACCCGGCGTTGGAACGAGAGCCTGAACCTCCCCAGGAAGACCTGCAAATCCTTCAGGCCCTGCGGGAAACCGAATCAGAACACGAAGAAGCGCGGCGCAGCAGCCAGCTGTTCCGGAAGGGAGGCATCGACAAGGTAGTCTTCGGCGTCGCCGGACTGCTCACACTGGCCTTTGTCATCTGGGGATTTGCCGGCAGGGAGAACCTGGCCGCCACTTCCCAGGTGGTCCTTGACTGGGTCATGGAAAACACCGGCTGGATGTTCGTTTCCCTTTCGTCCCTGTTCGTGGTCTACGTGCTGTGGCTGGCGGTCAGCCGCTTCGGGAACATTCCGCTGGGGAAAGACGCGGAAAAGCCCGAGTACTCCATGGTCTCGTGGGTCTCGATGATGTTCGCGGCAGGCATGGGTATCGGGCTCATGTTCTACGGCGTGGCCGAGCCGCTGTACCACTACATCTCCCCGCCACCGGGCACCGTTGACGGCCAGACTCCCGCGGCGGTCCAAACGGCAATGGCAACTTCGATCTTCCACTGGACCCTGCACCCGTGGGCCATGTACGCGGTGGTGGGCGTTGCCATGGCCTACGGGTCCTACCGCCTCGGCCGCAAGCAACTCATTTCCTCCGTCTTCACGTCCCTGTTCGGCATCCGCAGGGTGGAAGGTCCCATCGGCAAGCTCATCAACATGCTGGCCATCTTCGCCACACTCTTCGGAACGGCAGCATCGCTCGGACTCGGAGCGCTGCAGATCGGCAGCGGCATGGCGTCCAACGGCTGGATCGGCGGCCAACTTGCCACCCCCGTGCTCGTGGTGATCGTTGCCATTCTCACAGCCTGCTTCGTGGCCTCGGCAGTCTCCGGCATCAGCCGCGGAATCCAGTGGTTGTCCAACATCAACATGGTCCTGGCCGCACTCCTTGCGGTCATCGTCTTCGTGGCCGGGCCAACGCTTTTCATCCTGAACCTGATCCCGGCGGCCGTCGGCGACTATGCCCGGGACCTGGCCGAGATGGCCTCGCGGACCGAGGCCGTCGGCGACGATGCCCTGCGCACATGGATGTCCGGCTGGACCATCTTCTACTGGGCCTGGTGGGTCTCCTGGACTCCCTTCGTGGGCCTGTTCATCGCCCGCATCAGCCGCGGCCGCACCATCCGCCAGTTCGTCACTGGTGTCCTGCTGGTCCCCAGCGTCGTCAGCGTGATCTGGTTCGGCATCTTCGGCGGCGCCGCCATCCATATCCAGTCCACAGCTGATGCCACACCCGACACCGGCGATGGCCTGGCCAAGATCGTCGACGGAACTCCCACGATTTCCTTCGATGGTGCTCTGTTCGATCTGCTCCACCACCTGCCCTTGCCCAACGCCATTGCCGCCACGGTCTCCATCCTGGCGATGGTCCTGGTGGCGATCTTCTTCGTCACGGGTGCCGACGCGGCCTCCATCGTGATGGGTTCACTGAGCTCCGACGGCGCTGAAGAGCCACGCCGGGGAGTCGTTATCTTCTGGGGTGCCCTCACCGGCGCCGTCGCAGCTGTGATGCTCCTTGCCGGCGGCGACAAGCCGGCCGAGGCGCTTGCCGGACTGCAACGGATCACCATCGTCTCAGCGCTGCCCTTCGTGCTTGTGATGTTCCTGATGTGTTTTGCCCTGACAAGGGATCTGCGCAGGGACCCGCTGTCGCTGCGCAGGCGGCTGGTCACATCCGTCGTCGAGCGCTCCATCCGCAGTGGAGTCGAACAGCATGGCGGCGTCCAGTTCGATCTGGTGACCAAGCATGAATGTGATGAACGGTGCTCCAAGAGTGAGCTTGATCCTGCCGGGGACAAGCGGCGCTAAGTACAAACGCGGCCGGATCCCGGTACCACCTCGGACCGGGATCCGGCCGCACTGACGCGCCCCTGCAAGAACGTCGGACCCAGAAAGGGAAAGCGCAATGTCCGCAACAATCGGCACAGTCGCCGCGGTAACCACCCGGTCATCAGCTCGAAGCCACCACTGATGACCGTTCAACTTGGCTTGCCGGTGTTGCGCCAGGAGGCCCCCTACAACCGGATGAAGATCCCGCCGCGGCGGCCGCAAGGGCAGCCTTCGGGACTGTTCGACCGTTTTGGCCGCCGGGCCACCGACATGAGACTGTCCGTGACGGACAAGTGCAATCTCCGATGCACGTACTGTATGCCTGCGGAAGGCCTGGATTGGCTTCCCAAGCCGACGGTCATGACCGCCGAAGAGATCGTGCGGATCGTGGGGATCGGCGTCGAGCGGCTCGGAGTCAGGGAGCTGCGCCTGACGGGCGGCGAACCTCTGGTCCGCGGGGACCTCGTGGACATTGTCAGCGCGCTCCGCTGCCGCCACCCGGACCTTCCGATCTCCATGACAACCAATGGTCTGGGACTGGACAAGAAAGCCGAGTTGCTGAGGGACGCCGGCCTCACACGGGTCAATATCTCCCTTGACTCCCTGCACCAAGAGACCTTCACCAAAATTACCCGGCGCCCTTACCTGGGCAGGGTGCTGGCCGGGGTCCAGGCAGCCTCGTCCGCCGGCCTCGGCCCAATCAAGATCAATGCCGTACTCATGCGCGGCATCAACGACGCCGAAGCACCAGCGCTGCTGGCTTGGGCCCTTGAATTCGGTCATGAGCTGAGGTTTATCGAGCAAATGCCGCTGGACGCCGACCATGGCTGGTCCCGGCGCGACATGATCACAGCAACGGAAATCCGGGAAATCCTGGGAACAGTGTTCGTGCTGGCTTCCGATCCCGGGGATCGTGACGGCGCGCCCGCCGAACGCTTCCGCGTCCGACGTCGGGACCCGGCCACCGGCGGACCCGCCGGTCCGGTGCTGGGCACGGTGGGAATCATCGCCTCCGTCACGGAGCCGTTCTGCTCGGACTGCCGGCGGACCCGCATCACGGCCGAGGGCACGATCATGAGCTGCCTCTTCTCGCGCCAGGAGTTCGACCTCCTGGGCCTCCTGCGGGAAGGTGCACCCGAGGACGAGCTTGTGCGGCGGTGGGAGGACGCCATGTGGATCAAACCCAAAGCCCACGGCATGGAACACACAGGGTTGGGGGCGCAAGACTTTGTCCAGCCGGACCGAACCATGAGCGCCATAGGAGGCTAATTTGGCAGTACTGGTCCGTTACTTTGCCGCTGCGGCAGCGGCGGCCGGCATGGCGGAGGAACACTTCGACCTCGCGCCGGGGTCAACGCTGGACGAACTCCTGTCCGCCATACTTGCGGCAGACCGCCCGCAGCCCACTGCCGGCGCTCCGCAGCTGGAGGGGGTTCTGTCCAGGAGCAGCTTCCTCCGTAACGAAGTGGCTGTCCGCGACCGGTCAACAGCCCTGAATTCGGAGGACGTTCTTGACGTTCTCCCGCCCTTTGCGGGCGGCTAACTCTCCGCGTCTACGAGCGCGTCCCAAACTAGAAAAGGCACTCACATGGCACCATCGGCGTCCACAGTGGCAAAGGTTGAAACGGAATCGGATGAAGCTTCCTCCGTTGATGACTGCGACTACCACGGCTGCTTTTTCTGTTCCGGCCCCGAGACCGACTGACTGCCGCGTCCGGCTTTCCCGATTGCCTCGAGCACGTTGACGCAGCCAAGTTCGGGCACATACGATCACTTATATATTAGTTGTATAACTCACAAATATCAGGCAAATCAGCCGCTCCCAAAAAGCCGCTGACGCCGAATCAGAACACCTCCGGCCCCCACCCGCTCCCCCGCATAGACAGCGCCAGGCGCCTGCGAAAAAGCGATGTGTCAACTGTGCCAGCCGCAGAACACTCGAAAGGAACACCCAGATCATGGTTCATAAAGTGAAGGCAGTTGTTGTCAGGGAGAAGAACGCTCCGGTGTCGGTGGAAACGATCCTGGTCCCGGATCCGGGGCCAGGGGAGGCCCTGGTGGATGTCCTAACGTGCGGGGTGTGCCACACGGACCTGCATTACAAGCTGGGCGGCATTGGGGACGAGTTCCCGTACCTGCTGGGCCACGAGGCCACCGGCGTGGTCTCCGCCGTGGGTGAAGGTGTAACCGGGGTGGCCCCGGGTGACCGGGTGATCCTGAACTGGCGTGCGGTGTGCGGGCAGTGCCGGGCGTGTTCGAAGGGCCAGCCGCAGTACTGTTTCAACACCGCCAACGCCACCCAGAAGATGACGCTGGAGGACGGAACCGAACTGTCCCCGGCCCTGGGGATCGGGGCGTTCGCGGAGAAGACCCTGGTCGCTGCCGGGCAGTGCACCAAGGTCGATGAGGACGTCGACCCGGCCGCGGTGGGTTTGCTGGGCTGCGGGGTGATGGCCGGCATCGGGGCGGCGATCAACACCGGGGAGGTCAAGCGCGGCGAATCGGTGGCCGTGATCGGCTGCGGCGGCGTGGGCGTTGCCGCGATCGCCGGCGCGAAGCTGGCCGGGGCCACCACGATCATCGCGGTGGACATCGATGAGAACAAGATCGAGATGGCCAGATCCCTGGGCGCGACCCATGGCGTGAACTCCCGCACCTCCGACCCGGTGGAGGCGATCCGGGCGCTGACCGGCGGGAACGGGGCCGACGTCGTGATCGAGGCCGTCGGACGCCCCGAAACCTATAAGCAGGCGTTCTACGCCCGGGACCTGGCCGGCAGAGTGGTCCTCGTCGGCGTCCCGACGCCGGACATGCAGCTGGAGTTGCCGCTGCTGGATGTCTTTGGCCGGGGCGGGTCGCTGAAGTCCTCCTGGTACGGGGACTGCCTGCCCTCCCGCGACTTCCCCATGCTCGTCTCCCATTACAAGCAGGGCAACCTGGACCTGGACGCGTTCGTCTCCGAACGCATCACCATCGACCAGGTCGAGGATGCCTTCGACAAAATGCACGAAGGCAAGGTCCTGCGCTCCGTCGTCGAAATCCAGCCCGCCCAAGACATCCAGACTGTCGAAGGCATCCAGACGGCAGGTGCCTCCGCATGAGTGTCACGATCGAAAACCTGGTCACCTCGGGGACCTTCTCGCTCGACGGCGGGACATGGGACGTGGACAACAACGTCTGGATCGTGGGCAACGAGAACGAGTGCGTGATCATTGATTCCCCGCACGACGCCGCTGCGATCATCAGCCAGGTGCGTGGCCGGAAGGTCCTGGCCATCCTGCTCACGCACGCGCACAACGACCACATCGGCGCCGCCCGCGACGTCGCCGGCGCCGTCGCCGCACCCATCTGGCTGAACCCGGAGGACCAGGTCCTCTGGGAACAGGTCTACCCCGGCACCACCCCCGACCGCCAGATCGCGGACGGGGACGAGTTCACCGTCGCAGGCGCCCTGCTGACGGCCATCCACACCCCCGGCCACTCGCCGGGCTCCACCTGCTTCCTCCTCGAACAGGAGGGAACGGTGTTCACCGGGGACACCCTGTTCAACGGCGGCCCCGGTGCCACCGGCCGCTCCTACAGCGACTACCCGACCATCCTGACCTGCATCCGCGAACGGCTCCTCACCCTCCCCGCGGAAACGGTGGTCCGGACCGGCCACGGCGACAGCACCACCATCGCCGCCGAACGCGAAAACCTCGCCAAGGTATCCCAGTAAGGCTCGGCAAAACAGCCGAACGGCCCCCGTCCTGTAGATGGGGGCCGTTCGTGTACCACTTCATAAAGCGGTACTTCGCAAAGCAGAAAGGAGGGACATGTCCCTGATCAAGCGCGTGGCTTTCCTGTCGCTGCACACCTCCCCCATGGAACAACCCGGTTCCGGGGACGCCGGCGGCATGAACGTCTACGTCCGGGGCCTCGCCTCGGCCCTGGCCGAATCCGGCATCGAAGTGGAAATCTTCACCCGGTCCACCGCCGCCGGCCAGCCCGCCGTCGAACACCCCGATCCCGGCGTCTGCGTCCACAACGTCCTGGCCGGTCCGCCCCGCAAACTCCCCAAAGAGGAACTCCCCGAACTGCTGCACGCCATGGTCGCCGAAATCGAACGCATCCGCGCCCGGCAGCCCCACGGCCGCTACGACCTCATCCACTCCCACTACTGGGTCTCCGGTAGCGCCGGCCTGGAACTGTCCGCCCTGTGGAACGTGCCGCTGGTGCACACCATGCACACCATGGCCAAGGTCAAAAACCTCCTGCTGCAGTCCGGCGAGGAACCCGAACCCCGCCGCCGCGAAGACGGCGAACACCGGATCGTGGACGGCGCCACCCGGCTGATTGCCAACACCACCGCCGAAGCCGCCGAACTCGTCTCCCACTACGGAGCCGACTTCGACCACATCGACGTCGCACCCCCCGGCGTCGACCTGTCCGTCTTCACACCGGCGTTCCGCGCCCGCTCCCGCACCGCCCACGGCATCGGGCCGGGCGCGTTCCACCTGCTCTTCGCCGGCCGGATCCAGCGGCTCAAAGGCCCGCAGATCCTGCTCAAGGCCGCCGCCCTGCTCCGCCAGCGCCGCCCCGACATCGACCTGAAACTCACCGTCCTCGGCGAGCTCAGCGGCGCCAAGGACTTCAACCTCAAATCCCTCGTCAGCGCCGCCGGACTGGACGACGTCGTCACCCACCACCCGCCGGTCGGCGCGCCCGAACTGGCCGCCTGGTACCGCGCCGCCGACGTCGTCGTCATGCCCTCCTACAGCGAATCCTTCGGCCTCGTCGCCCTCGAAGCGCAGGCCTGCGGCACCCCCGTGGTCGCCACCCGCGTCGGCGGGCTGACCCGCGCCGTCAGCCACGAACGGACCGGGCTGCTCGTGGACGGCCACCGCGCCGCCGACTGGGCCGACGCGCTGGAAGCCCTCTACGACGACCCCGCCACCCGCGACCACATGGGCCGCGCCGCCTCTATCCACGCCGAAAACTCCGGCTGGCAACGCACCGCCGCCATCACGCTCGAAAGCTACCACGCCGCCGCGGAACAGCGCCCTGCCCGGCTCCAGGCCCTGGCGGGGTAACCTGCGCAGCTCACCGCCGGCAGTCACTTCCTCTCCTGGTCCCGCATCCCGCCAAAGCACCGGCGCTCCCCCACCCGAAAGGGGACTGTAAATTTACCGGTGTAACTCCTGAGGAAGAAGGAGAGCCCTGTGACGGATGTGACAGCCGCTGCGATCGATGCGGTGGATGAGGAACTGGTTCGGCAGCTGACGGAGCGCGCCCGGGCCGAGGGACTGCAGCTGACCGGGGAGGGCGGCCTGCTGCAGAAGCTGACCAAGCTGGTGATGGAGTCGGCGTTGGACGGCGAACTGGACGATCATCTGGGATACGGCAAGCACGATCCGGCCGGCCGCGACGGCGGCAACTCCCGTAACGGCCGGCGGTCCAAGGCGCTGCTGACCGAGGCCGGGCCGGTGGAGATATCGGTGCCCAGGGACGCGACGCGTCGTTCGAGCCGCGGATCGTGGCCAAGCGGCAGCGCCGGCTGACCGGTGTGGACGACCTGGTGATCTCACTTTCGGCCAAGGGCCTGACCCATGGCGAGATCGCGGCGCACCTGGCCGAGGTTTATGGCGCCGAGGTGTCCAAACAGACCATCTCCACGATCACTGACCGGGTGCTGGAGGGGATGGGCGAGTGGCAGAACCGCCCGCTTGACCCGGTGTACCCCGTGATCTTTATCGACTGCGTGAACGTGAAGATCCGCGACGGCCAGGTCGCGAACCGACCGATCTACGTCGCCTTGGCCGTCACGGTGGACGGGACCCGGGACATCCTCGGACTTTGGGCCGGCGAGCACGGCGACGGCGAGGGCGCGAAGTACTGGCTGCGGGTGCTGACCGAGATCAAGAACCGCGGCGTGGCCGACTGCTGCATCGTAGTCTGTGACGGTCTCAAGGGCCTGCCCGATGCAGTCGCGACGGTGTGGCCGCAGACCGTCGTGCAGACATGCATCGTTCACCTGCTGCGCAACAGCTTCCGCTATGCCTCGAAGAAGGACTGGTCGCAGATCGCCAAGGACCTCAAGCCGGTCTACACCGCGCCGAGCGAGGCAGCCGCGCTGGACCGGTTTGCGGAGTTCTCCGGCAAGTGGGAGAAGCGGTACCCGGCCATCATCGGACTCTGGACCAATGCGTGGGCGGAATTCGTTCCGTTCTTGCAATTCGACAACGAGATCCGCACAGTGATCTGCACTACCAACGCGATCGAGAGCATCAATGCACGGATCCGCCGAGCTGTGAACGCCCGCGGCCATTTCCCCACCGAACAAGCCGCGCTGAAGTGCGTCTACCTGGCGGTCATGAGCCTGGACCCCACCGGCAAGGGCCGAAAACGCTGGAGCAACCGTTGGAAGGCCGCCCTGAACGCCTTCGAGATCACTTTCGATGGACGCCTGTCCGCCGGCAGGAATTAGAACAAGAAACAACCCCGGTTACACCGAATAATTGACAGACCCCCCGAAAGTGAGGGAGCGTCGCGTGGAAACCTGCAAAAGCTGATGGAGCGTCCGGATGAAGCCCGCAGGATCTGAGGGAGCGTCGGGTCAAGACCTGCAGGATCTGAGGGAGCGTCGCGGGGGTTAGCGCTTGAGGTCGCCGCGGATGAAGGCCTCGACCTTTTCACGGGCGAGGTCGTCATTGAACTGCTCCGGCGGGGACTTCATGAAGTAGCTCGAAGCCGACAGGAGCGGCCCGCCGATGCCGCGGTCCAGGCCGATCTTGGCGGCGCGGATGGCGTCGATGATCACACCGGCGGAGTTGGGTGAGTCCCAGACCTCCAGCTTGTATTCGAGCGAGACGGGGGCGTCGCCGAAGTTGCGGCCCTCGAGCCGGACGAAGGCCCACTTGCGGTCGTCCAGCCACTGGACGTAGTCCGACGGGCCGATGTGAACGTCCTTCGCAGCCAGTTCGGCCTCGACGTTCGAGGTGACGGCCTGGGTCTTGGAGATCTTCTTGGACTCGAGGCGGTCGCGCTCCAGCATGTTCTTGAAGTCCATGTTGCCGCCGACATTGAGCTGGTACGTGCGGTCCAGCGTGACGCCGCGGTC